>CACBAW010000019.1 GCA_902537275.1 uncultured Synechococcaceae cyanobacterium
CATCAAGAACTAATAATTCCTTAGCATGAATTTCCGGACAAGAATAAAGAGAAGTATTTGAAATCAATATAATTTCATTTGTATTACAAAGAAACTTATCTTGATTTAAACTTTTTTGGATGCCGCCAGCAGGTAATGTAATTGGAGCAATTAATGCAAAAGTAATTAAGCAAAAATTCTTCAGAAGATTATTAATCATATATCTAAAGTTGCCATATCTAATTTGCTACTATGCGTTTCAATAAATTCTCTCCTTGGTGCAACTTTATCTCCCATTAATATGTTGAATATTCTGTCGGCTTCAAGTGCATCTTCTATCTCAACCCTTTTCATCATCCTCGTTTGAGGATTCATAGTTGTATCCCATAATTGTTTTGGCATCATCTCACCTAATCCCTTAAATCTTTGAATATTATAATTTGCATTTTCTCCAAAACCTTGAATTGTATCCTTTAATTGATTCTCGTTATAACAGTAATTATGGTTCTTACCTCTTTCAACTTTATATAAAGGGGGACAAGCAATGTATATAAAACCTTTCTCAACAAGTTCTCTTTGGTATCTATAAAAAAATGTCAATAATAAAGTTCTTATATGAGCACCATCAACATCAGCATCAGTCATAATTACAACTCGATGATATCTCAAAGAGCTCTCGTCGAACTCCTCTCCTTTTATTCCTAATCCTAGAGCTGTTATTAATGACTGTATTTCTGTATTTTTATAAATTTTAGTATCATCTGTTTTTTCAATATTAAGAATTTTACCCCTGAGAGGCAAAATAGCCTGAAAATTTCTATCTCGCCCTTGTTTTGCAGAACCTCCAGCCGAATCACCTTCAACTATATAAATTTCCGATTCTGAGGGATCTCTAGAACTACAATCTGCTAATTTTCCCGGTAATGTAGAACTCTCTAGAACACTTTTTCTTCTTACTAATTCTCTAGCCCTTCTTGCAGCTTCTGCCGCATTAAATGATTGAATTGCTTTTTCAAGAATTAGGTCCAAAATTCCAGGATTAAATTCCATATATTTTGTAAGAGCCTCACCAATGAGAGAGTCCACAATTCCTCTTACTTCTGTATTTCCTAATTTTGTTTTTGTTTGCCCTTCAAATTCGGGATCTGGAACTTTTACCGATAAAACAACAGTCAAACCCTCCCTAATATTTTCGCCAGCTAAATTTTTTTCAATATCTTTTCTTTTACCTCTTTTTTTTGCAAGATTATTGAAAGTTCTTGTCAGAACAGTCTTTAGCCCTTCTATATGAGTTCCTCCATCAATAGTTCTAATATTATTTGCAAATCCCAAGATATTATCTGAATATACATCTGAACACCATTGCAAAGCTGCTTCTACATATACATTTTCTTTCTGTGAATCAACATATATTATTTCAGGATGAATCGACTCTTTTTCAGCATTCATGTATTCTACATATTCTTTAATACCACCCTGATATAAATATATTTCTTCTTTAAAAGTACCATCTGATAATTGATTTCTTTCATCTCTAAAAACAATTTTTACTCCGCCATTAAGATACGCTAGTTCTCTTAATCTAGATGAAAGTAAAGCATATTCAAATTCAATTCCGCCTGAAAAAATCTCTTTGTCGGGTTTAAAGCAAATAGTTGTACCTTTCTTAGATGATTTGCCAGTCTGCTTTTCAGTACGCAATTCACCCTTTGATACACCTTTTTCAAATCTTTGATTAAATTCTTTACTATCCCTATAAACAGTTACATTAACCCATTCGCTTAGAGCGTTAACTACAGATATTCCTACTCCATGCAAACCACCAGAAACTTTATAACCACCACTCCCAAATTTACCTCCTGCATGAAGAACAGTTAGTACAGTTTCCAAAGCACTTTTCCCTGTTCTTGGATGAATATCTGTTGGAATACCTCGTCCATTATCAGAAATTAAAGCAGAACCATCTGCTCGAAGAACTATTTCTATAAGATCACAATGTCCTGCGAGTGCTTCATCAACGGAGTTATCAACTACCTCATATACTAAATGGTGTAATCCCTTAGGTCCTGTAGAACCAATATACATACCAGGGCGTTTTCGAACTGGTTCTAAACCTTCTAAAACCTGAATCTGTTCCGCGCCATAATCATTTGAGATTTTATTAGATCTTTTGTCCTCACTCATTTAATATAAAAAAAATATTAAACTTTTAAAATGTTATTTTTAAAAGGTCTTTAATTAAACTTACCACCGCAATTAGATTAAGGCTCGCAGTCAATGGAAAATTTAACTTCTTTAAGTATATAACTAATATTTTTTTCTTCAGAAATTCATATGTCTTCATATCCACCTCATGTAATAACTTTAATTGGGCCTACTGCAAGTGGTAAAACAGAATTAGCTGTTGAAATTGCAGAATATTTTAAAACTCGTATACACAATATCGATTCAAGGCAAATTTATAAGTCTATGGATATTGGAACAGCCAAGCCATCTAAAAACCAACAAAGAAAAATAAAGCATTTTTTAATAGACATTGAGGAGCCAATCCATCCAATTAATGTAAAACAATTTCAAGAAATTGCTCAAAAATCAATTAATAAAGAAATTAAACAAAATTATTTACCTTTTCTTGTTGGAGGAAGTGGGTTGTATATGAACTCAATAACAAAAGGTTTTCTTGTACCAGATATACCTCCTCAAAATAATTTAAGAAGACAATTAGAAGAACTTGGCCAGAGAAAATGTTGGGAAATTTTAAAAAATTGCGATCCAATATCGACAGAAAAAATCAATTTTGCTGACCACATTAGAACAATAAGAGCTTTAGAAGTCTTCTATGTGACAGGTAAACCTTTGTCAACTCTGAAAGTTCAAAAACCGCCCGACTGGAAAATACTAGAGCTTGGATTAAATAGAGATAATTTAAAAGAAAGGATTTTACAAAGAACAAAAAATATGTATTCAGCTGGAATTATTGAGGAGACTAACCACCTTATCTCTAAATACGGATTCGATTTGCCAATATTAGAAACCATTGGTTACCGAGAAGCTAAGGATTTTTTAAAGAACAATTCAACAATGGACGAAGCGATTGAGTTAACTACGAAAAAAACGATCCAATTTGCCAAAAGACAAAAAACTTGGTTTCGTAATAAAAATAATCCTCTTTGGCTTAATAACAAAAACCTGCTAAAAGATGCAATAATTAAGATAGAGGCTTTTTTAAGCTAAAATTATAAAAATAGATTTTGTTCATCATCCAATCAATTTATTAAATTAACTGAATGCCCCCACGCCCACGCTTTGACCGCCGAGCTCCAGTTAGAGAGCTGCCAAATATAAATGAAAGAATAAAATACCCTCAGTTAAGAGTCGTTGATTCAGATGGAAAACAATTAGGTGTCATAGATAGATTAAAAGCTTTAGAAATAGCATCTCAAAGAGAACTTGATTTAGTTTTGGTGAGCGAAAAAGCAAATCCTCCTGTTTGTAGGATCATGGACTATGGAAAATATAAATTTGAACAAGAAAAGAAAGCTAAAGAAGCAAGGAAAAAATCTCACCAAACAGAAGTTAAAGAAGTAAAAATGAGGTACAAAATTGATAAGCATGATTATGATGTGCGGATAGGTCAAGCTACTAAATTTTTAAAATCGGGAGACAAAGTAAAATGTACCGTAATTTTTAGGGGCAGAGAAATTCAACACTCAAATCTAGCTGAAACACTTCTTTTGAAAATGGCTAATGATTTAGAAGAGCAATCAGAAGTTCAACAAAAACCAAAAAGGGAAGGAAGAAACATGATTATGTTTTTAAGCCCGCGAAAAACTCCTCTCATTAAAAAAATTGATGGGTGAAAAATTGCTAATATAAAGTATGACGAATATTAAAGTGTCACCATGGTCAAAAATAAATTAGTCAGGGTTTTAAAGTGAGATTCCATATCCAACAAGACAGTGATATCCCAGCATCTACTCAACTAAATAATCAAATTTGTTTCGCAATTGCAGCAAGACATTATCCTCCTGGACACAGACTTCCTAGTACGAGGCAACTTGCAATGCAGACTGGGCTACATCGAAATACTATAAGCAAAGTTTACAGACAACTAGAAATAGATGGAGTTGTTGAAGCAATAGCTGGATCAGGTATCTATGTCAGAGATAATCTTACTAAAAGAGAATTTACAAAATCTCTTTACTCAAAAAATAAAATAAATAAAGCACCTGATCAAGAAGCAAAGAAGTTTATTGACAACTTGATAGGTCTTGGATTCACTTTACAAGAAACGAGAGAGATATTAAACAATGAAATTGATTGGCGTATTAAGTGCGGATCAAGAATCATTGTCAGTACTCCTAGAGAAGATATTGGAGCTTCTATGTTAATAGCAGAAGACCTTTCTACAACAATTAATGTACCAGTAGAAGTTGTTCCTATGGAAGAATTAGAAAAAGTTTTGAGTAATTCAAATAATGGTACGATTGTCACAAGCAGATATTTTTTACAGCCTCTAGAAAAAGTTGCCAAGCAACATGGAGTTCGCGCTATTGCAGTTGACTTGAGCGACTTTCAAAAGGAATTAAAAATTCTCAAAGAATTAAACACTGGAAGTTGTGTAGGTATTGTTAGCATAAGTCCTGGTTTATTAAGAGCAGCGGAAGTAATTATACATAGCATGCGTGGTAGTGAAATAATGCTTATGACGGCAATCTCAGACAATAAAAGTAGATTACTCTCACTTTTAAAGGCTTCGAACCATATAGTGTGTGATGGACCTAGTTTATCAGTTGTAGAAAACACATTGTTAAAAAATCGTTCTCAATTGATGAGATTACCTCAAATAATATGTGCTAAAAATTATTTAAGTATCGAAACAATAAATCATTTAAAAAAAGAAATAGGAGTTATTAATTAAATTGTGGTATTGAAAACTTTTAAATCAGATATAGAAATTATCAGAGAGAGAGATCCCGCTGCAAGAGGAATAGTAGAGATATTTCTTTGCTACCCTGGCTTTCAAGCAATAGTTATACATAGGTTTACGCATAAATTATGGCAATTAAAGATTCCTTTGATTCCCCGTTTACTTAGTCATCTTAATAGGCTAGCTACAGGTATTGAAATTCATCCCGGGGCAAAAATTGGTAAAAGGGTTTTCATAGATCATGGAATGGGCGTTGTAATTGGTGAAACTGCTGAGATAGGAAATAACTGTTTGCTTTATCAAGGAGTGACATTAGGAGGTACTGGTAAAAGCCATGGCAAAAGGCACCCCACCTTAATGGAAAATGTTGTTGTCGGAGCTGGCGCAAAAGTTCTTGGATCAATCACGGTAGGATCTAATACCCGTATTGGTGCTGGCTCAGTAGTTGTTCGAAATGTTGAGGGGAACAGCACTGTGGTCGGGGTTCCTGGCAGGGTAGTGCATCAAAGTGGTGTCAAAGTAAATCCCTTAGCTCATTCTGCCTTACCAGATGCAGAAGCTAATGTTATAAAAAATTTAATGGATAGGATAGACTCTCTTGAAAATGAAATTCTGAAATTACAAAAAACTCTACAATGTATAGCCAGCTCAGAATCTATTGATATTTCTAAATTCGGTGATTCTCAAAATCTTAAAGACAAAGAAATTTTTGAATTTCTTGGAGATGATTAAATATTAATTTAATTTTTTTCATTATCATTAACATCAGTTTTAGGTTGAAACATAAACATTGAATAAATTACATTTCGCCTCATATTAGTCATCATTTCGAGAAACATGTCATATCCTTCGTTTTTATATTCGATTAATGGATCTTTTTGACCATAACCCCTCAATCCGACTGATTCCCTTAGGGAATCCATGGATTGAAGATGTTCTCGCCATAAATTGTCGATTTGCTGCAAAATGAAAAATCTTTCAGCTTCTCTCATTAATCCTGGACGAATATTTTCTATTTGTGATTCCTTTAAATCATAAGCTATTCGCAACTGCTCTTGAAGATAGTTTTTTAATTCTTCTATTGAAAGTAAATTAATATCATCAGATTTAAGATCATCTAATAAATATATAAATTCTTTAACCTTGGAAATTAATTGATCAATATTCCATTCTTCAGGAGGAAGATCAGGATTAATATAAGCATCTACAATTTCAATCATTGTCCTTTCTCCATATCCTATTACTTGTCTCTTTAAATCAATTCCTTTCAATACTCTTAGTCTTTCGCCATAAACTGCTTTTCTTTGATTGTTCATTACCTCGTCGTATTCAAAAACTTGTTTTCTAATATCGTAATAATAGGTTTCAACTTTCTTTTGAGCACTTTCTAGAGACCTAGTAAGCATTCCTGACTCAATAGGCATATCTTCATCAACCCTAAAAGCATTCATTAGATTTGCTACTCTATCACCTCCAAAAATCCTTAACAAATTATCATCTAAAGATAAAAAGAATCTTGTGCTTCCAAGATCACCTTGTCTTCCTGCTCTTCCTCTAAGTTGATTATCTACTCTTCTTGATTCATGTCTCTCAGTACCAATGACATGTAAACCGCCAGCTTCTCTTACTTTTTTTTCTTCATGAATCAAAACTTTCTCATATTCTTTTTTTACATCAGACAAAGATTCTCTCAAAAGCTTTATCAGGTTATCGTCAGTTGGTGCTTTTTCTGCAGCTGTAGCTATCCTGTCATCTAGCTCTAAGACAGAAAGTTGTCTATCTCCCCAATCTTTGACAAGTTCATCGGTCAAAAGAGAAAGTTTCTTTTCAATTGCTTCATCTAGTTTGCAAGGGAAAAGACTTATTGAAGAATTTGAAATGTTCTTTTTTAAATTTGAATCAGCTTTTGTAGAAAAACCAGCCTTAGATTTTGAACTTCTTTGTTTAGGTATTGGTGGCTTATGCTCATTATCGGGCTTGACTAACAAAGGAATTAAAATTTCTTTTAATTTAAGCCTTGCCATATAGTCACTATTACCGCCAAGAATTATATCTGTTCCCCTTCCAGCCATATTAGTCGCAATAGTAACAGCACCTGCTCTTCCCGCCTGAGCAACAATTTCTGCCTCACGTTCAACGTTCTCTGGCTTAGCATTTAACAAATTATGCGGTATTTCTTCGGCAGATAAAAGTGAACTTAGTAATTCACTTTTTTCAACACTTGTTGTACCAACTAAAACAGGTCTACCATCTTTATGAATTTGTGCAGTTTCTTTAGCAACGGCTTTCCATTTACCCATCTCTGTCTTAAATACTTGATCAGACCAATCTTTTCTCTTTCTTATTTGATTTGTCGGTATAACTGTTGATTCTAATTTATAAGTTTTTTCAAATTCAACCTCCTCAGTTTTTGCAGTTCCCGTCATTCCTGCTAATCCAGGATATAAAAGGAAAAAATTCTGATAAGTTATGGATGCTAATGTTTGAGTCTCAGGCTGAATTTTAAGACCCTCTTTTGCTTCTATTGCCTGATGTTGTCCATCGCTCCAACGTCTTCCTGGCATTACCCTACCAGTAAATTCGTCCACTATGACAGCCTCATCGTTCTTAATAATATAATTTACATCTTTAATAAATAAATCTTTGGCTTTTAAAGCGTTAGTTATATAGTGCGCCCAAGGATCTTGAGGATTATATAAATCATTAACTCCCAAATACTCTTCACATTTTGCAAAACCCTGATCAGTTAATATACAACTTCTCTGTTTTTCATCAACTTCATAATCGCCTTCTGGATCAATACCATCTTTACTTAATTCTTTTGCTTTGACTAATGCCAGAGATAATTCTGCAGCTTTTTGATATTTTTCTTGTGGCCTTTCAACTTGGCCAGAAATTATTAAAGGCGTTCTTGCTTCATCAATTAATATTGAATCAACCTCATCAATTACGCAGTAATTAAATTTTCTTTGAACTACCTCACTTATATCGGTAGCCATATTATCTCTTAAATAATCAAATCCTAATTCTGAATTTGTGGCATAAGTAATATCACAATCATAATTTTTCTTTCTTTCAACTGGATTCATATCTTGCTGAATTAAACCAACGGATAAACCTAAAAAACGATGAACTTGTCCCATCCACTCTGCATCCCTTCTAGCTAAATAATCATTTACAGTAACAACATGAACACCTTTTCCCGTTAGAGCATTTAAATAACAAGGTAAAGTTGCGACAAGAGTTTTTCCCTCTCCAGTCTTCATCTCAGCAATTTGACACTCATTTAAAACCATCCCGCCTATTAACTGAACATCAAAATGTCTCATATCAAGAACACGTTTACTCGCTTCTCTTACAATTGCGAAGGCTTTTGGAAGAAATTCTTCAAGTAGTTCTTTTTGTTTTTTAGAATCTAATTCTGCTGAAATATTTGATTTAAGATTTTGAGTTTCTTTTCTAAGCTCATCATCAGTCAATTGAGAAATTTCTTCTTCTAAAAAATTTATCTCTTCCACTATTGGTTGATAGCGCTTTAACTTTCGTGTATTCGGATCTCCCAACAAAAGTTTTAGCATAAGTCAAAGTCCTTAAAAAATTTATCTTATTACAAACATTATAAATTAGTGCGTTACAACAGAATGAAGAAAAATATTATCTCTTTATTTTATATAAACGATCGATTAAGGTATTTAGATTGAAGTCACAAAATAACCTAGCTGACATCAATTTTTCAAAAATCTTTTTAATAAATGAAAAAAATATCTCTAATCAAACATGCTAAAGGAGCTTTAGGTTTAAGAGTTTTTGGATTAGGTCCTAATCTTAAACCTACAAATGGATTAATTAAGCTACAAAAATTACTAGATACCAATGCTTTCTGGGCACAAAAAAGAACAATTAATGATCTAAAAAAATGTCTTGCTAACAGTGATGTCGTAATAAGTCTTTGGGTTGGTAAAGAAATAGTTGGTTTTGGCAGAGCTTTAACCGATGGGATTTACCGCGGAGTGCTTTGGGATATTGTTATAGATGAAAATCACCAAGGAAAAGGTTTTGGTACATTAATTGTAAAAAATCTTTTATCTTCTAAAAAAATTAAAAATACAAAAAAGTTATATTTAATGACAACAAATAAAAAATTGTTTTATTCTCAGTTTAATTTTAAAGATGTTACTTCTCAAAATTTATTGATTCATGAAATATAAAAACACTCTATTTAAAAAAAAGAAAATCAAGAAATAAATCTACTATAAAGCCATCTTATAAAAGGTCCTAAAATAGGAACTGGTCCAAAAGTTGGGCCGCAAAAATCAAAGTAATCTCTGTGCTCTTTTATTAATCCATTTTCACCAAATAATAAACGAGTAGTTCCAGGATAAATAAATTCTTTACCCATAATTTTTAAACCCATTGTCCATTCCACAAATCCACAATCCCCATTAATGGAAATGGCATGAGTTTCTAAAAAAACATCATCACATCGTTTAACTAGCTTTTCTTGAGCTTTAACATAAGAATCTAAGCCCTCTGTTTCCTGAGTTGGGTCTGTAAAAATAACATTCTCATTATAAAATTCAGCCCATTTTTCTTTTGTTGGTGCATCTGCGCCATAAGGTTTAGTAAATAATTCCTTTAAATCCTCAATAGAAATTACCCTTGTCATTACAAATTTTATATTAAGAATATCCTAAAAGATAAAAACATTAAAAGCGGATGAAGAGATTCGAACTCTCGACATTCTCCTTGGCAAGGAGATGCTCTACCACTGAGCTACATCCGCATGACTTGTCTATTTTATATCAAAGAAGGGATTAATGATAAAAATAATTAAATTTTTTCAATTAATTTAAATTTTTAATCAAGGATCCCATCTCAATTGCTTGTAAGGCATAATTCCAACCAAGATTATTTTTAATCCCTGCTCTTTCTAAAGCCTGCTGCATAGTATCAGTAGTTAAAACTCCAAAAATAATTGGAACATTATTTTCATTTGAAACTTGTGAAATACCTTTACTCGCTTCAGATATAACTACATCATAGTGGGAAGTTTCTCCACGGATCACAGCCCCAAGAGCAATTACAACGTCATAACTCTTTTTTTTCATGAGGGTTTTAGCTGCGATTGGTAATTCGAATGAGCCAGGAACCCAAACTATATCTACCTGATTGCTTAATTCAGAGGTATCTAAACCATGTCTTTTTAAACAATCAAGACAACCAGATAAAATTTTATTTGTAATTAAATCATTAAATCTTGCTATTACAATCCCAACTTTTAAAGTAGATGCATTAGTAAAAGAACCCTCAAAAATAGCCATTAAATTTTACTTCGATATATTAATAGACTCTCACGAAAAGGTATTAAGTTCAAACTAATGAAGAAACTATCCCTGTAACAAAAACCAAAACAACCCAAACAGCAGCAATAGAATAAATTTTTCTCCTACTTTCTCGCTGTCCTTCCTCAGTAGAAGGTTGAGTCACATATAAAACAGGTACTCCAACTACCGCAATTAAAGAAGCGAAAAGTAGAGCATTTACGAAGAAAAAGTTAACAGCCTGCATAATTCAGTCTTAGGTTTCAAACATTATAGATACTATAATCTCATGAAAATGATAATTTTTAGAGAAAATTTACATACTTTAGCCACTTTAAATGCAAAAAAAAAATTTCTACCTAATATCTATTTAGGAATTAAAAAAGTATGGAAGAAAATACAATAATTCAGAGGAATTTATTTGCGATTGATAATGATAATAATGAGCAAAAAGAAATAACAAAAATTCCAGAAGATTTATCTTTGGAAGATTTAAAAAAAGAATCTCAAAAAAGACCCAGACAAAGAAAAAATTCAACTAATTTAATAAATAGATTCAAGACTGATTTAATTTCAAATAACAAAAATGTTTGCATCAATGAAGAATCATATAGTTATAAAACAGTTTCAAAACTGAAATTAACTCCTGTAATGAAGCATTATGTAACTCTAAAAGAAGAAAATAAGGATAGGTTATTACTTTATAGATTAGGAGATTTTTTTGAATGTTTCTTTGAGGACGCTGTATTAATATCTAACCTTTTAGAAATAACGCTTACCAGTAAAGATGCTGGCAAAGAGATTGGTAAAATCCCTATGGCAGGGGTTCCCCATCATGCAATGGAGAGATACTGTGCTGATTTAATTAAAAAAAATTATTCTGTGGTTATATGCGATCAATTAGAAAAAAGTTCTGGGAATTATGGGACTCCAATTAAGAGAGGAATAACAAGAATAATTACTCCTGGGACCGTAATTGAAGAGGGGATGTTGATAGCGAAGAAAAATAATTGGATTACTGCTATTTATTTATCAGAAGAAAACTCAGATGAATTTTATGAATGGGGTATATCAAAAGCGGATGTAAGCACAGGAGAATTAATAACTTTAGAAGGCCAATCTCTGTCAAAACTATTTGATGAAATTGTTAAATTAGATTCTTCAGAAATCATTGTAGGAAGCAATGCAGTAAGAAATTTATTAATTAAAGGAAATAGTCAAATTACATATACTGTTTCTCAAGAGACTAATTTTGGAATTAATGAAGCAAATTATCTAATAAAAAATTATTTCCAAATTGCAAACCTAGAGGGAATAGGACTTAAAAATTTAAACAATGCAACTAGATCACTTGGAGGTTTATTAAATTATTTAGAAAAAATTAATCCTTCAAATTTAGAGAAAGATTCTTCTTTAAAAATCTCCTTAGACTTTCCACAAATCCAATATGGTAACAACAAATTAATTATTGATTATCAAACTCAAAAAAACTTAGAAATCAAAAATACACAACGAGAAAACAATTACGTAGGTTCGCTACTATGGAGTATTGATAGAACTTATACTTGCATGGGTGCAAGGTGTTTAAGAAGGTGGATAGATTCACCACTATTAAACGTAAATGAAATTTATAAAAGACAAAACATAATTACAAACTTTATTGAATCTAAACAACTACGTGTAGATACCCAAAACTTACTTAGAGCAATGGGGGATTTAGAAAGACTTGCAGGTAGAGCTTGTGCAGGTCATGCAAGTCCCAGAGACTTAATTGCAATAGCTGAAGGTTTAAAAAAATTGCCTAGACTAAAATCCATAATTGAATTATTTAAATATGATCTCCCAGATTGGACTAATCAATTAAAAAATATTGATGAAGGACTCTTAGAATTAGCTGATACTATAAGTTTTAAACTAATAGAAAATCCTCCCCTAAATATTAGTGAAGGAGGCATGATCCACGATGGTGTTAACAATATATTAGATGGTTTACGCAATTTAATGGATGATTACTCTGAGTGGCTAAATAAAGAGGAATTAAAAGAAAGGAAAATTAGCAAAATTTCAAACCTAAAAATTCAATTTCATAAAAATTTTGGTTATTACATTTCTATAAATAAGTCAAAAGTTAATTTAGCTCCACAACATTGGATCAAAAGGCAAACACTTACTAACGAAGAAAGGTATATCACTTCAGAAATTAAAAATAAAGAAAATAAGATTTTCCAAATAAAAAGTAGAGCTTCATCCAAAGAATATGAAATTTTCTGCGAATTAAGAAATATAGTTGCTGAAAAAACAAAACAAATAAGATCAATCGCAAAATCCATAGCATCTCTCGATGCACTACTTGGTTTATCAATTACTTCAGTAGAAAACAATTTTATAAAACCTTTATTAATACCAATAAATGATTCAATGACAAAAAATAGTTCAAAGATTATCGCAGGAAGAAATCCAATCGTAGAGCAATTGTTAAGTGATAAAAAGTTTGTAGCAAACGATATCTCTTTTGAGGATAATCAAAAATTAATTATATTAACCGGTCCCAATGCAAGCGGAAAAAGTTGCTTTATAAGACAAATTGGTTTAATACAAATTCTCACACAAATTGGTAGCTTTGTGCCTGCTAATTATGCTGAAATCAAGATTGCAGATAGGATTTTCACAAGAATTGGGGCAGTTGATGATCAATCATCTGGCCAATCAACATTTATGGTAGAAATGTCTGAAACTGCATCAATTCTAAATCAGGCAACTTCTAGCTCACTAGTTTTACTTGATGAGATAGGCAGAGGGACCTCTACTTTTGATGGACTTTCAATAGCGTGGTCAGTAAGTGAATATCTTGCAAAAAAAATTCAATGTAATACTATTTTTGCTACGCACTATCATGAGCTTAATTATTTAAAAAATTCAAGTAAGAATATACAAAATTTTCAAGTTTTAGTAGAACAAAATAACGATCAGCTAATTTTTAGCCACAGGATTATTAAAGGGGGCTCAAACAAAAGCTATGGCATAGAAGCAGCTAAATTAGCAGGAGTTCCAAAAGAAGTTATAGAAAAAGCAAAATCAGTTTTAAATTCTTTAGAAGAAAATAACAAATTAAATTATGATATTAAGTAGATTTTTGAAATTTTTATAAAGTAAATACTTTTTAAATAGTTTCTCTCAATAAAGCGTTAACAGCGGCAGCAGCCATGGCCGCACCTCCTCTAGTTGAATTCAAAACAATTCTAGGAAGATCGGTAGAAATTAGTTTGTTTTTGCTTTTCTCTACTCCAATAAATCCAACAGGCATTCCGATAATTAAACTTGGTAAATCTTTTGCATTCTCTAAAATATCAATTAAATAAGTTAACGCTGTAGGCGAACTGCCAATAACTACAATAGGTGATTTGCTTCCAGAATTCATAGCTGATAACTCCTTCCAACCTTCACTTAAGCCATATGCAGTTTTAGTTAAGTTTGTATAATTATTTTTTCCAAACCACATCCCAGCTGTGAATACTTTATTCCTAGTGGTATTTTCTGCCATGGATTTTATTGCTGCTGCTGCCATATCAGTATCAGTTAAAATCGGAGCGCCATTTTTAAGAGCCTGAAGCCCTTTTTCGCAAGCACCTTCACTAAAATTTAGAAGATTTTGAACTGAAAAATCTCCTGAAGTATGGACTAATCTCTCTAACACTTTTTTTTCCAAATAATTTAGATCATTGGCTAATAAATGAGATTTTATAAATCTGATGCTTTCCAAAAAGATTGGATGATCTATTACCATTAAATTTAATTTGTGTTAGAAGTAATCATAGTTAAAATGTCGTTTTTATTGAGCTATTATGCCAATACAAATATTATGGGGTAATGATTTAAATGCTCAAAATACATTTATTCAAAAATTAATTGATAAGGAAGTATCCAAAGAATGGAAAGAAATAAACGTAACAAATTTAAATGGAGATGATGATGAGCAAGTCAATAAAGCTTTTGATGAAGTTCTTACGCCTCCTTTTGGAGAGGGCTACAGAATAGTTACATTGAAAAATAATCCAATTTTTACTACCAAAAATGAGGTTCTAAGAACGAAATTTGAAAAAATTTATGACAATATACCTCAAAATACTTATTTCATTTTACAAAATATAAAAAAACCAGACTCAAGACTAAAGAGTACTAAACTTTTACAAAAACTTATCAAAAATAATTTAGCTAAAGAAAAGTCATTTTCTTTACCAGAAATCTGGGACTATGAAGGACAAAAAAGATTTTTAGAAGATGCAGCAAATGAAATGAATATCAAAATTGATAAAAATGCAGCTGAATTAATAATTGATTCAGTTGGTAATGATAGCTTCAAACTAATAAATGAATTAGCCAAAGCAAAAACATACCTTTCTGCGGTATCAAGTGATTCGAATTCACAACTTTTTCTTAAAAGTATTGATGTAAAAAAAATATTTAGTGATCATCAATCCAATATTTTCAAAATCATTGATCTTCTCTTACAAAAAAATATTAATGAAAGCCTCATAGAAATAAATTATTCCTTACAGAAAGGAGAACCTGCTTTAAGATTAAATGCAGGTTTAATTAGTCAAATAAGAATTCATACCATTATAAAATTAGCAGTTAATTCAGGTAACGATAATGCAGAAAAGATTTGTAATCTTGCAGGAATTTCTAATCCAAAGAGAATTTTTTTTATTCGAAGAAAAGTCAACAATGTATCTCAAGAATATTTAATTAATTTGATGAGTAACTTATTAGATATTGAATCATTACTAAAACTAGGTAATAATCCGATAAATGTTTTTACAGAGAAATTAATTAATTTAAGTTAACCAAATTATCAGTTTAAGAATATACATTATGATTTAATTATGGCTTTACTAGTAAAAAAATTTGGCGGTACTTCTGTAGGTGATATTAAAAAAATTAAAAATATTGCAAGTAGCATCTGTCAAAGTAAAGAAGCAGGAAATGAAATTGTCGTAGTTGTCTCTGCAATGGGGCAAACTACAGATGATTTAAATTGTTTAGCGGAATCAATTAGTAAAAATCCTAATCGAAGAGAATTGGATATGCTTCTCTCAACTGGAGAGCAAGTAACTATAGCTCTTCTCTCAATAGCATTAAACGAATACGGAATACCTGCAATTTCAATGACCGGTAGCCAGGTTGGAATTATTACTGAATCAATTCATGGTAAAGCGAGAATTCTGGATATTAAAATTGAAAGGATCCAAAATTATATAAATCAGGGTTTTGTAGTTGTAGTGGCTGGATTTCAAGGAACAACATTAAGCCATACGGGTTCAATGGAAATTACAACTTTGGGTAGAGGTGGTTCAGATACTTCTGCAGTAGCTTTATCAACAGCTTTAGGAGCTGAGACATGCGAAATTTATACAGACGTTCCAGGGGTTCTAACTACTGATCCAAGAATTGTTCCTAATGCAAAACTCTTAGATGAAATTAGCTGCGAGGAAATGCTTGAACTTGCAAGTGTCGGTGCTTCAGTTCTGCATCCAAGAGCAGTAGAAATTGCTCGCAATTATGGAATTAAATTGTGTGTCAAATCAAGCCAAAGTGACTCAAGTGGGACTCTCCTAGAAAGTCAAATCCAACCTCTCCCGCTAAAAAGAGGAAGCTTAGAATTAACAAAAACAGTCAATAGTCTTGAGGTATTAGAAAACCAAGCAGTATTCAGTCTCTCAAATATTCCTGACAGGCCTGGGATTGCTGCACAAATATTTGAAAAACTTTCAGAAGCAAATATTAGTGTAGATTTAATAATACAAGCGACAAATGATGGAAATAAAAACGATATCACATTTACTGTTAGTGAATTAGAAGTTAAAAAAACTGCAGAACAATGTGAACTTATAACTAGTCAATTAGGAGGAGAATATAACTTAAAAACAAACATGACTAAATTAAGTATTCAAGGAGCAGGCATTATGGGGAGACCTAGTGTTTCAGCTGATTTATTTGATACTTTATCTCAAGCAAATATAAATGTCAGGTTAATAGCTACTAGTGAAATTAAAGTCAGCTGTGTAATTGCAATCAATAATATACCAAAAGCTATTAGATTTGTTGCTGAGAAATTTAAGTTATCTGATACACAAATATTTGTTAATCCAATCAATGAAAAACAAGATCAACCTGAAGTAAGAGGAATTGCATTAGATAAAAACCAAGTTCAAGTAAGTTTTCGAAAACTGCCTGATCGTCCAGGTGTAGCAGCATCGATATGTTTAGCATTAGCTGAAAATAATTTACTTATCGATACTATCGTTCAGTCCGAAAGAATTTCCTCTTTAAAAACTAAGGATATTAGTCTTACAATGAATAAACAAGATAGAGAAAAAGCTAACTTAGTTTTTGAGGCTTTAACAAAAAAATTACCCGGATCATACATAGAAGATGGCCCTGCTATAGCCAAAGTAAGTGCTGTAGGAGCAGGAATGGCATTTAAGGTTGGAACGGCTGGAAAAATATTTAGAGCATTGGCTGACCAAAATATCAATATTGAAATGATTGCCACTAGTGAAATCAGGACTTCATGTATTGTCTTAGAAAAAGATTGTGACAAAGCGGTTAATGCTATTCATAATCATTTCGAATTAGAAAAATAAGTTCTTTTTAATTATTTCTCGCCAATTTTTGTCTTAATTTTTTGATTCTATCCCTCAAATTTGCTGCTTCTTCAAAATTTAACTCTTTTGCAGCATCTTTCATTTTAATTTCTAACTTTTCTATTAAGTCAGGCAATTCTTCGAGCAAACATTGATTATCACTGGAACTGAGAATTGCGTCAGTTTTGTTATTAACTATATTTATTAAATCTTTAGATAAACCACCAGCATCTAGTTTTCTGGAAAGTTCTAGAAAAGATAATATTGAATTTTCAATTTTTTTGCCTGCAGGTTTTGGAGTAATACCATTGACTTTGTTATATTTTTTTTGAATAGTTCTTCTTCTTTCAGTTTCAGATATTGCTCTTTTCATTGAATCTGTGAAGTTATCTGCATAAAGCAAGGCAACACCTTCAACATGTCTTGCAGCTCTTCCTATTGTTTGAATCAATGACCTTTCAGCCCTGAGAAAACCTTCTTTATCAGCATCTAAAATGGCAACTAAAGATACTTCAGGGAGATCAAGTCCCTCTCTTAATAAATTAACTCCTACCAAAACATCATATTCGCCCATTCTGAGGTCTTGAATAATTTCAATTCTTTCAATTGAATGGATTTCGGAATGCAAATATCTAACTCTTACTTTATTTTCAGATAAAAAATCAGTTAGATCTTCAGCCATTCTCTTAGTAAGTGTTGTGACTAGCACTCGTTGATTCTTTTCA
>CACBAW010000020.1 GCA_902537275.1 uncultured Synechococcaceae cyanobacterium
AATCGTGAAGCCCATCAAGTATTTCCGTACATGCCTCTACAATCAAATCTTTTTTCCTTTTATCTATTAAACCTAAATTGAAATTTGCAATTGAAGCAGCTTTTTTTATGAGGGTGAGTGAATAAATTAACTCAATTGGAATTAATTCTTCTCCAATAGAAAAATTTATTATAGATCTTTGTGTTTGAGCGCCCCACAAAGCTTCCATGGGAACCTCTATTGTTCCCATACTATCTTTTTCAATCCTAAAGTTTTTTGTCATTATTCCTCTGAAAACACTGGTTTAACTTAGATAAGGTTTTCAGTAATCCTAGATACCTAACTTCTCCCATATTACACTTAAATTATTGAGATGAATTGAAGGATTAAAACATTCCTCTAAGTCACTTTGATCAATAAGATCCATTATTTCATTATCTCTCTCTATATTTTGTTTGAAATCCCCATTCTGAGTATTCCAGGCTTGATGAGCATTTTTTTGTACTAAGCTATAAGCTTTTTCTCTAGAAAAGCCCTTCTCTACAAGCAAAAGTAAAACTTTCTGACTAAAGATTACGCCACCATATATATTTAAATTTTTGAGCATATTTTTTGGATAAACTTCCAAATTGTTTACTATATCTCTCATTTCCCTAAGCATGAAATGCAAACAGATTGATACGTCAGGTAACATAATACGTTCATTTGAACTATGGCTTATGTCTCTTTCGTGCCAAAGTGGAACATTTTCCAGAGCTGTTAAGACGTAACTTCTCAAAATTCTTGCTAAACCGCTTACTCTTTCACTTCGAATAGGATTTCTTTTATGAGGCATGGCAGAACTACCTTTTTGCCCTTTTGTAAAGCCCTCCTCGACCTCTAAACATCAGTTCTTTGTAAATTTCTTATTTCAGTTGCGAATCTATCTAGAGAAGCGCCAACTAGTGCGATAGTTTGCACGTATTCTGCATGTCTGTCTCTTGATATAACCTGCGTACTTGCTGTATCTGGTTTTAAGCCAAGTAAATCACAAGTTATTTGTTCCACTTTGGGATTCGTATTAGCGTAAGTTCCCATTGCACCACTAATTTGTCCAATAGCTACAGATTCTTTCAGTATTAATAATCTTTTTTTGTTCCTTATTATTTCTGCTAACCATCCAGCAAGTTTAAAACCAAAGGAAATTGGCTCACCATGAATTGCATGAGATCTGCCAATCATTAATGTATTTTTATGCTTCCTTGCTAATAATCTGACTTCATTTTCTAGGTTCTCAATTTCTGCTAATAACAATTCGCAAGAATCCTTTAACTGAAGAGATAAGCCTGTATCAAGTACATCACTACTGGTCATACCAACATGTATATATCTTCCAGAATCTCCCACAAATTCATTAACACTTGTAAGAAATGCTATGACATCATGTTTAACTTCTTTCTCAATTTCTGTAATTCTAGATTCATCAAACTTTGCATTTGAACGTATCTTTTTCATGGCATTCTCAGGAATTTTTCCGAGGGAAAAATTTGCTTCACATGCAGCTATTTCAACCTTAAGCCAACTCTGGAATTTTGCGCTATCAGTCCAGATTTTCCCCATTTCGGGTAATGTGTAACGCTCGATCACAATTTTTATTAATTATCAATTTAAACTTTATAACCAAAATCGAATTATTGCTCTATACCTTAAAGATGTACTTGCCATTGAACATATTTGCCTGGCTATTATTTTCTTATGTAACATTTTTCTGGTTAATTAAGTAAGCTTAAATATGAAAATGTTTGCATTTATTCCTTTCGTTAATAATGGGTAATTTTTAAGTTCTTATTTAAAATTGGAAGGTATTAAAGAATTTGGATCTTAATCTTGTAGAAGTTCATTATTCAGTCTTTTTTATTGATTATTAGATGATTAAAAAAAGTAGATTAGACCTTTATCTTCTTAAAAGTGGTTTATGTGAAACTCGTCAAAAAGCCCAAGGTTTAATTCTTGCGGGCAAGGTTAGAGATATAAATGGAAAAGTATGGGATAAACCTGGACAACAAGTATTAATTGGATCTGAATTTTTTATTGATTCGGAACCTATGTTTGTATCAAGGGGGGGCGAAAAATTAATGGAGGCATTTAATAAACTTGAAATTAAAGTAAAAGATAAAATATGTATTGACGCAGGAATCTCTACTGGGGGATTTACTGATTGCTTATTGCAACAAGGAGCAAAGTTAGTTTATGGGATAGATGTTGGTTATGGGCAGACTGCATGGAAGATTAGAAATAACCCAAAAGTCATTCTTTTTGAACGAACTAATATTCGAAATTTAAAACCTGATGATCTTTTATCTAAAAGTAACAAATTACCAAATTTTGTGGTTGCTGATTTATCTTTTATTTCATTAAAATTAGTTTTTAAATCAATTGGAAATTTATTAGAAGGTGATTGTATTGAGGGAATATTTTTAATTAAACCCCAATTTGAGGTGGGTAAAGATAAAGTCAGTAAAGGAGGTGTTGTTCGCAATCCTAAATTCCACACTGAGGCTATAGAGTCTGTTATTTATGCTGCTAAGAATTTCCAATGGAATATAAAGAATTTGATAGCTTCTCCTCTAGTAGGACCTGCTGGAAATCATGAATATTTAGCTTGGATGACCTTAGGAAGTCAATCAAATACTAATATTAATAGTGAATATATACAAAATTTAGTAAAAGAAACTCTTTGAATTAAAGTGCTTCTTCGTCTTTGTCGCCAGTTCTAATTCTCACAACAGAATCAATTGATGTGATGAATATTTTTCCGTCACCTATCTCTCCAGTTTTTGCTGCTTCGGCAATCGCATCTATGACTGAATTAACCTTTTCATCTTCTACGACAACTTCTACTTTAAGTTTTTGAAGGAATTCAACAGTAAATTCGGAACCTCTATATCTTTCAACTTGTCCTTTTTGCCTTCCAAAACCTCTAACTTCACTAACTGTCATTCCAACAATACCGGAATTTACTAATGCAATTTTTACATCCTCCAGCTTAAATGGACGTATGATTGCTTCAATTTTCTTCATGATTAAAGATTGAATATTCTTATTTTAATTGTTTTTTGGAAAAACATCCAACATTGAAATATCAGAAAAACATTCAACATTAAGGCCTGAATTCTTGGCGTCTTTAATTAATAGTTGGGAATTTTCTTCAGAAATTATTACTGTACTATTTGACAACGCTTCCCACTGATCATTCTCAAAGTGTGTTTGAAGCCATAACATTCCAAATGCAGTTTTTGGTTGAAGAGATTTATTTAAGTTGTTATCGATAGTTATCAAACAAATGTCCATTAATTTTTCATTAAACTAAACACATATAAACCTTTTGGCGGACATTATGAATGTTACTATTGATACAAAAATAAGATTTAACAGCTTTTGACTTAGTCAATTGTAATACTTAGATTTGTTGATACTTTTGCGAATTTTTATCTTTATATATAGTTTTTATATAGTTTAGTAAAAAGTTCTACTAAAAATGAGTACAGCTAAATTAGAAGATTCGACTCAAAGACCGCTATATGGTGAAAGAATTATTGAAGAATCAAAAATAATTTGTTTCGATAATCCAAATAAGAAAAGAATTTATGAAATTTCTATTCAGTTACCTGAATTTACATGTAAGTGCCCCTTTTCTGGTTATCCAGATTTTGCAAAGCTAAATATTATTTATCAACCTAATTTGAAAGTCTATGAGTTGAAGTCTTTAAAGCTTTATATTAATAATTTTAGGGATATAAAAATATCACATGAGGAAGTTGTGAATAGAATTATGGATGATTTAGTGAATGAAGGTTCACCTCATTGGATACATTTAAATGCTGCATTTAACCCCAGGGGGAATGTTTCTATGCAGTTAGATATTTATAGTGGGAAGAAAAGAAATTAAAAATTTTTTATTTCGTCTGATAATTTAAAAAATTCTTTTTTAAAACCAACTAGATTTTTATTACTAAGGCCTCCAATAGATAACTTTTGCGATTCTTTATTTACCAGAATCCATAATTGGTTAGTTGGTATAAGACTTATTATTGTTCCAAAAATTATTAAGATGAAAGAAAAGTAAATAAATGGTATTGACGGATCATTTTTAATTATTAATCCACTGCTAGGGATTATTTTTTTCAGAGATACTTTTGAAGAGTTAACTTCTAAAGGATCGTCATTGATATAGAGATTATTACCGGAAAAATTTTCTATATTCGAAATTTTAAGTGGACCATTTTCATTATCTATTGTTAAAAGGAAATTTTTTTTAGTCTCCGATCCTAATTCAACTAAAACTCCCCAAACTTGATTACCGATTTCTGGAATCTCCTTTAATTGTAATTGATAAAGGATATTATCTATTTCTAAAACAACATTTGGTATTGCCCAATCTGCTTGATAAATAGTTAATCCTTTAAACCTGATTGGGTGATTAACTTTGGTTGTTTTTATTTCATTTAAATTTAGATCTTCAGAAGAAAAATTTAATTTTGAAATAAACTGTTTGGGCACACCATCACTTTCACGTTCTATAGAAAAATCGACTAATTTTACCTTGGCTTTTGAGTTTGTGCTCTCATTAACAAGATCTAAAGTTTCTCCAGGCAGTAAATATTGTTCTTTTGATTGACTTGTAAAACTTCCATATGCTGAACCTATAAGTAAGACTATTAATCCGATATGTACAACTAAAGGACCGATTTTTCCAATTAACCCCTTTCTTGCAGAAATATGACTATTAAATTTGTATGTTTTCCATCCTTTTTTTTTAAGAAATAAATCTACTTTTGATATATGTTCTCCATCTTGATTGATTGGATAACTCGTAGTTAGTTGCAGTTTGCTAAATTTTTTTTCGCTCTTATATTCAATCCATTTTAATGAAGCTTTTAATGAAGGAATTTGCCTCCTGAAACTACAAGCTGCCAGAGAAATGCAAAGAAGAATTAATGTAAATAAAAACCAAAAGCTTGTATATATATGATCCAATTGAAGTTTTAAGACTTTTCCTCCATCTAAAAATCCAAAAATGGGAGCACTATCGAAATTATCTATATAGAATTTACTGCTATTACCTTGAGGTATAAAGGTACCTATTCCACTGGCAATAGCAATGAAGATTATCAGCGATATAGCAAATCTTAAACTTGATATTTTTAAAATTAGACTCTTAAAAATAATCATTTAAATCCAATTTGAAACTAAATTTATTAACCCTAGGGAAACTAAAAATATCCCACTTAAAGTCGGAATTATTTGACTAAATTTTCTAAGTGCTAAAAATTGCTTTAAGTTTTCTGCAGTAGCTCCTGCAATGATTAATGGGGTAACTTGGCCTATCCCAAAGAAAAATAAAAAAATAATAGATATTATGGGGTTTTTAGCTTGCGATACCCAAGCCAAAAGAGTTGCTAAAACTGGAGTAATGCAAGGTGAAGAAGCTAGTCCAAAAGTAGTCCCTATAGCAAAAGGTGCTATAAGTGTTGGTATTTTATCTTCAATTATTTTTATATCAGGTCCATTCGGAAACTGAAACTTTAGAATTCCTAATAAATTTAAACCCATTATTATTGCTATTAGAGCAACAAATGAAGTGTAATAAGATGGAATTTGCCCATATATTTTACCTAAGAATCCACTCGCAGCCCCCAGTGCAACAAGAGAAAAAACTACACCTCCTGAAAAACTAATAAGTTTAAATTTATTTTTCTCTGTTCCCCCTATATAAGCAATAGTCACTGGCAGTAATGATAATGAACATGGCCCAAGACTTGTTAAAAGTCCTGCGCTGAAAACCAAAAATATAGTAAATGGTCCGGGACTATTAAGACCATTCTGCATAAGCAGATTACCCTTTTGAGATAATTCTGAAATAACTAAATAAAATGATTCGATAGCTTGGATTTAATCTTTTAAATTCTAACTAATTAAGAGTCTTTCGTGTACTAATCATACCAATGAATCCTGTTGACTCTAATGAACATCTAACTAACATCCCTGCAATAAAAAAAGACGCTATTAATGAATTGCCACCATAACTTATGAAAGGTAGTGGTAACCCTGTAGTAGGCATTGAACCTGTTGCTACAGCAATATGCATTATTGATTGACCTGTCAACAACACACCACATCCGATAGCAACTAATTTTGTATAATTGTTTCTGCACTTAAGACTAATTCTTAGGCTTATATAAGAGAATACTGCTAAAAATCCTAAGAATAAAGTACACCCCAATAAACCAAATTCTTCCGCAAAAATGGCAAAAATAAAATCTGTATACATGAACGGCAGATACTGTAATTTTTGTATCGACAGTCCAAAACCTTGGCCAAATAGACCACCCGAACCTACAGCTAATAAACTTTGAACCAATTGAAATCCATTTTCTTGTTGATCTTTCCAAGGATTTATAAATGAAGTAACTCTCAGTTTTTGATATTCGTTATTAAGGATGCTTATACATCCAGTGATTAATCCTATTGAAGCAAATGAGAAAAGAGAGCTAAGTTTTACCCCTCCACATAAACCCATTACCCAAAGAAGAATTCCAGTTAATGATGCAGTACTTAAATTAGGCTGTTTAAGTATAAATAAAATTAATAAACCAAAGGTTGTTATTGAAATTAATTTTTTATCATTCTTTACTAAATTCCAATGTGCGAAAAGATTAGAAGCTTCTAGAATTAGAAAAGGTTTTATTAGTTCAGATGGCTGGAGACGTAAATTGCCAAGCACTAGCCATCTTGAGGATCCATTAACTGTAATTCCAGTAAGATTGGTGAGGAAAATCAAAAAGAATAAAATATAAAAAATAATCCTTGAAAACTTTAAAAGATTTCTAATGTTTGTATTAAGTAAGAAATAAAACAAACCAATTCCTGGAATTGTCCAAATGATTTGTTTTTTTAAGAAGTAAGCCCAATTTCCCATTTCCCTACTAGCCACCCACCAACTAGATGAACCTAGTATGCATATTCCTAATATTGACCAAATTCCAATGATGACAATGAGGATTTTTGCTTCATAAGGCCATATCGCCCAAGGTAAGGGAAATATAGATTCTGTTAAATTGCTGAAATTTTTTTTGTAAATAGAACTAAAGGTTTTTTTTCTTTTAGAAATTCTTTTATATTTTATTTTTTCTTGACTTATCTCCAATTTTTTAGATGTATATTTACTATTGAGACGTTTAATTGAGATTTTGCCAAGTCTTTTATTAACGTTTTAAAGTGTTAACGCAATTAAAAAGATAACTTTTCATAAATTTTTTTTTGAAGAATAAAGTAAAAAATGGCCTACAGATTCATCATAAATCTTAAGAATTAATTTTTTATAAAAAAAAACTAGCTAAAAGTCACCTCTCCGTGATAGATTCCGTGAGTTTATATACTTACTTAAAACCATTCAGAGGGGTTTCTAAACTATGTTCACATCAGTGGACTCAAATAGAAAAAAACTTGAGCATCCTTCTAATGAGAATGTTCAATTTCCTCAAACCCTGAATAATTCGATCATCAAAGAAAGTAAATCTGGCATTGCCAATCAAATAGATCACTTGCTTTCCCAAAATGATGAATACACAAAATTGCAATTAACAATTTTTGGAATTACTTTTATTGTTTCTATTTTATTAGCATCAATAACTGGAATTTTTCTAGGCTTTACTTTTGGTTTTAGTATTTTTATAGGTGCAATTGCCGGCATTTTTTACCTACGTTTGCTTGCCAAAAGTATAGGGAAACTTGGTAAAGAATTATCAGGTGTATCAAAATTGCAACTATTAGTTCCAGTTTGCCTCTTTATTTTTGCGAGCAAGCTAGGATCTTTGGATATTTTTCCTGCAATGATAGGTTTTTTCATTTATAAGCCTTCACTCATTCTTTATTTTTCACGTTCTTAAGTAAATTTTTTTTATTCAAAACAAATGTTTTTTAATTCCTTGCTAACAAATTTTGCAGCATTAGAAGTTGGTCAACATCTTTATTGGCAAATTGGAAATATCAGACTTCATGGGCAGGTATTTTTAACATCTTGGATTTTATTAGGAGCGTTATTAGTTTTTATTTCTTTAGGAACTAAAAAAATGGAAAATGATCCTAAAGGCCTTCAAAACCTGCTTGAGTTCCTCTGGGATTACATAAGAGATCTTGCTAGGACGCAAATAGGTGAAAAAGTTTATAGAGATTGGATGCCATTTATAGGGACTTTATTTTTATTCGTCTTTGTTAGTAATTGGGGAGGGGCTTTAATTCCTTGGAGATTGATTAAGTTACCAAGTGGAGAATTAGGAGCACCTACTGCAGATATCAATACAACTATTGCCTTGGCTTTATTGGTTTCACTTTCTTATTTCTATGCTGGTTTAAGCAATAAGGGTTGGAGATACTTCGAATACTATGTTCATCCAACTCCAATTATGCTTCCTTTTAAAATTCTAGAGGACTTTACGAAACCTTTATCGCTCTCTTTCAGGCTATTTGGAAATATTTTGGCTGATGAACTCGTTGTTGGTGTTCTAGTCTTTTTAGTTCCGCTAATTCTCCCAATACCTGTTATGTTCCTAGGATTATTTACTAGTGCAATTCAGGCATTGATTTTTGCAACTTTAGCGGCCTACTACATTGGAGAAGCTGTTGAAGAACATCATTAGCTGTTTTCTGATACATTCAGACGCTTTTACAAAGGGTCTGTAATCTGGCAAAATATCTAATCGCGTAGGTCTGAAAATATCAGACCCATTCTTAAAACAAAGGATGTCCAAGCGTGTATGACAACAAAGATTATCACAAGTATTAAGCTCTTTATTTCAAAATTATGGATTCGATTACTTCCGCTGCATCAGTTGTAGCTGCTGGTTTAGCAGTTGGTCTAGGTGCTATTGGCCCAGGTCTTGGACAAGGTAACGCAGCTCAAGGTGCTGTTGAGGGCATTGCCCGTCAGCCAGAAGCTGAAGGTAAAATCAGAGGAACTCTTCTTTTGTCTTTCGCTTTCATGGAGTCATTAACAATTTACGGATTAGTTGTGGCTTTGGTACTACTTTTTGCGAATCCTTTTTCCTAAAAGTTAATATTGCTTCTAATTCTTATTAGCAATATTTAAATTTAATTTTTTAACTTCAACTGAATCATATGTTGGCCTTTAATTTTTTTGGTGCTACAGAGGGTGGATTATTTGATATAAATGCCACTTTGCCACTAATGGCAATACAAGTAGTTGCGCTTACTTACATATTAAATTCTCTCTTTTTTAAGCCTGTTGGCAATGTTGTAGAAAAAAGAGAAAAGTTTGTAAGTAATAATATTATTGATGCCAAAAATAAACTTTCTGAGGTTAAAAAATTAGAAGCTGATTTATTAACTCAGCTTCAAAGTGCACGTGCAGAAGCCCAAAGAATTGTGAGCGAAGCTGAGAATGAGTCTGACAAGCTTTATAAAGAAGCACTAGAACTTGCTAATAATGAAGCAAATGCTTCAAAAGAAAAGGCAAGACAAGAAATTGTAAGTCAGACGTCCGCCGCTCGTGATCAACTTTCTAAACAGGCTGATGAGCTAAGCGAACTTATTGTTAATAGATTGATTCTAGAAAAATGAATTTAACTCTTTTAGCTACAGAAGGTTTTGGATTGAACTTCAATTTATTCGAAACTAATATCCTTAATTGGGCTGTAGTAGTATTCGGTCTTTATAAATTTTTGCCTGGTTTCTTAGGTAAAATGCTCCAAAAAAGGAGAGAAGGAATCCTTCTTGAATTAAAAGATGCTGAAGATCGACTCCTAAATGCAACTCAAGCTTTAGAAAAGGCGAAGAAAGATTTATCTTCAGCAGAAGAAAAAGCTTCTCAAATAAAAGCAGATTCCCTCAAAAGGTCTGAATCAATCAGAATGGAAAGTGAGAAAAAAGCGATAGAGGAGATGGCACGAATTAAACAAAGTGCAATCTCTGATGAGAGCTCTGAAGCATCCAGAGCAATTTCTCAACTTCGGAAAGAAGCTGTTGAACTGGCAATTAAGAAAGCTTTAGATTCTCTCCCAAATCGACTTGATAAAACAACACAAGAAAATTTGGTAACTCAATCAATTAAAAATATTGAGGTGAACTAATGCCACTTTTAAATGCAGTTACTACACCATACGCAGAGGCATTACTTCAAGTTGTGAATGAAAATTCGCAAACTGAAGAGATGGTTTCTGAGGTTAAACAACTCTTGGAATTAATAAATGATTCCCCTGAATTGGAGAAGGCACTATCCTCTCCCATTTTAGAGACAGATGCTAAGAAGAAAATCATTATTGAAATTTTTTCAAATAAGGTTAATTCTTCTTTACTGAATTTCTTGAAATTATTGGCCGATAGGCAAAGAATTGGAATCGTTACTTCAATTCTTGATAGGTTTTTAGAGATTTACCGAGAAAATAGTAATATTGCTTTGGCAACTGTTACTTCTGCAGTCGAGCTTACTGATGAACAGAAAGGTTTAATTACCAAAAAGATCATCAATATTGCTGGAACAGAAAAATTAGAACTTGTAACTAAAATCGACCCATCTCTTATTGGTGGTTTCGTCGCCAGTGTAGGATCAAAAGTAATTGATGCTTCTCTTGCTTCACAAATAAGAAAACTTGGCTTATCTCTTTCCAAGTAACTTTTAAATCAACCTTAAATTCTTAAATCCATGGTATCTATACGCCCTGATGAAATCAGTTCAATCTTAAAACAACAAATAACTGATTATGACCAATCTGTAAGTGTTAGCAATGTAGGAACTGTTCTGCAAATCGGTGATGGCATTGCAAGAATATATGGCTTAGATCAGGTCATGGCAGGTGAGTTATTGGAATTTGAGGATGGCACCGAAGGTATAGCTTTAAATCTTGAAGATGATAATGTCGGAGCTGTTTTAATGGGAGAGGCACTTGGTGTCCAAGAAGGAAGTAACGTTAAGTCCACAGGTAAAATCGCATCTGTTCCAGTTGGTGAAGCAATGCAGGGGAGAGTTGTTAATCCTCTCGGACAACCAATAGATGGGAAAGGGGAAATTCCAACAAGTGATACTAGATTGATTGAAGAAATGGCTCCTGGAATAATCAAGAGAAGATCAGTGCATGAACCAATGCAAACAGGTATTACATCTATTGATGCAATGATTCCTGTTGGAAGAGGTCAAAGAGAATTAATTATTGGTGATAGACAAACTGGAAAATCTGCGATTGCTATTGACACAATAATCAACCAAAAAGGTCAAGACGTAGTTTGTGTTTACGTAGCTATTGGTCAGAAGTCAGCATCAGTAGCAAATATCGTCGAGGTATTAAGAGAAAGAGGAGCCCTAGATTATACAGTTGTAGTAAGTGCAGGAGCTTCAGAACCAGCTGCTTTACAATATTTAGCACCTTATACCGGTGCAGCAATTGCTGAACATTTTATGTATCAGGGTAAAGCAACACTTGTTATTTATGATGATCTAACAAAACAAGCTCAGGCTTATAGACAAATGTCTCTTCTTTTAAAAAGACCACCAGGAAGAGAGGCTTATCCAGGAGATGTTTTCTACTTACACAGTAGATTGTTAGAGAGAGCAGCAAAGCTTTCTGATGCTATGGGAGGAGGCTCTATGACCGCACTTCCAATTATTGAAACTCAGGCAGGGGACGTTTCGGCTTATATTCCAACTAATGTTATTTCAATTACAGATGGACAAATATTCTTGAGTGCAGATTTATTTAACTCAGGATTAAGACCAGCTATTAATGTTGGCATCTCTGTTAGCCGTGTTGGAGGAGCAGCTCAGACAAAAGCAATTAAAAAAATTGCAGGAACTTTAAAATTAGAACTTGCACAGTTTGATGAACTAGCTGCCTTTTCTCAATTTGCATCTGATCTTGATGAGGCAACTCAGCAACAACTTGAACGCGGCAAAAGATTAAGAGAGTTATTAAAGCAACCTCAATTCTCACCGCTGAACCTTGCAGAACAAGTTGCAGTCGTTTATGCAGGAGTTAAAGGTCTTATTGATGAGGTACCTGTTGAAGATGTCACTAAATTTGCAACTGAACTTAGGGAATACCTTAAATTGAATAAAGCAGAATTTATAGAAGAGATTCTTAAAGAAAAGAAATTAAATGATGGATTAGAAGCAACATTAAAAGAGGTGATTAACGAAGTTAAATCATCAATGCTTGCCACAGTTTAAATTTATTTAAGGAGATATCATGGCAAATCTTAAAGAGATTAGAGACCGAATCGTTTCCGTTAAAAATACAAGAAAAATAACGGAAGCTATGAGGCTTGTTGCAGCTGCAAAAGTAAGGAGAGCTCAAGATCAAGTTCTCAAGAGTAGACCTTTTGCAGATAAACTTGCTCGGGTTTTAGAAAATATTCAATCTAGAGTACAATTCGAGGCTGTAGACTCTCCTCTATTATCGAAGAGAGAAGTAAAGAGCATCTCCTTGGTTTGCATAACTGCAGATAGAGGTTTATGCGGTGGTTACAACACAAACATAATAAAAAAGGTAGAAATAAGATACGCAGAATTAGTTAAACAAGGGTATCAGCCAAATTTGATTTTGGTAGGGAAGAAAGCTATTGGATATTTTCAAAATAGAAAGGACAGATATGTAATTAAAAGTACTTTCAAAGAATTAGAACAAGTACCCACTGTCAAGGACTCTGAGGGAGTTACTAATGAGATTTTAGCTGAATTTCTTTCAGAAAATTCTGATAGGGTAGAAATTATTTACACGAAATTCATCACTTTAGTTAGCTGTGCCCCTGTCGTTCAGACATTATTGCCACTTGATCCTCAAGGTATTGCTGAAGAAAATGATGAAATTTTTAGGTTGACTACAAAAGATAGTAAGTTACTTGTTGAAAAATCAAATATTGAAAAAAGTGATTCAGAGAAGTTGCCATCAGATATTGTTTTTGAACAAAGTCCTGATCAACTATTAGACTCATTATTACCATTATATTTACAGAATCAGGTACTAAGAGCTCTTCAAGAGTCTGCAGCTTCAGAACTCGCTTGCAGGATGACTGCCATGAATAATGCTAGTGATAATGCTAAAGAATTAGCAAGTACTTTGAATCTAACCTATAACAAAGCTAGACAAGCAGCTATTACTCAGGAAATATTAGAAGTTGTAGGAGGCTCAGCAGTTTAGCAATAAGATTTAGGATATGCCTGAATACAATATCAAAGTTCAATTTGAGCAAAAGACTTTTAGTTTTTTATGTTCTGAAGATCAAGATATTATTTCAGCGGCAAAAATGAATGGAATAGATTTACCCAGTAGTTGTTGTTCAGGAGTTTGTACAGATTGTGCATCCATGATATTGGAAGGATCTGTAGATCAAGAAGATGCTATGGGATTAAATGATGATTTAAGGGAAAAGGGCTTTGCACTTTTGTGTGTGGCATATCCCAAGTCAGATTTGAATATTGTTATTGGTAAAGAAGTCGAAGATGATATATATAATGATCAATTTGGTAAATATCAAAAATGAAATTAAGTTCAATTGATTATTATTTAGATTGGCCAGTTGCGATAAAATCAAAAAATTTGAGGGAATTTATCATTGCAAATTTAGAAAAAAAAGGTGATTTAATTCGATGGTCAATTGTTGACATTCAAAATTCTTTTGACTCTTTAGGAACAAAAAAACTTAAAATTAAAGCTGTCATAGTTAATTAAAAATATAAATTGAAATATTTTTAATAATGGAAAATTCACCAACAATATTTATTGTTCCAACTGGTATTGGTTGTGAAGTAGGAGGTTTTGCTGGGGATGCGCTTCCTACCGCTAAATTATTAGCATCGGCAAGTGGATGTTTAATTACTCATCCAAATGTTATGAATGGTGGTACTCTTTCTGAAAAAGATAAAAATATTTTTTATGTTGAGGGTTATAGTTTAGACCGACTTGCTAAAGGAGAAATCGCTTTAAAAAGAGTAAAGCAACAGAAAATTGGGATAATTTTTGATTCAGCCATTGAAAAAGAAATATTAGTGAGACATTTACAAGTTGCTGATGCATGTGTTTCTACTTTAGGGATTAATGTTCATTCTTATGTGATTACAAAAAAGCCATTAAACATAGTTATTGATTCTGATTCTTCAAAAATCAGTGGTGGCATAATTGAAAATCCTGATACTCTGATTGATGCTGGAAAATGTTTAATAGACAAAGGAGTTACGGCCATAGCAATTGTTGCAAAATTTCCAGATGATTCAGATTCTTTAGAAACAAATATCTATCGAGAGGGAAAAGGGGTTGATCCTATTTCAGGAGTCGAAGCAGTTATAAGTCATTTAATTAGCAAATTTTTTAAAGTCCCCTGTGCCCACGCACCTGCTTTAAATCTTATTGAATTGAATGAAAATTTAGATCCTCGTGCAGCTGCAGAAGAAATAGGATACACTTTTTTACCATCAGTACTGATTGGGTTAAGCAATGCACCTGACATTGTTGAATTGCCTTCTAAAAATGAATCAATCTCACTACACCCTGATCAGATTGAATCTATTGTTATTCCTAATGGGGCACTAGGTGGAGAAGCAGTACTAGCAGGGATTGAAAAAGGTTTAAATATTATCTCGGTAAAAAATCAAAATAAATTAAAAGTGACAAATGAGTTTTATGATTATCCCAATCTTTTTGAAGTGAATAATTATTTAGAAGCTGCAGGAATAATTCTTGCTATAAAAAAAGGTATAAACCTTGGATCAGTTAAAAGGCCTTTAAAAAAAATTCAACAGTGTTCTTATAGTGATTAATAAGATATTGCTATGGGCACTCTCCAATCACTTCCCAATGATTGACTGCTTAGTTTTAAAATTGGAGGAGCCTGCTTTCTTTTAAATTCCGCTTTTTTTATAAGTAAGATTATTTTTAAAATTAATTCTTTTTTATAACCATCTTCTTCAAGTTGCTTTAAATCTTTTTTTTCTTCAATGATTCCTTTAAGAATATTATCTAAAATAGAATAGGGCGGGAGAGAATCAGTATCTAATTGATCAGGACCTAATTCGGCACTTGGAGCTTTCGTACGTATATTTTCTCCAATTATATTTACATTAGTATCTAACATATATGACTTTCTATGATTAATTGATTCTTCACTATCAAGCCAATTGCATAATTTAAAAACATTGGTTTTATATAAATCTCCAATTACCGATAATCCCCCATTCATATCTCCATAAAGAGTGCAATATCCCACAGCTAGCTCTGATTTATTTCCTGTTGAAAGTAATAAATGCTTTTCTTGATTTGCTAAAGCCATTAGTAGAGTTCCTCTGATTCTTGATTGAATATTTTGATTTGTTATTTCAGCCATCTCGAAAGATATGGATTTTATAAAAGATTCTTCAAAAGAATTCATAAGGTTTTCAATTGGGATGCTATTGAAATTTATTTTTAATCTCCGTGCTAAATCTTTCGCATCACTTTTTGAGTGGTATGAGCTCCACTTAGAGGGCATTGAGACGCAATAAATATTATTACTGCCAAGAGCAGCTGTCGCAATTGCTGAAACTAGTGCTGAATCTATGCCACCACTTAGTCCAATTAAAGCTGTTTTAAAACCGCATTTTTGAGCATAATCCCTAACACCAAGAACTAATGCATCAAAAATTGATGATATTTCAGATTGTTGAAATTCTTTTTTCTCGGGTATTGTTTGGTGAATTTGCCAACTTGAGAGGTCTTCTGAAAAAGATTTTAATTGCTTAATTTTAGATCCATTCTTATCAAGAACAAAACTATTTCCATCAAAAATTAAATTATCATTTGCACCAATCTGGTTTACATATATCAGAGGTACTTGAAGATATTTAGCAGCAAAATTAGAAACTTTGGATCTTAGCTCTAACTTTTTGAAAGTATATGGGGAGGCCGATAAATTCACTAAGATATCAACTTTTTTTTTCTTTAAATCAGAAATAGGATTTTTTTTATGAATTCCTCTTCCTTCTATATTTTTGTTGACCCATAAATCCTCACATATAGTAAATCCAATTCGCCAAGTTTTATTATTGATTACTTTAGTTAAAACGGAAACTTTTTCTTCTGATCTAAAGTATCTTTTCTCATCAAATACTTCATAGGTGGGAAGAATAATTTTACGAGCAATTATTTTCCACTCACCGCGCTCAAGCAATGCAATAGAATTATACAGATTTGGAAAAAAAGAATCATTTATTATCTCAGCTATCCCGACTGTGACACTCAAGTTTCTATATTTTTTACGAATAACTAAAGCTAATTGGTCAAGAATTTGATATTGATTTTTGATTAAATTTTTTTTTAGAAGTAGGTCATTTGCTGGATATCCCCATAATGATAATTCTGGAGTAAGAACTAAATCAGCAAATGTTGAGCTAGCTTTCGAAGCAGCATAAAGTATTTTTTTTGCATTACCCTCTAAATCTCCAACAATTGGATTAATTTGAGCAAGTAAAAACTTCATTCAACTAATTTTGTGGATTCATATAAATTATTCTTTTTAACAAAATCTATTAATGAAGTTGGTAAATTAGAATAATTAAAATTTAATCTGAACTTAGAACTTGAAATGTTTGGGATTTTTATTGATGAAATCTTAAATTTCACATTATAAGTTTCTAACATCCTAAGAGTATTTGATTCAACTGGATAACCCTCTCTTATAATTATAAAAAAACTTACCTCTTTAATAATTTTATCAAAATTTTTCCAGCTGAAAATATCTTGAATCAAATCACTTCCAATAACAAAATCTAAATTATCAAATTCATATATTTTTTTACATTTTTTAATTGATTCTACTGCCCATTTGCTAGAGACAGCTTGATTAAATAAGATTTTATGATCACTTAAATCTTCAATGAGAGTTTTTAGTAATTGGCTACGTATTATGATATCCTCTTTGTGCTTTTTGTTCGGATTGTTACTTACATAACAAATGGTAAAAGCATAAATTTTGGATAACTCTTCTAGTATTTTCTCATGACCAGTGGTAGGTGG
>CACBAW010000021.1 GCA_902537275.1 uncultured Synechococcaceae cyanobacterium
AACAGATTACTTTCTCTAAGCTAATAGATACTGGGGAGGGTTTAGGTTATTATGAATTAAACCAAAATTATGAGTCAAAATATTATGCAACAATTGCTCTTAAAAGAGTGATAAAGCATAAAGACAATTTACTAAAGATAAACCCATACAATAAAGAATCCTTTGACGAATCATTAAGATCAGCTTTGAGCCATATGATCACAGGTGAAGTATTAATCCCTAAAAAACTTTCAGGAATCTCTCTAAGATACTTAAAAAATAGAATCTCAGTTCCAAGAGATATGCCAATTATTTCAGCAAGGTTATTAAGGCAATCATTAAATAAAATTGAATCGCTTAGTGATATCAATGAAATAGATAAAATACCTTTCAGGCATAGATATGATCAAGATCCTATAAATTTCATTTCTAGTTATTAGTAAAACTATAAATTTTTTCTTGAATCTATTTGAAGTAAATCTCTTATTTTTTGAACTTGACTTGCAATATTTGGATCAATAGATAATTTTTTTTCAACTTGTTCAATAGCATACATAACTGTTGTATGGTCCTTACCCCCAAACTCATCTCCAATTCTTGGTAGGCTTAGATTCGTACCATGTCTCATAAGATACATACCTATTTGTCTAGCTTGACTTACTGGTTTTCTCCTACTTGAACTGATCAATTCATCAGTAGAAACTTTAAAGAAATCTGACACTTTATTAATAACTTGTTTTGGAGTAACAACTACTCCAACACTATTAGGATCAAGCATTGGAGCAATAGATTGAACTGTCATTGGCAAGCCTGTTATTGATGCAAATGCAACAGCTCTAGTAAATGCTCCTTCCAATTCTCGAATATTCGAAGTAAATCTTCCTGCTATAAATTGAATTAAATCTCTTGGAAGACTCATCCTCTCTTGTTCTGCCTTTTTTTGAAGGATGGCTGTCCTCGTCTCAAGGTCAGGTGGCTGAATATCTGCGGTCATTCCCATTGAGAACCTAGAAATTAATCTCTCTTGAATTCCCGACAATTGACTTGGAGGTCTATCACTTGCAATAACTATTTGACTTCCTGATTCGTGAAGAGCGTTAAAAGTGTGAAAGAATTCCTCCTGTGTATACTCTTTGCCTTCTAAGAACTGTATATCGTCTATTAAAATCAAATCTACATTTCTATATTTATCTCGAATAGCAGTCATTCCATCTCTTCGAATACCACTAATAACATCATTAGTAAAAGTCTCTGTAGATACATATTTAACTTTTGCTTCTGGATCTATTTCCACTCGATAATGGCCTATTGCTTGCATTAAATGAGTTTTACCCAGACCTACTCCACCACAAATAAATAATGGATTAAATTCCCTCCCAGGTGATTCGGCAACTGCCAAAGCAGCGGCATGAGCTAACCTACTATTTGGACCCACAACAAATCTTTTAAAGACGTAGCGCGGATTTAGACCATTGGGATTTTTGGATCGATTTTTTGAAGAAATATCTTGACTATTATTAGGAAATGATTTTGTTTTATGATTCACGATCTGTTCATTTAGATTCCCTTTATTTGTTGAATCGCCGCTAATATTTGTTTCAGATTTAAAAACAACTTTTACATCATGCCCGCATATTTCTTTTGCAGCCTTTTCGATAGTTTGACAATAATTCTTTCTTAACCAATCACTGGAAAATGTATTTGGAGCAATTAAAGTTAATAAGCCATTTTCAAAACAATTAAATTTAGCAGGCCTTATCCATGTCTCAAATGAAGGCTTACTTAAAGTTTTTTGAAGTGATTGTTGAACTTCCGCCCAAATAGGATTAATTGATTGCAAAATTTTATTCAATAGATTATTAATCTAGTTGGAATTTAATAATTGGCCATTAGGAAATCACAAGATCACAACAAATTTAAAATTACTTAACAAAGCATCATACAAATTTATAAAATTTTTTTATTTTTTTTAGACATATAATTATTTTGAATCGCAATAAATTATTGGACAAAGCATTACTTATTATCATGGCAAAATGGCATGGTTTTGGAAGATGCAAAACAAGATTATCTAAAGATATTGGTAAAAGTAATTCTGCAAAGGTTCAAAGTGTAATGACCAAACACACTATTTCAGTCGCAAAATTTCTCCAAGAAAATAAACTAATTGATATTTCTCTCGCTATATCTGGTTTGGGGGTAAGTAATTGTAGAAGATGGACTAGAGAATTAGGCATCAAAAATTTTAATTTACAAGGGAAAGGCTGCTTGGGAGAAAAAATGAAAAGGCAAATAATTATCAACAAAAATTTTTGTGCAAGAAATAAGATCAAAAACATAATTTTTATTGGTACTGACCTTCCAGATTTATGCCATCAAGATTTATTGAATACTCTAAAAGAGTTCCAACGAAATGATCTTATTTTAGGGCCTTCTAATGATGGAGGATATTGGCTTATTGGTTTATCAGAAAAAATAATTTCATCGCATATATATTTACCTTTTATTAATATAAAGTGGGGTACAAAAGATGTTCTTCAAAATACACTTGATAATTTTGCTTCTACAAAATTAAAATATAAATATTTAGATAAAAAAATAGATATAGATACAATAATTGATATTGATAATAGAAAGTAATCGACTTGTCTAAAATCTCAATTATCATTCCAACTATTAATGAAGCTAATAATTTGCCATTATTACTTTCAGACTTGTCAAGTATTCAGAAAGAGTGTGAAATCATAATTGTTGATTGTGGAAGTGAAGATAACACTATTGATATAGCAAATATTTATGGAGCGAAAGTGTTTATATCGAAAGAAAGGAATAGAGGTTTACAACTAGATATTGGAGCTAAAAATTCAAAAGGAGAGTGGCTCATGTTTTTACATGCAGATACAAGATTAACTCATGATTGGTTTAAAAAAATAAACTCATTTTTAAAGGAAAACAAAAATAGTATTTACTATTTTGAATTCAAAATTAATCACAAAAAGATAATTTATAGACTCCTTGAGATTCTCGTGAATTTTAGAAGTAAATTTTTAAAACAACCCTATGGTGATCAAGGTTTAATTATTCATAGAGCTAACTATTTTAAGAATAACGGTTTTAGAAAGATACCTTTGATGGAAGATGTAGATTTTTTAAGGAGATTAAACCAAAAAAAAAATTTAAAACAATTAAATTTACCTATTTTTATAAGTTCAAGGAAGTGGGAAAATACTAATATTTTTCTCCAAGCAATTAAAAACTGGCACTTTAGAAGAAGATGGCTAAAAGGCGAATCTTTAAAATCTATATATTCTGATTACTACAAAGAATGATTAATTTGCATACCAAAAAGCACATTTAGATCCTCTTGGTTCTAATATCCAACCTTGTCTTTTGTAAAATGAAACCACTTCAGCATCAGCAAAAAGGGTTACTTTAGAAATTCCAATATTTTTCAATTCTTTTAGGACATATTTCATTAACTCTTTCCCCAATCCAAGTCCTTGATAGACAGGGTTTATAGCCACATCCCAAACTGTTGCTTCTAAAATTCCATCGCCAGTGCATCTTGCAAATCCTATTAGCCTAGGGAATTTATCGTCATGACGCCATACCCCGGCCACCAATATACTGTAATCTAAAGCTCTTTTTACCCTCCTTATGGGTCTTCTGCTCCAACCAACAGTTTGCAAAAGTTGATCTAGTTCTATTAGATCTAAATCTTTGTTTTTACTACATACAAATATTTCTTCTTTATTTATTTGTGTGAACTCATAAGAATTTAAACCATACAGGTCTATCAGCTCGTCCCTTGATATAGAGTTTGATTTTTTTATTAAGGATCCTTGGTTTCTAAAAATCATTAAAAATTAGCAAATCCTTTTTGTTGAAGCTCAGAGAGCTGAAAATATAAACCCTTTTTCAGTCTCAATTCACTATGTGATCCCTCTTCAACTAATGATCCCCCTTTTAAGACTAAAATCTTATCAGAACTTTCAATAGTTGCTAATCTGTGAGCTATTACTAATGCCGTTCTTTTTGACAGAATTCTCTCAAGATCTCTCTGCAAAGTAGCCTCTGTAGAAGGATCCATAAACGCTGTTGCTTCATCCATTATTAAAACAACAGGATTTCTTATAGCAACTCGAGCTACTGAAAGGAGTTGTCTCTCTCCAGAAGAAAGATTTCCCCCTCTTTCTCTTAGTAAGGTGTTCAAACCTTCTGGTAATTTTTTTAACAAATTATCTAACCCTAATTCGTTAAGGAGATTTTCTAATTCAAGATTGTCTACATTCGTATTTAGTTTTAAATTATCGGCTACATTTCCACTAAAGATAAAAGTATCTTGCAAAACTACCCCCAACATATTTCTAAGAGTTGCGATAGGAATATCTTTGATATCTATATCGTCGATTAAAATTTGGCCTGATTGAGGCTCATACAATCTACATAATAGTCTTATTATGGTAGTCTTACCTGAACCTGTTGGCCCTACGAAAGCCACATGCTCTCCTGGATTGATCGTGAAAGATAAATTCTTTATGATATGTTCTCCTTCATTGTAGAAAAAATTAACATTCTTGAACTCAATTTTGCCCTTAAATTTTTTATTTACATTTTTTGCATTTTCTAAAAAGTGTTTTGCGGACGTAGAGTCCTTAATCTGTATTTCTTCATCCAATAGTTCGTTTATTCTTTCTACAGCGGTTAAACCTCCTTGTATTTGAGTAAATCTTTCTGCAAGCTGTCTTAAAGGTTCAAAAAGTCTTTGGGAATATAAAATAAAAGTTGTTAAAGTTCCTAAACCAATATTTCCAGAAGTAACAAGATATCCTCCAACAGCCAAAACCAAAGAAACTGCGGCAAGAGAAATCCACTCTATAAATGCTGAAATACTACTGTCATAAAATATTGTTCCATTAACTGCTTTCTTATAAGCAACTCCATTTTTGGAAAATTTCTTGCTATTAAAAGCTTCTCTTCTGAACATTTGAACGACTTCTAAACCCTGCAGATTCTCTTGAAAATCAGAGTTGAGCTGAGACAATTCTTCTCTCACTTGATAATTGGCTCTTCTATAACGTTTTTGAAGCCAAATAATAAAATATGAAACTGGGATTTGAGTCAAAAGTAATAAAATGGCAAGCCCTCGATCAATTGATAACATTGTCAAAGAAATTACTATTAGGCTGACAAAGTCGGCAATTACTCCAACTGCCCCACTACCAAAAACCTCGGCTAAAGCATCGACATCATTTGTTAATCTCGTCAATAATTTTCCTACGGGCATTTTATCGTGATACCTAAGAGATAAAGATATTGAATGATCAAAAAGTTCTCTTCTTATTCTTGCTGTCAAACGTTGTCCCACTGCTTGGATATTGTAAGTTTGGTATCCCTGCAGAACTAATCTGAATAATACAGTTATAAATAAAGTTAAGATTATGGCATTTATTGACTGTCCAAAGAAAGTTTTACTAAGCCAAACATCTGTAGTCTCGTTCTTTAAAATAGTAATTGCTTGACCAACTAATAATGGTTGAATAGCTCCCGAGAAAGAAACAGGTAACAAAACTATCAAGACCAAATAGATTGTTTTTTTATCTTTAGTTAAATATTTACCTAACTTTTTAATCCTTCTAAAATCTTTAAAAAACATTTAGCTAATCTTCTATAAAGAATTAGTTGATTCTATTGATAAAATAGTATCTCTGAGATGATTATCATCTAACCTCATAGATAAAGGATTTCCAATTAGTCTCGCAGTCGAGTAATAAAGATCATCAATTTTAATTAAACCATTCTCTTTAAGAGTCTTTCCAGTTGCCACTAAATCAACTATTGCCTCTGCCATGCCTGTAATAGGACCTAGCTCGACGGATCCTGTCAAATGAACTATTTCCACAGGAATGTTTAATTCTTCAAAATAAGATCTTGCTGTTTTTATAAATTTACTTGCTATTTTACAATTCGCTGGAAGATCAGTTGGTTTTGAATAATTGCTATTTTTCTTAACCGCCAACGACATATGACAACCACCAAATCCTAAATCTAGCAACTTTGCGACTTTTAATTCAGATTCTCGTAAAACGTCATAACCAACAATACCCAAATCAGCCTGACCATAACTTACATAAACAGGCACATCTCCATTTCTTACTAATAAAGCTTTTGCCCGTTTGCAATTTGATTCAAAGGTTAATGATCTATTATTTTCCTCCAACGCATCAGAGAAATCTAACCCGGCTCTTTTAAAAGTTGAAATTGAATCTTTTAACAGAGCTCCTTTTGGTAAAGCTATAGTAAACATAGATCAATTTCTTCCAAGAATTCTTCATTCTAAGTTAACAATGGAATTTAATAAAGCACGAAATATAATCGGACTTAGAGTATTAAGTGATAACGTCATTTGGTTGTTGGTAAAAGATAAATCCGTTGTGGTTGTAGATCCATCTGTTCACGAACCAGTTAATAAATATATAAATGAAAACAATCTTCACTTAGAAGCTATTTTGCAAACTCATCATCATTCAGACCATATTGGAGGGACGAAGTCTCTTATTGATAAATGGCCAAATGTAAAGGTGATTGCTTCCTCCAAAGAAAAAAAGCGAATACCTTTTCAAAATGTATCTGTAGAAGATGGAGAAACTTTGAATATTTTAGGTGAAGAAGTAAAAATAATTGAAGTATTAGGACATACACGCTCACATATTGCCTTCTTTTTGAATGGAGAAATTCCTGTTCTTTTTATTGGTGACACTTTATTTTCTGGAGGCTGTGGAAGAATTTTTGAGGGAACTTATCAACAAATGTATCATTCACTAGAAAGAATCAAATCTTTACCAAAAAATACTCTCATATATTGTGCACACGAATATACAAAGGCAAATATATTGTGGGCATTGAATCTCAAGCCAAAAGATCAAGATCTAAAAAATAAACTTTCGGAAGTTGAAAAAAAACTTTCTCTTAATGAATTGACAATTCCTTTTTTACTTGATGAAGAGATGAAAATAAACCTTTTCTTAAGAGCAAAAAATTTAGAAGAATTTACTTTTTTAAGAGCAAATAAAGATTTATGGGTTTAAATAGGTAGGTATCTTCTTAAATAAATGTCCTCCAAACAAGTAATTAAAACATCGAATGCTCCTGATCCAGTAGGACCTTATAATCAAGCAATAAAAGCTGGGGATTTTATCTATTGTTCTGGGCAAATTGCTATAGATCCGGCTTTAAATGAAATAACATGTTTAGGTGATATAGAGAAGGAAACTATTCAAGTTTTAAAAAATCTCGCAGAAGTTCTTAAAGCTGGTGGAGCTAAAATAGAGGATGTAATAAAAACAACTATTTACTTAACGGACTTAAGTAATTTTCAAATTGTCAATAAAATCTATAGTGATTTTTTTAATATAGAGAATCCTCCAGCAAGGGTCTGTGTGGAAGTTTCATCTCTACCAAAAGGAGTTTTAGTTGAAATAGATTGCGTCGCATTTCTAGATTAATTTCTAATTATTGAGAAATTTGAAATATGAACCAATTCTGCACCATTGTTGTATAGATTATTATTTGATAATACATCTTTGATCTATGTCAGCAGCAAAGCTAAATATAGATGAACTAGAAGCAGGTTATCCTTTATTTTGCAAAGCTCTTAGACTATTAATTTTAAAAGGAAACTCAGTTAAAGATATAGAAAAGACAGTGTGTTGGAGTCATCTTGAAACTTTAAATAGATGTCTACCTGGTAGATATAAAGCACCAACATATTTAATGGCTTTAATCAAAAGAGATATTGCAAAACCAAATAATTATTAAAAAGGACTAATCCTCTAAATAAAATTTATCAATATCCATTGAAAAGTCTTTTTCCTTGTCTGATATTTCTTTATTATCTAAAAATATTGAAAGACTTACAAAATTCTTACCGAAGCTGATATTTGGATAGATATCCCTTTCTTTACATAATTTCTCAATTTCACCCATGAATTTACTAATTTTTGAGTATTGATCAAATTCAAATCTTTTTTCAATCCTCAATGGTGATTCTCTTTCATTCCACATTACATTCTTTATTAAAGTCTTATTACACTATACCTTCAACAAAGTTTCTCAATAAATTATTGAAGCTAATATTTTTAGTCACTTTCCCAATAATCAATAATACCGCCAATTGTTAAATCGGTTTGAACTTCTGGATTAGGGCATGCAAATCTAGCGGCAGAGCCACTAGAAGTAAAAACCCAGTTACCTTCTCTGGCTCCAACAGGATCAACAGCAACTAATTTCTTTCCTTTATTATTTTCTAAAATTCGTAAATTCATATAACCTAAGCCAGCTACTCTTTGAGTGCATACCATCCTTCCTAATACCTTCATAATTTCCACAATTTATATCCTCCTTTTTTATGACTTGTCAGGATCCCAATGATCAATTATTCCAACAATCGTTAAATCGCTTGGATAAGATTTACTTCCCGCAGCTTCTCTAGCAGCAGAACTTCCCACACAAATAACCCAATCTCCTGGCTTACAGCCAACTGCATCAACTGCAACTTTATTAGAAGAACCATCTAAAACAACCTGCAGATGTTTATGTTCAAAACCAGGAATCCTATTGGTAGAAACAAGTGGTTTTACAACCTTGCAAATTAACATAATTAGTGAGCCTCCTCTGTTTTTTTATCTAAAGACATTCCAATAATTTGGGCGGAATGAATGTTGTCCCTATCTCTAATAGTAGAGCAAGTATGTAACAAACCTTGATCAACTAAATTTTTATATCTAATTGATATCGCATTATTAACTCTTTCACAATCATTTATTGCCCTCTCTTTTGCGCCGGGTACTTTTCCAGAGTAATCAAATCTTATTACTACCGGAATAGGTAGATCTTGAGAAACATTTAATCCAGTAAAAATCTTCACTCCTACATCTAAATCTGGAGCACCTTCTTCGACTGTATCTAAATGAGCAAAATAAGTTAAATTCCTGAGATGTACTTCTTTGAAACCTATACCTACTCCAATAAACCTCTCTGCATGTCCAATATCTTCATAAGAACCATTATGAAAACTCTTAACATAATCAATTTGAGAAATATTATTGACAATTAATTTATACGTAAATTTTTCCAATCCACTGAGTTTATCTTTTGAAGATTGCTTAGAAATTATCTGGCAAATTTCTCTTTCCGCATCCTCTTTTGAAAAATTTATTGTTGAATTATAAATTTCTAATGTAGAAATAGTTTTTTCTAAATCTATACCGCCATCGCTAGTTGATAAATGTATTTTCAATGAATCAGTATCTGTATCTAGTCCAATTAACATTAAATCCACAGAAGCTCCGCAGCAAAAGCTATTCTCTACAGCCTCTTTGAAAGCATATAATTTATTTCTACCTTCTGCTGCGGCTAACTCGTCATTACTCCCATGAGCTGCGCATCCCTGATGCAAAGGATCAACTGAACTAAAATGATAAGTTACAACTTTTAAGTATCTGGTATCTTTATGAGCTTCATTAGGAACATTCTCTCTATATCTTTTATGTTCAGTTTTTACCCATCGATTAACAGTATTTTCAATATCAAACAGCGCTCCAGCATGTGATCTTCTTCTTACGGAACTAAAAGGTATTCTCATTACATAAGCGACTGAGTGAGCTAATCTACCATCTGAACAAGGAGTTATATCAAGTAAATGTATTCCACAATCTAAAAGAAATTTTTCAAAATCTTCCGCACCTCTACTTCCTGAAGCCCCTTCAAGAGGATCATTTTTAAAAAAATTGTCACTAAGTTTCTCATGTTGTTTAAAAGCACACCATGCATATAGAGCTCTCATATCGAGAGGTTTAACCCAAGATTTATCTAATACATGAAGAGGTAGATCTATTCTCAAATTTTTTCTTGATATTAACTGAGCTTTACTTATAAAATCTTCATGATGTTGTATTCGAGCAATTTCCTTTAAAGTAGGAACAATTTCATCAAAATCACTTTTTATTTTGCTTTCATACCTATATAAATTTTCATTCTGGATACTGTTAGTTAATTTATGAGATTTTCCAGAATTACCTAAATCGTTTGATTTTTTAGTTTGTGTATGAATATTTTCCGTAAAAGTTTTCAATGGAGCTGTAGGCCCCAATGTGAAGTTCTTGGCTTTTGCCAGTCCTCTTAAAGGCATTATTTAATTACCCTCGTGCACCACCTGAAAAGGTAACAAGTTGTCCTTCACGAGTATTACCACTTGATCCAGTTATCAAGAAATCTGGCTCTTTCATTTCATCATTCCTTTTTATATCCATCACTGGCATTGCACTCGTCATGCCTGGTCTTGTAGGATTTCTTTTTCTTGCTGATGCTCCTTCAGTACCTGTTACCCTGTTTCCTCTTGCCCAATCATCCCCTGTTATCTTCAACCCAGCAGATTGGCCCTCGCCAGTGATTCTGGATTGTGCTCTCTCTTTTGAAGAATCAAATTCCTGTAAATCTTTTTTTGGGGTAAGAAGGGAATTTTTGTTTTTATCAAACCTAAATTGTTCTGTCCCTGTTACTGTGTCCTTAGCCATATCGAATGGGCCTGTAATTTTTGAGCCATTTTCATACTCATTGCCTGTTACACCATCTCTTTTTTTATCAGAGTATTTATCTCTTGAGGGAGAATTTACAGAAAATTCTTCCCAAGAGCTTGAATTTTTTCTTGCACTATTGGCATAATTTTTTTCGGATGAATGATTGGAACAATTATTACCTAACTGATCTCCGCCAACATAAGGGGTGCCTGTTGGATTTAGACAAGCACCTTTGCCTGCTCCAGTCATACTTCCTCCTATACCCGGTTGTGTACCAGTAAGACGTGCATTTGAGCTGCCTCCTAAATAAATCTTTCCTTTATCTTTTAATTCAGTTATTAAGTCAGAATTACAATTTTCCTCAACTTGATCTAATCCAGCATATGGTGTCCCAGTTACATTTTTGCAAGTTCCAGGTTCATCGCCAGTAACTTTCTCAGATCTTCCAGTTAAGGTGCCACTAATCTCATTAGCGTTATTTGAGAGACTAACTCCAACCTTCATTGCTTCAGGTTTTGGTTTGGATTTACAGAATGACTCGTATTGTTGGGAACCAATATATTCATCACCAGTTACATTTTTACAGCTTCCTGGTTCATTACCAGTAACGAATTCAGACCTCCCTACTCCTGTACCAGTTAATGCATTGCCATTTAATGTATTGTATTTCCCGACTTTTTCATGAGATCTCCCTTTAGGATTAGTTTCTGAACCAAGATATTGATCGCCTGTTAATTGATGACCAGATCCTGACTCATCTCCAGTTACAAGTGCAGATCTCCCAGGTAAAGACCCAGATACTTTTAATCCGTCAGCTGTATTACTATGTTTAACCTTTGAGGGATTTTTGGGAACTTCCCCACAATATTCCTTTGACTGATTTGCAGAACTATATTCAGTACCAGTTACATTTTTGCAAGTTCCAGGTTCATCGCCAGTAACTTTCTCAGATCTTCCGACCTCATTACCTGTGACTTTATTTCCAGCTGATGTTGAAGTTACTGAGGATCTAGTTGGCTGTTTATATTCAGGTTGATTTTGGCAAAATTGATTAAGTACTTCGGATCCCAAATATTGTGTACCTGTGACGCTTCTACATGTACTAGCTTCATTACCAGTAGTTTTTAATGATCTATTAGCCTGTGTTCCAGTTACTGTTTGTCCAGAATTAGTTTCACTTTTACCAACTTTCCAACTTGCATCCGCAATATTCATTTTTGATCCATTTTTATTTGGACCACACGGTCTACATTTGCCATTTCCTTTTTTTGAGGTTGCTCCAGTTTTACTTCTTAATTCCCTAACTCTTTGAGATATTTCTCTGCTCGATAAATCTGGATCTCCTCTTCTAGCTAAAGATGCTGCACTACTATTTTGTTTGGAAGCTGATTTGCCATGTTTAGATTGAGCTTCTCTTCTTGCCAAAACAATATCTCTACTTGTATTGGTGATAGGTTTTCTTTTTTGAGTTACCCTTCTTTTAATTTTAGTATTTAGAACTTTATTCTCAGAATTACCAGAATTTGATAAGTCAGGGCTTTTATTTGGAGTTATTTTAATTTCATTTACTTGGATCTTTTTATTAGCTTCTGTACGAGTTCTATCAGATGAACTTATGGCTGATTTGCCATGAGTTGACATTGCTTTCCTTCTTTCAATTACAAGTTCTTTGCTGGATAAATTTTTAGAAAAGGATTTTTTATTCATTTTTGCTGTTGGAATATTTTTTTTCGCAGTATTTGTACTATTTGTATTAATGGAAGATTTTATCCCAGAAATTTGCATATCATCAGATGTGCGAACCCTGTCTTTAGTAGTAGAAGAATTGGCAACAGCTTTTTTTCCGCTATCACTCATAGCTTTTCTTCTCTCTAATGCAATTTCTCTACTAGTTTTCATTGACATAACCTTCAATTGTGAAACTTTTTAAAAAGACTTTCTCCAAAAAATTAAGTTCTTATGGAGAAAGTTATTTACTACGAAAAGTAGCTTTAACGTCCTTGGAAAACTACAAAAGCTGTTCCTTGGCTTTGAGTGTAAGCATCGTATCCGATGATTCTTACATGATGATCAGGGTATGCTCTGTGGCATGCCTCTAATTCGCTCACGATCAAGTTGAGATCTTTTTCCCCAAAAAATGGGAGTTTCCAATAAGACCAATAAGTTTGCATACATCCACTAGGATGAACATGCTCAATAACTGGACTCCAACCTTGAGCAATTATGTACGCAATTTGGTCATATATTTCTTCCTGGGTCATCGGTGGTAAAAAACCGAATGTTTCCAGGGTTGCAACTGTTTGATAGTCGCTTACTGTGCTCTGGAACGGCATAATAAATCAAAAAGTAAATGAAATTACTCGTAAAACGAGATTTTAAGAAGTTTGAGGAGAAGAAGAATCTCCTCAATTTCGAAACTTGAGTTAACCCTGAACATCAAGCTTGTCGACAGTGTCAAACTCAAACTTAATTTCTTTCCAAGTTTCTAGAGCAATAGCTAATTCAGGACTATGCTTAGCAGCTTCCATAAGAATGTCTCTACTCTCTTTTTCGATTTCGCGACCAGCATTACGGGCTTTTACACAAGCTTCTAATGCAACTCTGTTAGCTGCAGCTCCAGCAGCGGAACCCCATGGATGACCATGTGTACCTCCACCGAACTGAAGGCAGGAATCATCCCCAAAGATTGCTAGAAGTGCAGGCATGTGCCAAACATGGATACCACCTGATGCGACTGCAAATACTCCAGGCATTGAACCCCAATCTTGATCAAAGAAGTTACCTCTTGATCTATCTTCAGGAACAAATGACTCTCTTAAGTTGTCAATGTAACCAAGAGTTGTTTGACGATCACCTTCTAGTTTTCCAACAACGGTTCCAGTATGTAATTGGTCTCCTCCAGATAGTCTCAAACATTTTGCAAGAACTCTGAAGTGAATACCATGCTTCGGATGTCTATCAATAACAGCATGCATAGCTCTGTGAATATGAAGAAGCATGCCATTTTTACGACACCAATTAGCTAATCCAGTATTTGCAGTAAAACCACCAGTTATATAATCATGCATGATGATTGGCATATCTAGCTCTTTTGCAAATTCAGCTCTTTCATAGAGTTCTTCAGGAGTGTTAGCAGTACAATTTAGATAATGACCTTTAACTTCTCCAGTTTCTCTTTGAGCAAGCTTAACTGCTTCTGCAACGAACTCAAATCTCTCTCTCCAACGTTGGAATGGTTGAGAATTAATATTCTCATCATCCTTAGTTAAATCAAGACCACCTCTAAGACATTCATATACAACTCGACCATAGTTTTTACCAGATAATCCTAATTTAGGTTTAATAGTACAACCAAGTAGAGGTCTTCCGTATTTGTTAAGTCGATCTCTTTCAACTACGATTCCATTTGGTGGACCACCGCAAGTTTTAATGAAAGCAATTGGGAATCTAATATCTTCTAGACGTAGATGTCTAAGAGCTTTAAATCCAAAAACGTTTCCTACAAGAGATGTTAATACGTTTGTAATTGAGCCTTCTTCAAAAAGATCTAAAGGATATGCAATAAAAGCATAGAAAGCTTCAGGATCTCCAGGGACGTCTTCGATTCGATAGCAACGTCCTTTATAAAATTCTAAGTCAGTTAGTAACTCGGACCAAACTGTTGACCAAGTACCTGTTGAAGATTCAGCGGCAACAGCAGCTGCAACTTCTTCTCTTGGAACACCTTCCTGACCTGTACATTTGAAACAGGCTAGTAAATCGGTGTCTAGGGGGACATATTCTGGAGTCCAGTAGGTATCTCTGTACTCCTTTACCCCTGCGTCATACTTCTTACTCATAAGGATAAATTTAGGTCTGTGTAGGGAAAATAATTATTGTGCAAAATTTATAAATCTTGCATTACTTAATTAGTCCTTTTGACCAAGAAATTCACCGTTACCTAGAGCAGGTTCAACTTCTCTATGAGGACGAGCAATAATGTGAGCTGCAACTAAACCGTCACCAACTCTTTCACAAGCATCAGCGCCAGCTCTTACAGCTGCGTTAACTGCGCCAGTTTCGCCTCTAACTAATACTGTGACATAACCGCCGCCAACGAATTCACGACCAATAAGGCGAACTTCTGCTGCCTTTGTCATTGCGTCTGCTGCTTCGATTGCAGGTACAAGTCCGCGTGTCTCGATCATGCCGAGAGCGATACCCATTGTTTCTGTAGCCATTGTCTACTAAATACTAAATGTGGAATGTTCAATTCGAAGAATGCTTCATTAAGTACTTATAAGTCAAGCGTTTTCGACAAAATCTCCATTAATGTTTTTTCTATCATTCATAAGTTAAACTTATCACCCTTGGTACGATTGATATGTCAATACTTATGCAAATTAGTTAGTGCATCAAAACATACTGTTGTGTTAAGAAAAAATTTACATTATGTTATTTCCGTACGAGACAGGCCCTGTCTACACAGGTGTGGAATGTTCAACCTTTCCTGTCTCCGTATCAAGCTTTGAAGTGAGATAATATTCACAATAAATTTATTTGATATTTTGAACCTTCCAGTTCTAACTATTGCAAGTGGCAATCAAAGAAAAGTATCTGAAATTTCAGAGATGCTGGATGTTTTGTCTTTAAAGGTTCAGAAGCAACCAGAATATTTAAATGTCGAAGAGACTGGAAACACATATTTTGAGAATGCACTTCTAAAAGCAAAAGCAGCTGCTTTAGAGACTAAAACTTGGGCATTAGCTGATGACTCGGGTCTTGAAGTAGATGTTTTAGATGGTCGGCCAGGAATTTATTCTGCTCGATATGCCAAAACTAATGATGAGAAAATTAAAAAATTAATTAATGAACTTTCTGATAGTCCTTATAGGAGCGCAAGATTTATAAGTTGCATGGTTTTGTGCGATCCCTCAGGAAACTTAGTAAAAGATACAACAGGAATATGCTGGGGAGAAATTCTTAAGAACCCCAAATATCCAAATGGGGAATTCGAATCTATTTTTTGGGTAAAAGAGGCTAACTGTGTTTACGGTGAGCTATCACAATCACAACTAAATAAATTAGGTAGTAGAGGTAAAGCCGCCAAAATTATGTCACCTTACCTAAAAAAAGAAATTGGTTTAAATTAAAAATTCTCAATAATTTGAAATTTGATCAATTGCTCTTATAGCAGCTGCTGCTGCTTCTTCTACATCTCCTTCTTTCCCTGCCAGAGTTAATCTACCAAAAGCCCCAACTGCCTTAACATCAACAACAGTTATATTAGATGCCTTTTCAGCTTCATTAGCTGCTTTTAAAACATAACCAGCTGGTTCAGTTTCTAAAATAAACATGCTCATTCCAGATTGAATCATTGATCCACTTCTGTTTTGTCTATTTATTAAAACTGCATGATCTGGAGTAATTGCTCGAATAACTTCAGTCCAACTCGTAGCAGGTTTTGTTCTTTTTCTAACTTCACTCCCAATAGCATCTAGAACAACATCCCCAGAATGTAAAACAGTACTTTGATCTTTATGGTAAAGGGCAAGAGATCCAAATGCTCTTTCAACAATCATCTGACCAAGTCTTACATTACTTGCTTTTAGAGCAATATCAGTAACTCTATGAACAGCCATCCCTGGTGAAACTTCCATCCAAAGACATGAATCACCAGGAATAGGTAAAAAACCTCTACTAACAGTTCCCATATATGCAGCTAGTTGAGGTTGCAGAGAATCTAAAAAAACATAAGTTCTTAACTCAATTTGCTCAACTTGACTTGCTTGTCTGGATACCAAAGACTTTTCTGAATCAGTTGTAATAAAACAGCTAGCACCATTAGCCTGAGATTGCACCTCAGATCCTGTGACAAGAGAACTGCCTTTTTTTCGTTCCCCTCTGTTTAAACTAGAAGTTGGTTCCATTCACGCGACTATAACGGATAATGGTTCATTTTTTCTATTAAATTTACTTGCATGCTTACCACAAAACGATAACTTCAAGTAAAAGATATAAATTTTTATGGGAACTTCTCAAAAAAAAGAACCAAATGTTTCTGGTACTGAAAAAGAATTAACTCCTGATCAAACTCTTGGATTAGTTAGCCTAAGCTTGATGCAAAAACTATCTCAGAAAGACCCAACTTTTAGCTGGTTAGAAGAAGATAAAATTGAGAAAGTAAATCTTAAGAACCTTAGAGATAGATTGGAATTAACGCAATTAGCTATAAATACTGGAGCACCTTTAACCACTTCAGAAGTGAC
>CACBAW010000022.1 GCA_902537275.1 uncultured Synechococcaceae cyanobacterium
TATGTTTCTGTTCTAATGATATAGATATCGTTAGAAGTGAACCAAGTTATCGAAGAACATGGATTGATAAAGTCGTATCTCAGCTGGAACCAGTATATCTTGACCTCATAAGTCGATTTAACAGGCTTTTAAAACAAAGAAGTTATTTTTGGCGTTCGGAAAGTTTCTTAAAAACCCAATCCACAGATATTGTCGAAAGTTTTGATATTCAAATGTCAATAATAAGTACAAGAATTTTTAGGCGAAGAAGAAGAGCTTTATCAAAAATAAAACCATATGTTGAATATTGGCATAATTATTTAAGTAAATCTAAAGAGCAAATAGATATAAATTATCTTTCGGGGATACAGAATATAAGTCCAGAAGAAGAAGAAGAAGAAGTTATTAGTAAAAAAATAGCAGAACAACTATTAAATCAGCGTTCAATAGAAGCTTTGACTGGTAAATGTAATTTTGGCCCGCATCGTGATGATGTTGAGTTTCTTATTAATAATGTTTCAGTAAGAAAATATGGTTCATCAGGACAGCAAAGGACTTTTATCTTGGCTTTGAAGATGGCTGAACTAGATTTATTAACTAAAACATTAAATGTCCCTCCAATACTTATATTGGATGATGTCTTGGCCGAATTAGATTTATCCAGGCAAAATTTATTATTAAATTCTGTTGGTAAAGATAGTCAATGTTTCATAAGTGCGACGCATTTAGATAAATTTAATCAGTCTTTATTAGGCTCGTCACAAATGATTTACTTATAATTCGAAAAAGAGATTTTTTTAGCTAATCTTAAATTTATATAAATTTCTTAAATGGAAATCCACAAAAAAAATCAAATATTAAGTTCGTTTCATGATGATCATAAATTAAGTCATCAAAGTAAACACTTTTTGTTGGAACTTTATAGATGCGATTGCGAAAAATTAAATGATGAATCATATTTACGCTGTACTTTAAACAGAGCTGCTAAATTGGCAAATGCAACAGTTTTGAATTTAATAAGTAATAAATTTGAGCCGTATGGGGTTACGGCAATTGCATTACTGGCTGAATCTCATATTTCAATACATACTTGGCCTGAGTCTAATTATTCTGCAGTCGATATTTTTACATGTGGTAAAAATATGATGCCTGAACTAGCAAGTCAATATTTGATTGATTCTTTAATGGCTAAAGAACATTCTTTGCGTATTATTGAAAGAAATCCACCTTCATCAGTCCCTAAAGAAATCAGAGCTGTTGTTTGACAAAATTTACCTATTTAATTTTCCGCTTACTAGTCCCTCAAGATCTAAACTTGTGCAATTAAATCCTAAATTAGAAAAATATTGAACTAACTCACTAAAATTATATTTGTGAAAAAAATGCTTTAATTCATTTTGGGGAATTTCTATTCTTGCAGTTGAACCTTGGCATCTAACTCTAACCTCCGATAATCCACATTCTTTAAGATATTCTTCTGCTTTTTCAACCATTTTTAGCCTCTCGCTTGTTATTTCATGACCATAAGGAAATCTTGATGATAAGCAAGGTTGAGCAGGTTTATCCCACCAAGGGAAACCCAATGCTCTTGATATATCCCTAATGTCTTGTTTTGAGACTTTAAATTTTGCAAGGGGAGATATAACTCCTGCTTGTTTTGAGGCTTGTATACCTGGTCTGTAATCTTTAAGATCATCCAGATTTACTCCATCTAACACAATATTGTAATTAAGTTTTTTTGAGAGGTAAGTTGTATGTTTATGAAGCTCTTTTTTACATGCAAAGCACCTATCCTTGGGATTATCACTGTAACTTGTTTGGTCCAATTCTGATGTTTTAATTTCTATATGCTTTACTCCAATCCATCTTGCTTGCCTTCTTGCTTCTTCCCGAAGAGTATTGGCTAATGCAGGAGAAATACCAGTTATAGCAACGGCTTTGCTACCTAATTGCTCGAATGCTAAAGATGTTACTAATGTACTGTCAACCCCTCCGGAATAAGCAATACAAACACTATCAAGATTCTTAATGTATCTTCTAATTGTATAAAGCTTTTCACTTTGTTCATCAGAGAGTATTTCTAGTTGATTGAACATGCTAATTACTTTAAAATTCAAATTACCTATGAATAGGTTGAATTTATTATTAAATCCTTAATAATATTATTATCTATATCTTAGATTAAATTTATTAATTTTGTTCAATTGACGAATACGAGTAGAAATAGAGGAATTGGAATTGTCACAGCAAGTGACAGTCAAGAAAGATTAAAAGGTCAATTACATATTTATGATGGAGAGGGCAAGGGAAAAAGTCAGGCTGCATTGGGTGTAGTTCTCAGGACAATAGGACTAGGAATATGCGAAAAAAGACAGTCAAGAGTTTTACTTTTAAGATTTTTAAAAGGTCCTGAGAGGCCATATGACGAGGATTCAGCTATAGAGGCTTTACAAAGAGGGTTTCCACATTTAATTGACCATGTAAGGACAGGAAGATCTGAATTCTTTACTGCTGACCAAGTGACAAAGTTTGATGTTTGTGAGGCTGAAAGAGGTTGGAATATTGCTAAAGGAGCAATTGCTAGTTCTCTTTATTCTGTAGTTGTACTTGATGAGTTGAATCCAGTTCTTGATTTAGGAATGCTTGATATCAATGAAGTAGTTGATTCTCTTCAAAATCGTCCAGATGGATTAGAAATAATTATTACTGGAAGGGCAGCCCCATCATCATTGATAAGAATATCTCAACTCCATTCAGAAATGAGACCACGTTTCATAGGAGACGTATCAGAACTAACCAGACAAAGTAGTTCTGGTGGTGGAATTGAGATTTATACAGGTGAAGGAAAGGGTAAATCCACAAGTGCCCTCGGTAAGGCTCTTCAAGCTATCGGCAAAGGAATATCTCAAGATAAAAGTCATAGAGTTTTAATATTACAGTGGTTAAAAGGTGGAAATGGTTATACCGAAGACGCTGCTATAGAGGCTTTGAGAGAGAGTTACCCGCATTTAGTAGATCATTTGCGTTCAGGCAGAGATGCCATTGTATGGAGAGGTCAGCAACAACCAATTGATTATGTTGAGGCCGAAAGAGCATGGGAAATTGCTAAAGCTGCTATTTTGTCTGGCTTGTATAAAACAATTATTTTAGATGAATTGAATCCAACAGTTGATTTAGAGTTGTTACCTGTGGAATCAATACATCAAACGCTCTTAAAAAAACCAGCTGATACAGAAGTTATAATTACTGGGAGGTGTAAAAATGAACCTTCATACTTTGAACTGGCTGATGTATATTCTGAAATGGTTTGTCATAAGCATTATGCAAATGTGGGAGTTGATTTGAAAAGAGGTGTAGATTATTAACTATTCTTAAAAAATTATTTGCACAACATTTTTTTTACCTTTTCAATGCCGCCTTCAATAGATCTTGACTGAATTTTGAATTTAGACAAGATTCTTGAAGCTTTTTCAGAACGTTTCCCCGATTTACATATAGTGAAAACCTCTTTATTTAAACTTTCTTTTTGAATAAATTCTAAGTCAGATTCTTGGTTCAAATGACTTAAGGGGATTGAGATGGATCCCTCTATTGCAGATGTAGAAAATTCTTCATTTTCTCTAACATCAATTAAAAGAATTTTGTTGGGTTTTGCCTTGTATAAACTATTAAAGTCATTAGCTTTAATACTGTTAATTTCATCTTTTTTCTCGCAACATTCATCACTATTATAAAAGTCTTTAAACTGAGACAGATTTTTTATTCGTTTATTTAAATGATCCCTTTTTAGATGTAATTTTTTCATATTCATATTCAATAGATCAAAAATCAAAATCTTCCCATCTAAAATTTCACCTTTTTTCAATATGATTTTGATAATTTCATTAACCTGAAGAATTCCTATTAAACCTGTTGAAACACCCAAAACCCCGTATTCTGCACAACTAGGGGCAGCATTTTTTGAGGGCGATTCTGGAAGTAAGTCTCTTAAATTAGGACTATTTTTGTTTAAATTGAAAACACTCACTTGTCCTTCAAAGCCTTGCACACTTCCAAAGACAAGGGGTTTATTTAATATCAGACATGAATCATTTATTAAATATCTTGTTCCAAAGTTATCCGAGCAATCACAAATAACATCAAACTCCTTTATTAATTCAAGAGCATTTTTTGGATTAATTCTCTCTGAAAAGGTTAATATTTCACAATTAGGATTGAATTTTTTAATTCTTTCCCGAGCAGAATCAATTTTAAGATTGCCAATAGTATTTGTTTCATGAATTATCTGTCTCTGGAGATTAGACTTTTCAACTTGATCGTTATCAACTATTCCAATTCTCCCAATTCCTGCTGCAGCTAGATAAAGCAAAACGGAAGAACCAAGCCCACCTGCTCCAATGCATAATACTGAGCTGTTTTTAAGATTTAGTTGGCCCTCATAACCTATCTCTTTGAGGGTCAAATGTTTTTGATATCTTTCTTCTTCATCAGAGTTTAAGAAATTAAATTTTATATCTTTGGACATTGAAATCCTTTAATTTTTGCGAGATAAACTATGAAAATATAATAATTAAAATAAAAATTTTAGACTTTTAAATTTTTCTTATTACTCTAATTTTTTAATGTTTTTGTTAGAACTAGACCATAATGTGAAGTTTTTATAAATCAATTTTAAGTTTAAATATCTTCAGAAAGCATATATACTAACGCCTCTAAAAAATACAAAATGTTTCGGTTCGGAATTTTGCACAACAAAAAGGTAGTCAATAGACGTTTTTTCCGATACTGTCTGGTTCATATATTAAGTTTACTGAATTCATGAGTGATAACACTCCAGAGTCAAACAAAGACTCCGGCTCCGATACAAGCTCAGAAACCAAAAGTTTTTCAGAGAAGTACTCTGATTTTATGGGAAAAGTCAACGAAACCCTTGGTAATGTTGATTGGACTCAAATGGGTAAGTACGGCAAGGCGGCAGGCATAATTGCTGTTGTCGTAATAGCTCAGATAATAATTAAAGTTGTCATTGACACGATAAACTTTTTCCCAATTCTTCCTGGTTTACTAGAACTGCTAGGAGTCATTGTTGTCGGTCAATGGAGCTGGCAAAATCTTCGTACCAGTGAAAATCGTGAAGCTGTTCTAGATAAGGTACAAAATCTTAAGAAGACATATTTAGGGTAGTTAAAGATTACATATTAAGAATTGCTTTTACGTAATCTTCAACTTGGTTTAAGTACCCTCCTCCAAACATATTGGCGTGATTCAAAATGTGATAAAAATTATAAATAATAATTCTTTTTTCAAATCCGTTTTTTATAGGAAAAATTCTATGGTATTCTTCATAAAATTCTTTTCTAAAACCTCCAAATAGTTTTGTCATAGCTATATCTACTTCATTATCTGCCCACCAAGATGCAGGGTCAAATATAACCCCCCTTCCATTTTTGTCCATTCCTGCATTGCCTGACCATAAATCACCATGAACTAGAGCATTTACTGGTTTGTGATTCAGCAATTCAGATTTAATTTTTTCTTTAACTTTATTTATAATTTCTTTATCTAAGGTTCTCGATTTAAGACTTAATAATTGAGGTATTATCCTTAAGTTTAAAAAACAATCTATCCAATTATCTTCCAAGCCTTTTTTCTGATTTGTTGTTCCGATAAAACCCTCAACTGGAAACCCAAACATTTTGGGGTTAGATTCAGCTGATTTCAAGTGCATTTCAGCTAAACCTTTTCCAAGCTTTTTTTGGTCAAAGATATGCATATCTATCCATTCAATTAAAAGAATCTCTATATTTTTTATATTCTTATATGTAATAACTTCAGGAATAACTAAGTTTTCTTGATTAATATATTTTCTCAAATTTTGGAGACAATATTTTTCAAATTCAAGAAATTTTTTGTTTCTAATGTTTCTTTTAAGGAATAACTTTTTGGTTGAGAATTCTATTCGCCATGCATTATGAATATCGCCACCATGTACTTGTTCAATACTTTTTGGATAGGTTTCACCTAATTCTTCACAAATTTCGTTAATTTCAATAGGAGATAATTTTTGCATTTTAATGAAAAAGTCTGAAGTTATTGTTGTAGGCGCCGGTATAGCAGGACTAACTTCTGCAGCGATTTTATCAAAACAAGGCTTATCAGTGACTTTAATCGAATCTCATACTCAAGCCGGAGGATGTGCCGGTACTTTTAAAAGAAAGAATTATACTTTCGATGTTGGGGCAACTCAGGTTGCTGGTTTAGAGAAGGGAGGAATACATTCTAGAATTTTTGATTTTTTAGATATTCCCTCCCCAGAAGCCACAATTTTAGACCCTGCTTGCATTGTTGATTTAAATGATGGTTGTAATCCTATACCTATTTGGTATGAAAAAAGTAAATGGATTGCTGAACGAGAACGGCAGTTTCCTGGGAGTCAAAGATTTTGGAAGCTTTGTACCCTAATACATGAAAGTAATTGGATATTTGCTAATAATAATCCTGTATTACCAATAAGTAATTTTTGGGATTTTTCTCAACTGCTCAAAGCACTAGTACCTTCAAACCTTGTCACAGGTATATTACTTAAATCTACTATTTTTGATTTATTGCGGATATGTGGATTATCCAAGAATGAGCGCTTGATTAAATTCTTAAATCTTCAACTAAAACTTTATTCTCAAGAGGACGTTTATAGTACTGCAGCATTATATGGATCTACTGTTCTTCAGATGTGTCAACAGCCACATGGTCTGTGGCATCTTAAAAAATCTATGCAGTCTTTAAGTGAATCATTAGAAAGTTCATTAATTAAAACTGGAGTTAATGTAATTTTTGGACAAGAAGTTAATTCTATAACTTTTGACGATGTAAATATGTGTTGGCACCTATCTGCTAATTCGAAAAAAAAATCATTTATTTATCAAGCAAAAGATGTGATTTATACCGCACCTCCACAATCTTTGCTCAAGCATTTGAAAGATCCTTTAGAAAGAAAAAAAAATTATAAAAATCGACTTAATAATTTGCCTGATCCAAGTGGAGCTGTAGTTTTTTATTCAGCATTAAAAAAGGAACATATTAAAAAAACATTCTCCAATCACTATCAATTTGTTTCAAAAGAATTTTGTTCGTTATTTGTATCAATTAGTGAAGATGGTGATGGAAGAGCGCCAAAAGGCGAGGTTACTTTAATTGCCAGTATCTTTACCAAAACTAAAGATTGGTTTGATCTAGATAAACAAACTTACTTAAAGAAAAAAAATGGTTTCATGAAGAAAATATCCCTTGAATTGGAAAGTCAATTTGATATTGATCCTGAAAAATGGCTACATAGAGAATTAGCAACTCCATTGGGCTTTGAAAAATGGACAAAAAGACCTAATGGAATAGTTGGCGGGCTTGGTCAAAATCCAGATATTTTTGGTTTATTTGGATTATCAAGTAGGACACCTTTTGAAGGTTTATGGTTATGTGGAGATTCGATTTATCCAGGAGAGGGGACTGCAGGTGTTAGTCAGTCTGCATTAATGGTTTCAAGGCAAATTTTAGCTTCCAAAGGTATAGAAAATTTTATTTTATAAAATTTTGTCTGTTTTCTTTTGCTTGAGCAAGTTTTTTAGAAAGTAAATCCCAATTTTTTTCTTTAATAAGAGATTCCAGTATATTCAGCTTATTTTTAAAATTATTTATGGAATTTAAAATGTTAATCTGATTATTAATAGCTAAATCTAGGCCTAGTTGTTCATTGCCTCCGCCAACTCTCGAAGTGTCAGCAAATCCTGTAGCAGCTAATTTTTGCGAGAGATCTAATAAAGATTGATTATTTTTTGTTTGCGCAGTTTCTATGAGGGCAGAAGCTAAAAATATAGGCAAATGAGAAATTAGAGATACTGCTTCATCATGCTCTTTTGGCGAAGCTTTGAAAATTTCACAATCCATTGATTTTATGAGCTCGGAAATAGTTCTGACTGAATTTAAATCACTATTTTGTGTTGGAGTAATAATCCATTTTGCATTTTTAAAAAGGCCTTCAAATCCTGAATCAACTCCTTTTTTTTCTGTGCCTGCCATTGGATGAGATCCAATAAATAGAGGATGTGAATTTTCCCATGTATTTACAATTGGTTCTTTTACAGACCCTACATCAGTTAGTATTGTTTCCTGAGGTATTGATGCTACTAAATGTTGCGACGGACTGATCAAATCTTTGATAGGCAATGCTAAAATTATTAGCTCACATTTTTTTAATAAGCTCAAATCACAGCTAACAAAATTTGCAAGTTTTTTATCCTTAGCTTTTTTTTCATTAAATTCATTATTTGCTATTCCATAAATTGTATGATTTAGACTTTGGAGTTTTAATCCTAAAGAACCACCAATTAATCCTAATCCTACTATTCCAATTTTCATAAATTAATTAATTCAAGACTCTCTTTTATTGATACCAATTTTTTGTATATTAGGTTCATAAATTTTGCATGTTTTTGAAATTAAATTAATTATAAATGCTTGAAATTTTAAGTCATCAATATTTGAAAAATTTCTTGAGAGATCAAAGTATTAATTGGGAGCACATATATTCTTTTGGGAGGATAGTTTCCAAATGTATTGAAAATGATTCTACCTATCTAATTAATTCAGAAATTTTTTCTAGCTATGATTGGTTACCTCCAATTTTGATTTCTTTATTTTTAAAGGAAGAGGATTCAACTTTTATTTTATCTAAAGAAAAAATCCAATTTATAAGCCAATTTCAGATTGATTCATTGAAAAATCTAGGTTTTAATTTTATTTTGAAAAATGATCAATTTATTTTTGCAAATCATCATGTTCACTTGATAACTATCCAAAATTTTCTTAATGATCCCAATTCTCGTAATCTTAGAAATCATCGAATAGTTTATTCAGGAATTGAGGATATAAAACAGGATTTAAAAAATCATTTTAGGATTTCTTTATTTAAAAAGGATTGGACAAAAAATTTTAAAGAATTTGAATTAATCAATCAAAAATTTATAAAAGTATATGATTCGTTGAAGAAAAAGTTCTTATTAAGAAAGGTCTTAGGAAATAGTTATATCAATTTAGATGAAAAAGAAATTAGTTTCTTGTCAAACTTTTTTCATGAAAATTCTTTTTTTTCTGATAAATTTTTAAGCGTCAACAAAGCATTATCTCAAGGTTGGGCATGCTGGGTAAAGTTAAACGATACAAATTTAGATTGGAATTTGTATTTACAGCCAATAGATGAACTTTTTCAAATTAAGGAATTTTTTTCAAATAATAAATTTGTTTTTTTATCAGCATTGAGAAAAGATAATTTTTTCCAAATGTATTTTAAAAAGCATAGTTTAGATATTGACTTGGTTATTAATTTTAAGAGTAATTTTGAAGAGAAAAAGATTTCTTTATATATACCCTCTAAACAGTTGCTTCCTAATAATCCTCTTTTTACCAATTCAATCTTGGAAAAATGCAAAAAGTTAATACTTTTTAGAAAGGGTTTAACTTTAGTGTTGTCTGATGATATTGATTTAAAAACTAATCTTGCTACAGAATTAGCTTCTACTTACGGGAAGAGAGTATTGCTAGAGACAATTCCCTCAGGTAGAAATGAAATCCTTTGCTCTAGTTTTGACTGGTGGATTATGAATTCTTATTTAATTCAAATTCCAGATCAAATTATCATTCCTTTACTTCCGATTCCGAATATGTCAGAACCCATTAATGCAATTACTGTCTCTCATAAAAAAAAGCTTTCTCAAGATTGGTTTAGAGACTTCTTTCTTCCTCAAGCTAGAATTAAACTTGAAAGATCTATTTCTCCTTTAAGAAGAAATTCAGGTAAGTTAATAATCCTAGATGGAAGAGCAAATAAAAGAAACTGGGGAAGATTACTTTTGCAAAACATTCAACCCTCAAAACAAATTAACTATATGCTACCTTTTGATTAGGTTATGATTTTGTAAATAACTAAAGAAATATGGGAGAAGCAAAAAGACGAAAAACACTTGGTTTATCTCCAAAAAAAAATAATGCTAAAACTAAAATTGATGAGTCTCCAAGATTATTTGAATGGCTTCCCTTTACAATCAATCAAAGAGATAACCTAATTAAATTAAGTATTAAGGCCAGTTGGTTTGGAATCGGAGGGTTAGTAATCTTATGGATTGTAGTGAGATTTATAGGCCCTGCTGCTGGGTGGTGGACTTTAGCTGATTCTTTATAAATCTAAGCTACTGTTTTTATATCATTAACAGCGATTGTATTAGCAGGATTGCTATTTAATGCTTTCATTGAATTAGAACTGACTTCAGTTCCTTCTGTTAATTTCTCTTTAACCATAGATTCTACTTTATTCCTGATTTCTAAGTTTTGATCAAGCCAAATAATTGTATTATCTCTTCCTTGTCCAATATTTTCTCCTTCATAACTATACCAAGCACCTCTCCTTATGATGATATTAGTCTCTTCTGCTAAATCTAATAAGCATCCTGTTGTACTAATACCTTTCCCAAAGAGAATATCAAATTCTGCAATTCTAAATGGTGGTGCAACTTTGTTTTTTGCTACTTTCACTTTTGCTCTTATGCCATATTCCTCAGTACCTCTTTTAAGAGTTTGAATTCTTCTGATATCAAGTCTTACTGAGGCGTAAAATTTTAATGCATTACCTCCTGTGGTCGTTTCTGGATTGCCGTATGTAACGCCAATTTTTAGGCGTAATTGATTCAGGAATATTACCGTACATCCAGATTTGCCAATATTTCCTGTTATTTTCCTCATTGCTTGGCTCATTAGCCTTGCTTGGCTTCCAATTACGTGATCTCCCATTTCTCCTTCTATCTCGGCTCTTGGGGTTAGTGCTGCGACCGAGTCAACAACTACAAGATCTACCGCACTCGATCTTATAAGTTGGTCAACTATTTCTAGAGCCATTTCACCAGTATCTGGCTGTGAAACTAACAAATTTTCAACATCAACACCTAAAGAGGCCGCATAAACTGGATCGAGTGCATGCTCAGCATCTACAAATGCAGCTACTCCTCCATTTTTTTGGACTTCCGCAATCGCGTGAAGCGTTAATGTAGTTTTTCCTGAACTTTCTGGTCCGTAAACTTCTACTACTCTTCCTTTTGGATAGCCTCCTCCTAATGCTAAATCTAAGGTGAGCGCTCCAGTAGATATTGTTTCTACTTTCATTCTTGAGGCGTCACCAAGTCTCATTATTGAACCTCGTCCAAAATTTCTTTCTATTTGACCTAAGACAAGACTTAATGCCTTATCTTTTTCTTTTGATTCAGTTTTTTTCTTTTCTTCAAGGCTCATTGTTTGATTTATCGGTTAAAGTTCTTGTAATTATTCTAAATTTGGAAATTTTTATTTAAACCAAACTTCATAAATACAAACTATAGTACATCTGTACTCTAGCTGATTATCTTTAAATTGCAACTAATTCTCCAACGTTTCCTAATTTTAATAATTTGATTTCATTACTTAACTTATTTTTATCTGATTCTTTCAAATATCCCCAATCAGCTAGGAAGCATGGAATGTGAGAAGTTTCTGAATTTTGTTTAATATCTATTAGAGTTTTTTTTCTATCTTCTATAAAGCCTAAAATTTCATAAGTTTGTGTAAGTTTTTCAGCTATTTTGATTTTTGTTCCTGATTCATAACCAAAAATAAATTCTGGAAAAATATTTAATTGTTTGAGAATTTTTTCTGCAAATATTTTACCTTTAGTTGTTATAACTCCAGTTTTTATTCCTCTTTTGCTTAATTCTTTCATAAAATTTATAATTTCAAAAAAAGGTTTATGTAAATTTACCCACGATTTAAAATCTTTATCAATTTGGTACTTGCGAGACTTATCTAACATTTTTTGTATATCTTCTGCTATCCAGGAATTTTCATTTAATATCCTCTGGCAATTTTGATGATAATTATTAATGAAATCAACTTTATTATCACTTTTTAATGGATTTTCTGTTTTTATAATTTCGTGAACAATAAGAATCATTTCCCAACCATATTTAACCCAAGGCCTAATTTCTTTGAAAGAATTTGGTACTCCTTGATAAAGTTTTTGATTAATAATGATGTTGGGCGAATTTAAATATTTTTCACAGGCCAGCAAGGAGCTATGCCAATATTCTTGCATTCCATCAACTATTACTCCATCAAAATCAAATAGAAAAATTTTTTGAGAAGACACCAATTGAATATTAGAACTGGGCCGCTAGGATTCGAACCTAGGAATGTCGAGACCAAAACCCGATGCCTTACCACTTGGCGACGGCCCATTGAATTACCATTTTAATACATATAAAGATTTTTTTCTATCCAAAAAATACAAATTTTTTATAAACATGACGCTAGTTTTGAAAAATAAAAATATTATTTGGATGAGCTCGATTTCCATGGCTCTAGAAATTTCTGAGCTTTTTTGATTGCCAAACCCATTATTTCAGGATACTCATAGAGTTTTTTGTTATTTTTGTGAGCAAATTCAATAAGGGGCTGCATAATTTTTCTTGCAGCACTTCCAAATGCTATTCCATCTGGGAGATTGTTTGAATTCAACAATTCATGAGTTTTTTCATTTGTTCCTCCTGCTAATTGAATTAATCCTGGTGGAAGATCTGAACCTATTTTTTCAAACAACTTAACAGCATCTCTACTTGTTGTCGGAGCAAGATCTCCAGACATTGGCCTTCCATCTAGTTGCCAAATAAGGGGAATATCTAGCTCATTCAGAATTTCATATCTTTCCCAAAGAGCTTTCAAAAGATCTCCGGGCTCTTGGGCTTTTTTGAAAGATTGATTTAATCCACAACTAATAGATATCTTGTCTAATTTCATTCCAGACCTTTTAAGGATACTTACAACTTTTTTAAAAGAATCTAGGCGATTGATTTCTGTATGAATTTCTACTGCATTAGGCCTTATTGTCTGAAGTTTTGATGCTAAATCATTTTTTGACAAATTATATTCATATTCACTAATTAGATTTAGAGGACAACTATTTAAACATCTTCCACATCCATAACATTTACTCTTTTGGATCCCAGAATTATCAATTGCAAAGGTGGGGCATACTTTTTCGCATGGTCTTGGACAACTAGGAGGACATTTTAAAGGATCAAATTTTGCTTTTCGAAAGTGGATATCATTACCATCACTAATACTTATCATTAATCCAGGGGAGTTTTTAAAGACTTTTTTTGCCCACTCGATTCCTTTTTTTGCTGCGTGAACTATAGATTCTTCTGCTGCAACATCTATGTAGTCGACACCAGCAGCAGTATAAATTGCACATAAATCTTCTATGGCAACAATATCTTCATTACTGGCACCACAAATTAATTTAATCCATTTATCTTTTTTATTCTTAGTTTTAATCAAACAATTTAACTTTCAAATTCATCCAAAATATAATTACTTAATGGTTTCCATTCAAGTTTTCTTGAACCCCCCATTTCAACAACTATTGTTAGTTTATTATCGTTAGTGCAAATCTCTATTAAGCTCTCCAATTCAGATTGCGATAATACTTGACCTTCTAATAACCAAAGTAATTTATTTTTATCATTTTCATTAAATAACTCAGAAGCTTGGGGGATTACTTGTTGAACTTCCCCAAGCGCCCCGTTTCTTCCTACACTTTGATGACCAAGGTGAGGTGGTCTAACGCCATGCAATTTGAACAAGAAAACTTCTGGATCTCCAAGGCCTCTTGCTGAAGTTATAAAAGTTTTAAAGCCTTTGGCCCTCATTCTCCTCAAAAGACGAGTTTCATAACCACCTTCAAAAGGAGCAAATATTGCGAGACATTTGTTAGTTTTTAAATCGTTATGAAACTTTTTCCCTGAGAGAAGTAATGGCATAAAAATTTCCTTTATTTCTATTTTATTTTATTTTATGGTACTTGATGATGTACAATTGTAACTCAGTGATTTTTTAAGCTCGCAAGCTAGCCGAGCCTCTGAAAATTTCACATTTTTTAGCGTTTCGTTAAAAAACTCAGGTGGGTTTGTCCCGAGAGAAACTATCTATTATTTCAGATAAGTCTCAACCTTACTAATTGATTTTTTTATTAACTTCACCTTAATAACTGAAGGTATTAGATAATTGAAAAATTATTACGAGCTAGCCTAATTTAGTCTTATGTCTATCGGAATTTTAGGAAAGAAATTGGGCATGTCCCAACTTTTCGATGATAAAGGTGATTCGGTACCAGTTACTCTTATAGAGGCAGGTCCGTGCCGCGTCACTCAATTGAAAACAACTGCTTTGGATGGTTATACCGCCGTTCAGATAGGTTATGGCTTGTCCAAAGAAAAGCATTTAAGCAAACCTGAAAAGGGACACTTATTGAAATCAGGTGAAGAACTTTTAAAGCATTTGAAAGAATATAGGGTTGAAGAAACTTCATCTTATGAAATCGGAAAACAAATAACTGTAAAAAACTTTGAGGTTGGTCAAAAAGTTGATATCAGTGGCAAATCTATGGGTAGAGGTTTTGCAGGTTACCAGAAAAGACATGGTTTTAGCAGAGGTCCTATGAGTCATGGTTCAAAAAATCATAGAGCACCAGGATCTACAGGAGCAGGAACAACTCCGGGTAGAATTTATCCAGGGAAAAGAATGGCAGGAAGATATGGAGGAAAACAGATAACTACCAAAGGATTGTTAGTTCTAAAAATTGATGATCAGAAGAATTTGCTTGTTGTAAAGGGTTCTGTTCCAGGTAAGCCCGGCTCAATTGTCAACATTAAGCCAAATAATGTTGTAGGCAAAAAAGGAGGTGAAAAATCATGACAACACTCGAAACTCTTAAGTGGGATGGTAAAAAATCCGGCAAAGTTACTATTGATTTAGCAGTTGCTAAAGAAACTTCTTCGGCAGACTTAATTCATAGAGCAGTCCTTAGACAGCTAGCAAATAAAAGACAAGGGACAGCATCAACTTTGACAAGATCTGAAGTGCGCGGGGGCGGTAGAAAGCCATACAAACAAAAAGGTACAGGAAGAGCTCGTCAAGGATCAATAAGGACACCCTTAAGACCTGGTGGCGGAATTATTTTTGGACCGAAGCCACGTTCTTACAATCTTGATATGAATCGTAAGGAACGTAGATTAGCTCTTAGAACAGCTCTTATGTCCAGAGTATCTGATATGAAGGCTGTTGAAGATTTTGGATCTACTTTAAAGCAGCCTAAAACAAGTGATATCATTAATGGCCTTGCTCGATTAGGTATAC
>CACBAW010000023.1 GCA_902537275.1 uncultured Synechococcaceae cyanobacterium
ACAAAGTGATCATGTCGTAAGGCTTTCTAAAAGATTAAATGAAATTGATAAAACACAAGCTACTCATGGGAATAGAACATTTTATTTATCCGTATCTCCGAATTTCTATGCAAGTGGATGTAAAGCTCTTAAAGCAGCTGGCCTTTTAGATGACCCTAAGAAAAGTCGTTTAGTGATTGAAAAACCTTTTGGAAGAGATTATTCAAGTGCAAAAAAATTGAATAAAATCGTTCAAAGTTGTGCCGAAGAAAGTCAGATCTATAGGATTGATCATTATTTAGGTAAAGAGACAGTTCAGAATATTCTTGTTTTGAGGTTTGCTAACACTATTTTTGAACCAATCTGGAACAGAAATTATATATCAAGTGTTCAAATTACTTCATCAGAAACAGTGGGTGTTGAAGATAGGGCAGGTTATTACGAAAGTTCAGGTGCCTTAAGGGATATGCTTCAAAATCATATGACTCAAATGCTTGCAGTTACTTCTATGGAACCTCCTGGAAAGTTTGAACCAGAAGCAATAAGAAATGAAAAAGCTAAGGTTCTTCAAGCTACAAAACTTGCTGACGAAAATGAACCGTGGAATTGTTGCATAAGAGGTCAATATGGAGAGGGAGGAAATATTGCAAATCGACTCAAAGGATATAGGCAGGAAGATGGTGTTAATTGTAATAGTACGACAGAAACTTATATTGCGACAAAAGTTTTCGTTGATAACTGGCGTTGGCAAGGGGTTCCTTTTTACCTGAGAACAGGTAAAAGACTACCTAAAAGACTTGGAGAAATAGTCTTGAATTTTAAAGATGTACCTGTTCACTTATTTGAATCAACAATAATAAATCCTGCTCCAAATCAACTTATCCTTAGAATTCAACCAAATGAAGGTGCTACTTTCAAATTTGAGGTGAAATCTCCAGGTTCTGGAATGAAATCAAGACCTGTTGAGATGGAATTTTCTTATGATGAATCATTTGGAGAACCATCAGATGAAGGCTATGTAAGATTATTAGCTGATGCAATGCTTTCTGACCCAACCTTATTTACTCGAAGTGATGAAGTAGAGGCAGCCTGGAAACTCTATACGCCATTAATAGAATTGATGGATAATTCTCCTTGGAAGTTACCTATTTATAATTATGAATCTATGACGTGGGGACCTCCTGAGTCTGATCAATTAATTTCAAAAGATAATATTTTCTGGCGTAGACCTTAAAAATGAAACCTCAACTAACACTCCAAACCCCTTTAGAGCTACCTTATCAGGAAATTTCTAATTACCTGAATAAATTATGGATTTCAGAAGATAAAGATAATAGTGGAGCTAATACTTTTACATTAATGGTCTGGCAGCCTGCTTGGCTAGAACAATGTTTAGTTCAAAAAGGATTAGTAAACGGACCAATTACTGGAAATTTAAGTCCAGAGATAATTGAAGTTGCAAAAAAATTTATATTAGATCAAGGACTTCCTATCACTACTTCCCTCAATAGTGAAGAATTATTGAATACGTTGAAGGAAAATTTATCTAATGAAGACTTTGAAGATTTTAGAGGACAATTTTTTGAATCATCAATAAGTACATTGAATCCAAGAAGATTAATAACTCTAGCGCCAACATTAAATAAAAATAAAGATATCAAAACTTTTGTATCCGCTTACTGCCCACTAAGTGATACTCCAGCTATGCAACCTATATGTGGAGATTTAGTTGTAATTAGAGGGGACTCGGCCTCTATATCTAATAAAGGATTAAAAATAATTGATGAATTATCTATTGAGGAATTACCTTCATGGTTATGGTGGAATGGAAGCTTGGATGAATCGCCTGAAATCTTCGAATATTTTACTAATTATGGTCTAAGGTTAATAATTGATACTGCTCTTGGATCGCCTCAAAGATGTTTAAAAGTTTTAGATCAATTAAGTAATTCAAATAAAGCTATTAATGATTTGAATTGGGTTAGATTGAAAAATTGGAGGGAATCATTGGCAATGATTTTTGATCCGCCTTCGAGGAGACCAATTTTAGATCATATTACTGATATTGACATAGATATCGCAGGAGATCATATGATTCAAGCTTTGTTTTTGATTGCATGGATTAGCGACAAACTTGGTTGGTCTTTTCTAAGAGTTAAAAGCGATAGAGACTCAACAAAAATAGAGTTTGAAAGAATCAATGGTGAAATGATTTCTGCATCAATTAATCCCTTATCTTTGGGAAATCCAAGTATTCATTTAGGACAAGTTATTGGATTGAGGCTGATTTCAAAAATTAGTGAGGTTCAAAAAAATAACACTTGTGTAATACTTGGCTGTGAATCAGTGGAATGTATGAGGCTTGAAGCAGGGGGAATGGCTAATATGGAATTAATAGAACAAGTTGTTCCAAATTCTTTTTCCACATCAGAGTATGATGTTAGTAAATTATTGGGAAGTAGTAGAGGCAATACCAGTCCTCTTTTTGGAAATTCTATTAAAATAGCCCTCCAAATATTTAGCGGCTTTAATAACTAATAGATGCCTTGTGTAATATCTTCTCCTTCAACTGATAGCGGGAAAACTACATTATCGCTTTTGCTATCTTGTTGGGCTTTCTCAAAAGGCATAAAGATACAAACTTTCAAGGTTGGCCCAGATTATCTTGATCAACAACAACTTAGTTCAATTGGTCAACCTATTTGTAGGAATTTAGATATTTTTTTAAGTGGTGAGGAATGGGTTCAAGAAAGTTTTTTAAAACATTCATTGAAATATGAATTCTCATTGATTGAGGGAGCGATGGGACTTTTTGATGGATTAGGGTCAACGACCTATTCCAGCACAGCAAATATATCTAAACTTCTCAATGCTCCAATAATTTTTATTGTTAACGCTAGAGGTCAAGTAGCTTCTCTTTTGGCGACTATTCGAGGTTTTAGAGATTTCGATAGTGAGTTGTCAATAGCAGGAATTATATTTAATAACGTTAATTCAGATAGACATAAAAAATTAATTATAGAAGTTTTTAAAAATGAAGACATCGAAATTCTTGGTTTTTTACCATCAGATTCAAAAATAACTTTAAAGAAAGCTAATTTAGGTTTGATATCTCCAATGGATAATGGAAAAGAAATTGATGTTGAATATTTTGCAAATTTCGCCGAAAGAAATCTTGATGTATTTTCTCTTGTTAAATTTCTGAAATCTCCTCAAAAGAAAAAATTTAATTCTGTCATTTTTAAAGATTTTAAAATTAACAATAGTAAACCCATCGCAATTGCAGAAGATAAAATCTTTCATTTTCAATACCCCGAAACTAAGGAGTTTTTGAGTGAAATAGGCATACCATTGATTTCATGGAGTATTTATGATGATGAAGAAATACCTAACGAGGCTTCCTCCTTAATTATTCCTGGGGGATTCCCTGAAAAATATGCTGATCATATAAGTAACTCTACAAAAAGCTTAAATTCTTTAAGGAAATTCCGCGAAAATGGATTTATATATGCTGAGTGCGGAGGGATGATGATTTTAGGAGACTTCATTAAAGATGAAAATGGTAAAAATCATAAAATGAGTGGAATCCTGCCTTTTAGCTCAAAAAAAAGTAAGCTTTCAGTAGGTTATAGATATATTAAGGGTTTAAAAGATACTCCGATCATTAAGCAAAATCAATCAATAAGAGGACATGAATTTCATTATTGGGAAATTGAAAATAACTTATCTGAACTTGATTTTGGAAAAGCTGAGAATCAGAAGAAACTTTCTTCCCCATGGAAAATTAAATCTTGGAAAACTGAATACAAAAATGAAGGCTTTTTTGATGGAAAATTACATGCAAGTTGGATTCACTTACATTTGCCAAGTTCTCCAGAAATAGCAAAAAACTTTATAGATGCCACCCAAATTACTTTTTCAAAGCATTTTTAATTTATTAAAAAATCAAATATTTTGAGAGGAGAACCTAAAAAAAACATTCCAGGCAAAGTGATTAATGGTCCTAAAAAACTCCCCACCATGACCTCAATTTTTGTATGACCTAGGGTTTCTTTTAACATTAATTCAGATTGAGGGTCTAGTTTTTTTGATATTTTATTAATTTCTGCAGCTTGAATCCCAGCTGATTTTCGAACACCACTAGCGTCATACATAACTATTAGTGCTACAGCAACTGATAATGCGAATATTGAGCTATCAAATCCCAATTCATAACCTATACCAGATGCAGCGCCAGTTATTAAGGCGGAATGACTTGAGGGCATACCACCTGTTTCGAACATAATTCCAAGTCTTATCTCTCCTGTTGAAAAGAAATTGAATACAATTTTAAAAAATTGAGCTAGCAAACAGGATAATAGGCTCCAGAACAGAACTGAATTATTAAAAAAGGAAAAAAACTCAGACATAAATTAAAAATAATTATCTGTCTCTATTTGTAATAAAGTCGGCTAACGATATTAAATACTTTGCATCTGCACCCCAAGGGTCAATTGCTTTTTTTGCTTTTTCAACTAAATCTAATGCTCTTTTCTTTGACTCCTCCATTCCAAGTAATTTAGGATAAGTAGTTTTGTCAGCTAAAAGATCTTTGCCGGCAGTTTTACCAAGTTTTTCACTGCTTGAAGTTAAATCAAGAATATCATCTATTATTTGGAAAGCTAAACCAATTCCCTCTGCATATGTTGTCAGAGCTTGTAATAGTTTTTCGTTAGCTCCTGCGATCATCGCGCCTGTTCTTACGCAAGCCTTTAATAAAGCCCCAGTCTTGTGAAGATGAATATATTCGAGAGTTTCGAGGTCAACTTCTTTGCCTTCACATTCCAAATCAACAACTTGTCCCCCGACTAGGCCTGGTGCACCAGCAACTAGGGATAGTTCACCAACTACATTTAATAATCTATTTGGATCGACTCCAGGGCTTCTTAACGAGACCATTTCAAAGGCCCTTGTTAATAAAGCATCGCCTGCAAGAATAGCTATTGCATCTCCATATACTTTATGATTTGTCGGCCTACCTCTCCTCAAGTCATCATTATCCATGGCGGGCAGATCATCATGAATCAAGGACATTGTATGAATCATTTCTATTGCTACCGCAGTGGGAACTGCAAGAGAGGGCTCTCCACCAGCTAGTGCGCAAGAAGCTAAACATAAAATTGGACGTATTCTTTTCCCTCCAGCCAAGAGGGAATATCTCATTGATTCTCTTAATATTTCTGGATTCTCAGGGCCCAGGGAGAAATCAAGTGCTTCTTCTACAACCTTTTTTGTGTTTTTAAGATATTTTTCAAAATCAGAAATACTATTTATAACTTCAGTCATTTTATATCTTTAGTAAAAAAAATTTCATCTTGGTGTTTATGGCAAAAGGTCCTTAAGAGTTGATGATAAACCAAATTGTTTTTGCCAGCTAAAAATAGTATTTACAAGTAACATTGTTACTGTCATTGGTCCAACACCTCCTGGTACAGGTGTGTAAGCAAATACTTTAGAAATGACATCTTCTAATAATACATCGCCACATAATTTGGTTTGATTTTTATCGGAACTTTTTAATCTATGTATCCCAACATCAATTATTACTGCTCCTTCTTTCACAAAACTCGAATCTACAAGATTTGGTTTTCCTGCAGCCGCAATTAAAATGTCGGCTTCTTTACAAACTTCATTCAAATTTAATGTTTTAGAGTGAGTAATTGTTACCGTGCCATTTAGATTCAACAACATAAGCGATAGGGGTTTCCCAACAAGTAAACTTCTTCCTATGACAACAATTTTCTTACCTTCAATTGTAATATTTTGGGATTTTAATAAATTAATAATTCCTGCTGGTGTGCATGATCTCATCCCAGGCTCATTTTTTACTAGTTTGCCGATGTTTATCTCATTTAGTCCATCTACATCTTTGCTTGGATTAATATGGCTGATCAGTTTTTGCTCGTCAAACTTCTTTGGGATGGGCAGTTGTAGTAATATGCCATCAATATCGTTATCAGAATTAAGTTTGATTATTAATTGTTCAATTTCTTTTTGCTCTACACTATCTTTTAGATGAAAGATAAAGCTTTTTATTCCAATCCTTGAACATGCTTTTTCCTTGTTATTAACGTAAACACCACTCGCGGGATCTTCACCTATTCTTATTACTGCTAAACCAGGAGCTCTTTTTGCAATTTTTTTATTACTAGAGATATAATCGGTTAATCTTACTTCAATTTCTAGAGATAAATTTTTACCGTCTAATTTTAATGACATTTAGAAAAACATCTCCTTTTTACACCTAGCATGCCTATAATTTTAAATTATTCAAATAGATTTATCTATATTCTGTGAAAAACATCATAACTACCTTAAAGAAATTGTTTTATCTGTGGAGGCGAAGTCAAGCCCCAGTAAAACAACCAATTAAAATTTCAAGAATAGATAACCTCATAATTTTTCTAGTATGCATTTTAATTTCAATAATTTCTTCTTATAAACTACTTCTTATCTCGCCTTTAAATATCGGAGATATTTTTTCTTGGCTTTTTTCCTTTACTGAAATACTAATTAGTTCCGGAGTTTTGATATTAGTTTCAAAAAAAGAAAATCCCACAATTTCTTCAAGACAGATCTTCTTGATTATTACTCTTCTTTTAGCAGTACAAGTTACGAAATTAACCTTAGCTTCAACCATAAGTCCATTTTCTATGTTAATTCCACCGGCATTAATATTATCTCAAGGTATGGGAAGCATAACAGCTTTAGCTTGGGTATCAATAGCGAGTCTTACTTGGCCTGACCAAGAAATTTTTATCAATAATAATTTATTTTTTATTTTATTAGTTTGCGCTTCAATAGTATCTCTTCTTGGAGGAAGAATAAGAAGTAGAGCTCAGTTACTTCAACTATCAATTTTTGTCCCCATTGGATCGTTATTGAGTCAATGGATATTGATAGGTAAAGATAAAATATCTCTTATAAATAAGGAAGATTTTGTTTTAGCTAATGGTGATATATTTTCTGATTCCTTGTTATTGGCTATAGCTATGCTTTTTACAATTTTATTTATTCCTATTTTTGAATCTATATTCGGATTATTAACTAAAGCAAGATTGCTCGAATTAGCTGATAAGGAGAAACCTCTAATTAGAAGATTGTCTCTAGAAGCTCCTGGTACTTTTGAACATACTTTACTAATATGCGGATTAGCAGAGGAAGCAACAAGAATGATTGGTGGTGATATTGATCTTATTAAAACTGGAGCTTTATATCATGATGTTGGTAAATTACATGCACCTAATTGGTTTATTGAAAATCAGGATGGCTCAAAAAATCCGCATGACGAATTAGATGATCCGATTAAAAGTGCAGAAGTATTACAAGCTCATGTTGATGAAGGATTAAAATTTGCTAGAAAAAATAGACTACCTAAACTGATAGCTAATTTTATTCCTGAACATCAAGGTACCCTTAAAATGGGATATTTTTTTCAAAAAGCTAAAGAAAAAAATCCAGACATTAATGAATATTATTTTAGATATAAAGGCCCTATTCCTCAGTCCAAAGAAACAGCTATTTTAATGCTTGCCGATGGATGTGAAGCCGCACTAAGAGCTATGAATATTAATGCATCTGATAAAGAAGCTTTGAACACAATTTCTAATATTATCTACTCACGTAAAAAAGATGGGCAATTAGATGATAGTAATTTATCGAAAGGAGAAATTTTTCTTATAAAAAGAGCATTCTTGAATGTGTGGAAAAGAATTAGACACAGAAGAATTCAGTATCCAACAAGCAAAAATAATACTTTTTCTTAAATTTCATTTTTATAACCTAATCCTTCTTCGATGTTTTGGATTACACCAATAAATAAGAGCTAGCGTACTTAATAATGTTGTTAAAAGAGTAAACCCACCAACACCATAAATGTCTTTAAGAGTTATGAGCCTTACAACTGAATAAGGACCCATACCAGAAATTACCATTGATAAAGATACGAGAGTTAAAGTTACTCCCCATTTTCTCTCTGCTAAAAGGGCTGCTGAAGAAACTATTCCAACAATTGCAGCAGGCCATCCAAGACTTATGGCAAGAGTTACATTAGCAACTTTTAGTGGAGGCCCATAACTTATAATTAATGCGATTATTGGAAGTGCAATTATGTTGCCAATTAAGCCAACCCACGAAAGTGCCCAATATCCAAGTACCCTTTCTCTCATTATTTACTACTTTAACTATTAGATAAATCTACCGTATTAAGAGACGATTTTTTAATGCAACTTAATAATCCTAAGAAAATAATTTAATTTGCAGGATTTGGTTGAAATTTATTATCAGAATTTTCTAAATTATCAAATTGTGGATGAATTGAATTTTTTTTCTCGGAAAATACAAGTCTATTTAAAGCATTAACGTAAGCATTAGCTGCAGCAACTACAACGTCTGTATCCGCAGAATGACCAGAATAAATTTTATTATCCCTTCTTATTCTTATTGTTACTTCGCCCAAAGCATCAATTCCTTCTGTAACCGACTTAACAGAAAATTCAATTAATTCATTAGGAACTTTAGCTAATTTATTTAAAGCCTCGCATACAGCATCAACGGGGCCAGTACCTATTGATACGGCAGTATTCTCACTATTATCTTCCGTGTTTATAAGCGAAATGGTAGCAGTAGGTTTGGAGGCGTTACCACAACTTACTTGTACAAGACTTAATTGAAATTTAGCTTCTGGGAGCTGAACCTGTTCACTAACAATTGCTTCTAAGTCTCTATCTGTAATTTCTCTTTTTCTGTCAGCTAAATCCTTAAAACGAGCAAAAGCATCATTTAAATCTTCTCTGTTCAAGTCATATCCCATCTCTTCTAATCTTGCTCTTACCGCACTTCTTCCACTAAGTTTCCCTAAAGATATTTTGTTGTCACTCAAGCCAACAGTTTTTGCATCGATAATTTCGTAAGTTAGTCTATTTTTTAAAACTCCATCCTGATGAATGCCTGACTCATGTGCAAAAGCGTTTGCTCCTACAATCGCTTTATTAGGTTGTACAGTCATTCCAGTCAGGTTAGAAACAAGTCTAGAAGTTTTTGTTATTTCTTCTGTTCTTATAGCAGTAAGAGGAGTTGGGGAATCTGGATTTCTTTTGAAAAAACTATTAAAAAAACTTTTCCTAACATGAAGTGCCATTACTAACTCTTCTAAAGAGGCATTCCCAGCTCTTTCTCCAATTCCATTAATAGTACATTCTAGTTGCCTTGCCCCATTTTTTACTGCCTCAAGAAAATTTGCTACTGCTAAACCTAAATCATTATGACCATGAACCGAGATTACTGCCTCATCAATATTTGGAACATTTTTATTTATATCGCCAATAAGTTTGCCAAATTCACTAGGAGTTGTAAATCCAACAGTATCAGGGATATTTATTGTTGTCGCTCCTGCAGTAATTGCTAGTTGAATCACTTCGTATAAAAATTCAGGATCACTCCTTGAGGCATCTTCACAAGAAAATTCAATATCATCTACTAAGGATTTGGCATAATTAACCATTTCTGGAACTATTTGAAGAACATCTTTTCTGGATTTTTTAAGTTTATGTTTAAGATGAATATCACTTGTCGCAATAAAAGTATGTATTCTTTTCTTGGGAGCTGGACTTACTGCTTCGAAACATGCTTTTATATCTCCTTTAGACGCTCTAGCTAAACCACATATTATAGGGCCATTTTCTTTCCCAACGGTATTAGCAATTTTATTAACAGCTTTAAAATCTCCTTGACTTGCAAAAGGGAATCCAGCTTCAATAACATCTACTCCTAATCTTGCTAATTGATGCGCGATAGCAAGTTTTTCTTCGAGATTTAAACTGGCACCAGGTGATTGCTCTCCATCTCGAAGAGTTGTATCAAATATCAAAATTCTTCCAGGATCTTTTGACATCAATAAGAATAACCTAAACTTATATTAAGCTAATTAAAAAAATTTGACTAGATTTAGTTCAATAATAATTTGCTGAAAGTTTCTAACTTAAATAATATTGGTTAAAATTCTGAAAAAAAAATCAAATACTTAAATTTTTAAAGTATTCTTTTAAGATTAAATCTTTCTTTTTATAAAAAATAATTTTGATTTTTTATAGATTTTAGGCATAAATTTAAAAAGTATGAATGGGCAATACTCTAAAAATAATGTTTTAGGCCAGTTAGCGATAGTTTTACATGCTCATCTACCTTATGTCAGAAAAAATGAAAAAAACTCCTTAGAAGAGGATTGGTTATTTCAGGCGATTTTGGAATGTTACATACCACTTCTTCAATCTATAGAATCTTCCAAAAATGTAAATCCTTTAAATACCAAACTTACTATTAGTTTGTCTCCTACATTATTATCACTTCTAAATAATAAAAAAATTCAAGAAACATTCCCAACCTGGATTGAAACAAGAAATGATTTCCTAAACGAACTGCCAAAAGAAGAAAAAAATGCCTCTGCCTTTTTAATGAATAACATTAATGATAAATTCATGTATTGGCAAGAATGTTCTGGAAATTTAATAAAGAAGTTTAGAGTCTTAAATAACTCTGGAAATTTGGATATTCTTACTTGTGCTGCTACACACGGGTATTTGCCAATTCTAAGGGAGAATCCAGAAACTGTTAAAGGACAAATCAATACAGCCATTAGGAACCATGAAAATATCTTAGGAACTAAGCCTTTGGGTATTTGGTTACCTGAATGTGCATATTATGAGAATTTAGATGAAATGCTATTTAATTCTGGAATAAGATATGCAATCTTGGATGGTCACGGTGTTCTAAACGCTACACCAAGGCCAAGGTATGGTGTATATGCTCCAATATGCTCGAAAAAAGGAGTTGCCTTCTTTGGAAGAGATAGTGAGTCAACTTTACCTGTTTGGTCTGCAAAGGACGGGTTCCCGGGAGACAAAGTTTATAGGGAATTTCATAAAGATTTAGGATGGGAATTACCTATCTCTAAACTCCAAAAGAAAGGTATCTCAACTAAAAGACCTTTGGGCTTGAAGTTTCATAAGATTACAGATGAAAAGGTACCATTGGGAGAAAAGGCGTTTTATTTAGAAAATGAAGCCAAAAAAAAGGTTGCAGAACATGCTGATTCTTATCTTCTCGCGAGATACAAACAATTAGAAAAATTAACATTATCCTCTTCTTTTAAGCCCTTATTGGTAGCTCCATTTGATGCAGAGTTATTTGGTCATTGGTGGTATGAGGGACCTTTTTTTATTGAAAATATTTTAAAAAACTCTAGTAAATATTCAATTAAACTTACAAATTTAAAAGAATTCTTAATTCAAAAGCCAAATCTTCAGATTTGCGATCCATCACCATCAAGTTGGGGACAAGGAGGTTATCATGATTACTGGATTAATGATGCAAATGCGTGGATTGTTCCGGAAATCACTAAAGCAGGCTCAACTTTTGTTGAGTTATGCTCTAAAAATTTTAATAATGAACTATCTCAAAGACTTTTTAAGCAAGCAGCAAGAGAATTACTTCTCAGTGAGTCCTCTGATTGGAGTTTTATACTAAGAGCTGGAACTACAACTGAACTTGCAAAAGAGAGGATAGAAAGACATTTGTTCAGGTTTTGGAAAATAGTTGAAATGATTAAAAATCATTCCAGTATTAATTTAAAATTTATTGAAGATATTGAGGAAGAAGATAAAGTTTTCCCAGATATTAATATTGATGATTGGCGAAAATAGAAAAAACTAATTTAACTTAAGCATTCCTAGTTTTACTTTTAGAGGTGAATTTAAAAACATCTTACTCATCACGTAAATTAGTTTTGGAAGTGGAAGTGTATTAGTAAGAAAACCAACCCATTCATTGGTCGATAATCTAAAGAAATTTGAGAAAAAGCTTCTTAATCTACTTTCGTCAAAACTCATCAGTCTTCTTAAACCATATTGGTAAAGTTTATGCCTTTGTATTAACTCGAAAGGCCATAGAATCTCCCAACCTTTTGTGGCTAGTTCAAGAGAGCTGAGATTAGGTTCTTTTAAAAAGATTGCTAATTTTTTTGCAAGGAGTGGAGCTCTTCTTAATAAAGATCCGATCATGTATCCTGATGCAGGATGCACCATGCTTGCAGACCCTCCAAAACCAAGTACAAATTGTTTTTTAAATGGGAGGGGTAAATTCATTGGGAAAAGGCAATTCTCTTCATGAAAAATTTCACTTACCTGAATACCCTTGCTATTCAGTCTTTTAAAAAGTCTTTTTTTGAGATGCTCTTGGGATAAGGCAGGATAACTAGCTAATGATGTTTCTTCAACAAAAAAAGTTTCATTTCCAAGATCCATTGCATAAAGAAAGGAAGGAGATGATAACTTTTCTTCATTGTTTAAATGATTTGGTCGAAAATCCATTAAAACAAACTGATCCTTATTAACTGGTGGCGATGAAAATTTACCGACAATCCCATACGCAGCCTGTTGAGCGATTTCATTTTGGAGTGGTCTTTTTATGAAATTACTTTTATGACCACTTGCGTCAATGACTAACCTCGCCTGTATTCTTAGACCTGAAAAACAAACTACTTCAGATAGTTTATTTTTCTCTTTAATATCTTTTGCTGTTTCATTCAACCATTCAATACCGTTACACTTTTTTAAAAGTTCATTTTGAAAAGCTTCTTGATTTATCAAACCATAATCGTAATTATGTTTTGTTGGATTATCTCCCTTTTTATTTTCACCATTTCCAAAAAAACTAACTGTTTTGCACCACCGATGAGATAACAAAGACTCTAATCCTAATTCCTCTAATTCTGAAGCCCAAATACCATATGTATTCTCCCATTTTTCTTTTGGAGATTTAGTTGATATGGCTTTAATACTTAGATCTTGCTTGGCTAATTCAGAAGCCAAGCATAGTGCTGCAGGCCCGGAACCTAAAATTAGAATATCAAGTATTTCCATATTATCTAATAAAACATTTTCTTTTAATTTTCTTTGCCTTGCTTGAATTTGTCCGTTTCTTCTGTTTGTTCATGAGGAACTAATACAACTTCTGATAAATGATCACCCTCATCTAATCTTTGTAATTTTACTCCAGTAGCGGCTCTAGATTGCTGGGATATTTTATCTGCGTTTGTTCTGACTATCACGCCTTTTTCGGTCACAAAGAGTAATTCTTCCCCTTCTCCAAGGACCTTCAAACAAACTAATACATCATCTTTAATTCTGAATTTTATCGCTCTCAAACCCATGCCTGCTCTTTTTTGTAATCTAAATTGAGTCACAGGTACTCTTTTACCTAGTCCAAATGCACTGGCTATTAGTACCCAAGGACCTTCTGAAGAGTTAACTTCAAGATTTTCATCAAATTCTTTAGTAAGATCTTCATTTTTAGCTAATTGATCAACTAAATCAGATGTCAAAACATCCATAGATACAAGATTATCTCCTTTCCTGAGGTTCATAGATTTAACCCCCCTCGCCGTTCTGCCTAATGGCCTTAATTCGTTAATATCTAATCTGAAATGAATCGCCATTCCTGTTCTAGACCCAATCAAAACACTGTCTCCTTCTTTTGATAATCTAACCCAAGTTAAAGCATCTCCATCCTCAAGATTTATTGCTATTAAACCATTTGCTCGAATTTTTGAGAAAGCAGAAAGTGAAGTTCTTTTTATAAATCCAGCCTTGGTCAGCATTAATAGATAACAATCGTTATCAAAGGAATCTACTGCAACTAGAGAGGTTATCTTTTCTTCTCTTGGTATTGGGAGAAGTTGAACTGATGGAGTACCTTTAGCTGTTCTGCTACTCATGGGAACTCTATATGCTGGCAGAGCATAAGTTATCCCTCTATCACTAAAAAGTAAAAGAGTATCATGATCGTTACAGCTTATAAATAGTTTTACTTCATCATCTTCTTGTGTCTTTGTTCCAGCTTTACCTCTAGACCCGCGACTTGTAGATTCAAATTCATTGACAGGCATTCTTTTTAAGTAACCTGCTTCAGTCAATAAAACTACAGATCTGTCATTAGCGATAAGATCAATATCATCTAGACCACCGCCTAAATCAAGTATTTCTGTTTTTCTAGGAGAGGAAAATCTTTCATCGATTTTATTAAGTTCTTCAAGAATAATTTCAAAAATTCTTTCTTTACTATCCAATATTTGCTGATATAAGTTGATTTTTCTTGTCAACTCATCATGTTCGCCTTTGATTTTATCCGCTTCTAGTGCTGTTAATCTTCTTAATTGCATTTGTAAAATAGCTTCTGCTTGTGTGGCAGATAACTCATGATCAGTTTGTAATTTTTCTCTGGCTGAAACTGTATCTTTTGCTGATCTTATTAGATTAATAATCTCATCCATAGAACCCAATGCTAATAAAAGACCTTTAACAATATGATCCCTCTCTTCAGCCTTTTTTAATAAAAATCCAGTTCTTCGCCTTATTGTCTCCACTCTGAAGTCTAGAAATACATCTAACATTTTTCTTAGTGAAAGTGTTGTTGGCTCTCCTTTTACTAAAGCAAGGATATTTGCACTAAAGTTATTTTGTAGAGGCGTTAACTTAAATAAATTATTTAAAACTACTTGTGGGTAGGCATCTCTTTTTAGTTCAATAACTATCCTCATTCCGTCTCGGTCACTTTCATCTCTAATATCAGAAATACCTTCTAATTTTTTTTCATTAACCAAGTCAGCAATTCTCTCTATCAATGCCGCTTTATTAGTTTGAAATGGGAGTTCCGTAATTATTACTGCATCTTTTTCTGCTCTACCACTAGATTTAATTTGCTCAATATTTGCTACACCTCTCATGGTTATTGAACCCCTCCCTGTCTTGAAAGTTTCTCTGATACCATCTCTGCTTAATATTTGACCACCTGTGGGAAAATCAGGACCCTTAATTATTTCAAAAAGTTCTCTTTCTTCAATCGAAGGATTATTGATTATTGATTTAAGACCATTAATTAATTCCCCTAAGTTATGAGGTGGAATATTAGTTGCCATTCCTACTGCTATTCCAGATGATCCATTAAGTAGTAGTTGAGGAATCCTAGCAGGTAAAACTGTTGGTTCTTGCTGAGAACCGTCAAAATTATCGGCAAAATCTACAGTTTCAGATTCAATATCTTCCAATAAACTTTCATCTGTAAGAGACTGTAAACGAGATTCTGTATATCTCATTGCTGCTGGAGGGTCGTTATCA
>CACBAW010000024.1 GCA_902537275.1 uncultured Synechococcaceae cyanobacterium
TTTAATGAAGATACTGCAAATAGTGATTATAAAGATTTAATCAAAAAACTTATAGAGATAAAATCAATCATTGCTTTATTGAAAAAAACAATATTTAAATAAATTTTATATTTTTGATAAAAACAAGTCCCAACAAAAAACTTTTTTCATTTAATAGACACCCTTTAGTCTTACTTATTTTTTCTTCTGTTTCATTTTTATTGATACTATTTAGGTTGATTTTTTTACAACTTTTAAATTATGAATCTTTTAAGAAGATGTCAGATGATAATAGGATTAGACTTATTGCTTCACAGCCTATACGCGGAAGAATACTAGATAAAAATGGTAATATTTTAGCAGATAGTAGAGTGAAATATTCTCTAATAATAAAGCCTCAATCTGTTAAAAAAAACAATTGGGAAAAACATAAATCAAGCATTTCTAACTTGTTAAATATAGATAGTAATGTAATTCAAAACAAATATTTTGATGGTCTAAAAAATCAAAAACTTTCAGTAACTATTCTTGATGATTTAAATGTAGATCAATTAATAAAGTTTAAGGAAAATGAAAGTAATTTAATTAGTTTTGAAATAGCTACTAAATTAATTAGAAATTATCCTTATAAATCCCTTGCTGCCCATGTAATTGGTTATACTCAACCAATAACTGACTTAGAATATAAATCCTTATCTAAGAATGGTTATAAGTTAAATGACTTAATCGGTAGAACTGGAATTGAATATGTTTATGAAGACTATATAAGAGGTGAATGGGGTGGAGAAATGGTTGAGGTAAATTCATTAGGAAACTTTCAAAGATCTTTGGGTATAAAGCCTCCAGTACAAGGTAATGATATTGAACTAACAATTGATCTTAATCTGCAATTAGTTGCTGAGGAAGTTCTTAAAGATAAAAAAGCTGGAGCCATAATCGTAATGGATCCAAGAGATGGTGCGATAAGAGCAATGACAAGTAAACCTACATTTGATTTAAATTTTTTCTCAAAGGATTTTAAACCTGAGGAAGAATATAATAAACTTTTTAATTCTCCTGAAAAACCTTTATTTAATAGAGCATTAAATGCTTACGATCCAGGAAGCGTTTGGAAAATTGTAACGGCTTTAGCTGGCTTGGAAAGTGGAAAATTTCCTAGAGAAACCATGTTAGATACGAAACCATGTATAACTTATGGGAGCCAATGTTTTAGAGAGCATAATGATTTAGGCTTTGGGGTAATAGGTTATGAAGATGCTTTGAGAGTTTCTAGTAATACATTTTTTTATCAAGTAGGTTATGGAGTGGGAGTTGATGAAATTTATAAGGTCTCAAGAAAGCTTGGGTTTAATTCTTTATCTGGAATTGAAATTTCTGAACAAGAAAATATAGGATTAGTAGCTAGTAGTGAATGGGCTAAAGAAGGTAGAGGATGGGGGCAACCTGGAAGAACCCCTTGGGTTCCAGAAGATATTGCGAGTATGTCTATTGGACAATTTGTTGTTCAAGTTACCCCTATTCAAATAGCTAGAGCATATGCTGCAATTGCAAATGGAGGTTATCTAGTTACTCCCTATTTAGTTAAAAAAGATAAAGAAAGTTTTTCAGATAAGAAACTTATTAAAATCGATATTGACTCAAATAATATTCAGTTAATAAAAAGTGGTCTCAGGAAAGTAGTAGAGTCTGGCACGGGAGTATCAATTAATTATGGAGTATCAAATTTACCTCCAGTTTCAGGTAAAACTGGAACTGCGGAAGATGGTGAAGGTGGATTAGATCACGCTTGGTTTGTTTGCTTTACTCCCTCTGAAAAAAGTGAATTACTTGTAGTTGCTTTTGCACAAAATACTCCTGGTGGGGGATCTGTTCATGCACTCCCTATGGCTAAAGAAATATTGAAAGTTTGGAATCAAAAAGAATAAAATTTTATTAGGTTTTAAATGTTCATGTTTTTAATTTTTTCATTTGTAAAAGCCTTTGAATAATATCTTCAATAGTTTTTGTATCTATAGGTTTACTATATGAAGACAAAAGTTGTCTCCCTAATACTTGACTTCCTAAATGCACTAATTGAATGCGTAATGAGGTCAGTAGTTCTAACCCTATACCACCAGAAAATGTTGCAATTGCAATAGGTTGACCATTAAATAAATTCCTAAAGTCATCTCCCGAAATAGAAAGCCATGCTATGAAGTTGGAGAGAATGGGAGGTATAGATCCATTATATTCAGGGGCACAAATCACCCACCTTTCAATCTTGAAAAGCTTTTTTTTTAATTCTTCTATTTTATTTGGAATATTTTCTTTGCTGTGAATTCTTGGATTAAATAATGGAATATCAAGAGTAGTAAGATCTAAAATTTCAGAACTTACTTTAAGTTCATTACTTTTTTCAAGAAATTTTTCAGAAAGTTCTAGATTTTTACCACAACTAGCCGTAATGATTATTAGATCTTTTGTTTCAGTCATAAATTTAGATAAATAAATTTAATAGTTAGCACCTGTTTTGCGGTGATGAACTGCCGTTAGACTATCGGATTTTAGTATATTACCGTGTAGTACTTCGGCGTAAATTACCCAATGATCTCCACATTCCATTCTTTCTTTTATAGATGCATCTAACCATGCGAGCGATTCAGGAATGATTATCTGTTCATTAGGAGTTAATTCAATATTTATTCCTTCAAATCTATCTTCTCCAGGTGCGAAGGGCTTTGAGAATCTTTTCAAAGGTTCTTTAAAATCTTTTTCACTAAGAATATTTAATGCGAATGAATCCCCTATTTGCAAAAGAGACTCTACAGATCTATCTTTTGCTACTGCAATACTTAACCCAGGCGGAGAAAAACTTGCTTGACTAACCCAAGATGCAAGCATGGCTCCTTTGATATTATTCTCATCTTTGCCTTTAGAGGCTGTCAGAACACAAAGTGAACCAATTACTCTTCCAAGAGCTTGTAGTTTTGGATCCGTTTTACTTGTAATCATTCCAGTATCTGATTTTCTGGGTTTTTTCCTTGCTTTTTTTATAATTTTTCTTGCAAAGTGAGTTCCTATTTCTTCTAACTCTTTAATCTTTGGTTTATTTGGACTGAATTTTATCCTAATAGGGTCAAAACTAAACTTAAAACCACCGTCTTTTAATTTTGTTTCAAGTAAATCTATAGCTTCGCCACTCCAACCAAAACTGCCAAAAATTCCCACTGGTTTATCTCTATTACCCTCTGCTAACAAAGTTCCTAGTGCACTAACTATTGGAGTTGGGGCGTGACCACCCAATGTGGGTGAGCCTATTAAATATCCATCAGCATTTTGGATGGATTTTACAAGTACATCATTAGGTGTAAATTCACAATTAATACTTTCAACTTCTATGGAGGTTCTATTTATCCCTTTAGCCAATGCATCACCTATTGAGGCTGTGTTTCCATATGCACTTGCATATATCAGAACGATCTTATGATTATTGGATGAGAGATTATCTCCCCACCTAATATAGTCATTTAAAAAGCTTTTTAAGCTATATTCGATCGCTGGACCATGTAATGGTGCAATAGTTTTAATCTCATAATCTGCAATTTTTTCAGTTATTGATACTACTTGATTAGACATTGGTGCCATCAAGCAATCATAAAAATGTTTCCTATCAATTTCTGTACTAACTCGATTTGTTTCAGACCAATCAGCAGAAGCAATGTGAGCAGAGAAAATTTTTTCACTAAGAAGTATTTCTTGATTACGTTCATAAATTATCAGGCCACCTGGCCAACGTGCTGTGGGAATAGGAATTAACTCTAGTGAAATGTTTTCTAATTCTAAATTAAGTTCTTTTTTGATTATGTTTATTTCAGGTAATTGAATTTCAATAAAGTTTTCTAAGGTAGGATTTCTTTGATTCCAAAGTTCACTAATAAGTTTATAACCTGGATTAGAGCAAGTAATAGTTGTGTTTTGAAATTGAGTACTTATATTCTTTATAGTTTCAATTATTTGGGGATTAATATGACCAGAAATGAAGTTGATTTTACATAATTTAAATTGATCGCAAAACCTAGAAATTACTTTATTAAATGAATCTAAATATTGTTTTTCAGGTGGATGAATAATAAAAAGTTCCTCATGACTTCTAATGAAAAAAGTATTAAAAGAGGTTCCTTTTTCAAGATTAAATTCAAGTTCAAATCTTTCTTTATTTTGGTCTAAGAATCTTACACAAGAAAATTTTTCAGTAATTTCAAATTCTGATAAATCTTGATTTTCCGTAAGTACGCCTATATTAATATTTGACATTTTAAAGACTTAATTTTTTAGTAATATTTCCGACTTTTTAGTCGTGGTGAAGTGTCATATGGACTTTCAACGGATTTTCAGCTATCGACCAGAACGTTTAGTTATTGTGAAACCGTTGTGTATCAGTAGATTATACCTATAACAGCACCATTAATGAGTTATTAAATGTAGGGTTTCCAACTGGAACGAGATTTCTTGTTGATTATCTAAGCAAATTGATGATTTTTATAAATTTTTCTGTAATCATCATGCAATCTTTCTGTTGCTAATCTTCTATTTTTTATTGCGTCTCTAATCAAATCTATTTCATGGAAGTTTTGAGTGAGAATAGTGAAAGGAGTAATGAGTTTCATAAGACCTCCTATGTATACACTTATATTGTCCTCCTTTTACTTGAAATTCATAGGGTATTTCTACCCAAGTATTTGTGCTTTTTGGTTGTCACTACTATCATTTTCCATTCAGTAGTAGTAGAAATAATTCAGGAGTCAAAAGCACTTCATCGACTTTGTGATCAGCGAGGTGCATACGACTCGAAGAGGGGCGAATAAATGCCCTCTTATTTTATTTTTAGGAAACTTTTACTGGTTTACTTCGCCAAATTCTATGGATCTTAAGCATTTAGAATGTAAATAGTTTGATTTATCAAAAAATAAAAAATTATGTTTGTAAGTATTGATTTGTGTTTAGTCCCGATTGGTGTTGGAACTTCTTTGTCGCCTTATATAAAAGAGTGTATTGAAATTATAAAAAGTGAAGGACTCAACTATGAATTAGGGGCTAATGGAACTGCAATAGAAGGAGATTGGGATAAAGTATTTGAATGTGTTAAAAAGTGCCATGAAAAAATTCATTCAAAAGGTGCTCCTAGAATCTATACAACGATGAAAGTAAATACAAGAACTGATAGAGAACAAAAATTCTCAGATAAAGTAAGAAGCGTTTTAGAAAAGTAATGGAAAGAGAAAGTAATTATGATAATGATGGATTAGATCCATCCGAAGAATATTTCAGAAAGAAGAAAAAAGGTAATGACGAGGAAACATATTTCCCTCCAGAAGAATCAAAACCGCCTCATTATTAAAAGTATTAGTAAATTTGTTAAAGAATAATTGGCAAATAAAATTTTGGATTTGTGAGGCAATTGTAGGTTCGAATCTCAACTAATTTTCAACTATAAAAAAAATCCTAGTTATAACTGCAATCTATATTTGTTTCAATTAAAATAAAAAATATAAGTTTGCTATTTGAGTTTTGTGATACTAATAGATTTCAAAACTCTTCTTGAAAAGTTTAATCAATAGTGATTAGCAACTTTTCTGTGATGAACTGCTGTCTTGCATGATAAGTCCGAAACATTACCATTTTCAACAACTCCGTAAATTATCCAATGGTCTGGAGTCTCTAGTCTAGAACTAACTTTACAATCTAAAAAGGCCAGTGAATCTGAAAGCACTGGTCCTCCTTCAGCGATGTTGCTAATTACATCTACATCTGCAAATCTATCAGCTCCAGGGGTAAATCTTTTTAAAAAATGTCTGAACATTTTTTGATAGTTATCTTCTCTCAGAATATTCACAACAAAACCTTTCCCAACTTGCATATATGATTCAATAGCTCTATCTTTGGCTACTGCAACTGTAATACCTGGTGGAGAAAAGCTTGCTTGACTAACCCAACTTGCGACCATTGCACTTTGTCTAAATGTAGAACCTTCGCCTTGGCTCGCTGTAACTACATATAATCCACCACTTAATCTCCCTAACGCTTTATCTAAATTTGAATCAAGGCTTTTCATAGAGGCAATATTCTTCTTTTTATTGATCAATTGACCCAAGTCAGTTCCAGCTTCTTCGAATTGTTGATAAACAATGGGATCTGGAATATTTTTAACTCTTAAGGGAGAGAAAGCTTCTTTTTGACCAAGTTCTCTTAATTTATTTGCTAAAGAATCTATAGGTTCATCATTTCCACCAAATGCATCATAAACTGCAGTAAATTGTTTTGGTTTAAGTGCTGCGAATAAAGTACCGAGAGACTCTTTTAATTCATTATCTGAGTCTACTGGCCATGTGGGAATGACTACTGCTTTTGATTCGGAAATTAAACTTGTTAATTCATGCGGGTCAGAAGATCTTAAATCAATTAACTGAACCTGAGCATCTGCTTTGCTTATTCCATGAGATATCGCTTGACTTAGTCGATCACAATAACCATAGTCGCTTAAATAGCAGACTGACACAAAATCATTGCCTTTACTTTTATTACTACTCCATTCTAGATATTTTCCTTTCCAAAAATTGACCTGATTATGGAGCAAAGGTCCATGCCCAACAGCTATTGTCTTTAATTCAGGTAGCTTATCTATTCTTTTAATTGCCTGCATAACGCTTCTAGCGTTTGGACCCATAAGGCAATCGTAATAAAAACGGAAATCATCGTAAATTTCTTTTTGATCAGTGTCAAAAAATTCGTCAGAACAATAATGGAGTCCAAATGCATCGCATGTATAGAGAACATTTGTGCTGTGATCATATGAAAATATGGTATCTGGCCAATGTAAATTTGGTGCACTTATAAATTCAATATTATGTTCTAAGCCACTTTTAGGATTAGTTCCGAGATTTAAAAACTCTCCACTTTTAACCTCTAGACGTTTAAAAGGAATATGTATTTGGTCTTCAATAAATTTAAGTGCTAATTTTGATCCAACTACTGTGATATTTTGATTTAATTCTAAAAGATTACCTATCAAACCAGAATGATCAGGTTCTGTATGACTAGTAATTAGATAATCAACTTCTTGCGGATTTACCTTTTTCAGTAATTCTTCAAACCATAATTCTTCGAACTTTGCGTGACTAGTATCAATAATTGCAAGTTTCTCGCCTTTAATAATAAAACTATTGTAAGTAGTTCCATTTCTTAAACCAAATTCAATATCAAATCTACTGCGATCCCAATCCAAAGATCTTATGGCACAAGAATCATCTGCAAAGTTTTGAGATTGAACCGTTAACTTGTTATTGGTTTGTGCCAATTTAGAATTACTTGTCTGGGCAGAGGCTATCATAAAATAATTAGCTTTATAAATTAACTTTAGTTATATAGAATATAAATTCGCGTGATTATTTTTGCGAAATAACCGAAATTACGCTTTTCTTTAATTTTTAATCTTATTATTTTAGATAAATGACATCTCAACTAATTAAAAAAATAGTTACTGGAGATGAGATAAGAAATGCTTTTTTAAATTTTTATAGTGAAAAATTACATAAAATCATTCCAAGTGCATCTTTGATTCCAGATGACCCTACGGTTATGCTCACAATTGCTGGAATGCTCCCTTTTAAACCAGTTTTTTTAGGTTTAAAAGAAAGACCATCAAAAAGGGCTACATCTAGCCAAAAGTGCATCAGAACAAACGATATAGAAAATGTTGGAGTTACAGCTAGACACCACACTTTTTTTGAAATGCTTGGTAACTTTTCTTTTGGAGATTATTTTAAACGAGAGGCTATTCAATGGGCTTGGGAATTAGTTACTAATATTTATCAACTTTCTGTTGAAAATATAATTGTGAGTGTTTTTTACGAAGACGAAGAGTCTGCAAAAATTTGGATAGATGAAATTGGTATTCATCCAGATAGAATAGTGAAACTAGGTGAGGAAGATAATTTTTGGTCATCTGGCAAAACAGGTCCATGTGGACCTTGTTCAGAACTTTATTATGATTTTCATCCTGAAAAGGGTCTGCTGAATATTGATTTAGAAGATGGAGATCGTTTTATTGAATTTTATAATCTTGTGTTTATGCAATATAATCGTGATCCTAATGGAAAATTGACAGATTTAAAATTTAAAAATATTGATACAGGAATGGGTCTTGAAAGGATGGCTCAAATACTACAAAAAAAGCAAAATAATTATGAGACAGATTTAATTTTTCCTATCATTCAAAAAATTTGTGAGATTGCAAATATTGATTATTTTTCTTCAGATGATAAAAACAAAATTTCTTTAAAAATCATTGGTGATCATACAAGAGCTATTATTCATTTAATTTCTGATGGAGTAGCAGCAAGTAATCTCGGCAGAGGATATATACTAAGAAGGCTTATTAGAAGAATGGTCAGACATGGGAGATTATTAGGTATAACAAATGAATTTTTACCTCATATTGCTTCTGTAGGGATTAATTTAATGCAAAATAATTATCCTGATTTAAAAAATAATAATGATTTAATTTTGAATGAGATAAAAATTGAAGAAATAAGATTTAGGGAAACTCTTGAAAGAGGAGAGAAATTGCTAGATGAGATAATTGCTTCAGGGCAGAAATTAATTTCTGGTTTTAAAGCTTTTGAACTTTATGATACTTATGGATTTCCTCTAGAACTTACTGTAGAAATTGCAGAAGAAAATTGTATCAGTGTAGATGTAAAGGGTTTTGAAGAAGAAATGAATACACAAAAAGAGAGGGCTAAAGCTGCTTCAAGTAATATTGATTTGACATTGGAGGGATCATTAGAGCGAGAAATAGATCTTTTTAACAAAACTGTTTTTAATGGTTATGATTCACTTCTTTCCGAAGCTGAAATAAAGGGCATATTTTTGGATTCAAAATTAGTTAAGCAAGCAAGTGAAGGTCAGAAAGTTTTAATTGTTCTTGATCAGACCACTTTTTATGGAGAATCTGGCGGGCAAGTTGGCGATATTGGAACGATATTTTCAAAAGATGTAGAGGTCTTGGTTGATAATGTTATGCGAAAGAAAAATGTTTTTTTACATTATGGAACGATTAAAAAAGGAATATTAACTATTGGACAAAAAGTTAATACTAATGTTTGCTCCTCTAATAGAGCTAGGGCTGCTGCAAATCATACAGCTACTCATTTATTACAATCTGCACTTAAATCAGTTGTTGATGAAAGTGTTGGACAAAAAGGTTCATTAGTAGCCTTTAATAAATTACGTTTTGACTTTAATTCCTCTAATTCTATTTCTAAAGATCAAATTTCTAAGATTGAGACTTTAGTTAACTCTTGGATTATGGAAAATCATGCCCTAGAAATAAAAAATATGTCTAAGAATGAGGCTCTTGAAAAGGGTGCAGTAGCCATGTTTGGAGAAAAATATGATGATGAGGTGCGCGTTGTTAATGTACCAGGAGTTTCAATGGAACTTTGTGGTGGCACACATGTTAAAACTACATCTGAATTAGGTTCTTTCAAGATAATTAGTGAGGAAGGAATCTCAGCTGGAGTAAGAAGAATCGAAGCATTATCAGGCCAATCAGCATTAGACTATTACAGTGATAGAAATGCTTTAGTAAACCAACTAAGTGATTTGTTAAAAGCAAATCCTAATCAACTTTTTGAAAGGGTTAATAATTTGCAAGCAGAACTTATTAATAAGAATAAAGAGATACAAAAAATGAAAGATGAAATTGTATCCTTTAAGTACTCTTCTCTAAAATCATCTTCACAAATAGTAAATTCTTTTTCAATTTTAGTAAATCAGATTGATGGCTTAGATGGGAATTCTTTGCAATCTGCAGCACTTAATTTAACTTCTCATTTGGGAAATAAAGCAATAGTAATTCTTGGGGGAATACCAAATCCAGAAAATAGAAAGTTGTTATTTGCAGTTTCTTTAGGTGATGATGCAGTAAAAAAAGGATTGCATGCAGGTAAATTAATTAATGATATTGCAAGAATTTGTTCAGGAGGTGGAGGAGGAAAGCCTAACTTTGCTCAAGCAGGTGCTAAAGATATCGATAAATTAAGTGATGCTCTAGATTATGCTAAAAATTATTTGCAAAAAACATTAGATAGTCATTCTGATAAATAACTACTTTTTCTGAGACTAATTTCGATTTGATCCATTAATTTTCTTGCTTCTTCAATAGTTAATTTTTTTTGATCAATTGCTGATTCAGTATTAATCCTTATAGATTCCACCAAAGAAGCTGAACTGTAATCTAATAATTGTAAAATTTCAGATTTACTGTCCTCTTTAATAATATTTTTGACCTTATATGAATTATCTTTATTTATGTCTATATGTACAACGTTTGTACTACCAAATAAATTGTGCAAGTTTCCTAATGCTTCTTGATAGGCTCCAGTCATAAAAATTCCAATTAGATAATCTTTATCTTCCTCTGGCTTGTGTAAATTTAGTAATGATTTAATTTTTCCATCATCAATAAAATTATTTAGTTTTCCATCTGAATCACAAGTTAAATCTGCAAAGTTGCCTTTGCAGAACGGCTCCTCTAAGTGCCTATGTATTGGTATTATTGGAAAAATCTGATTTATTGCCCAGCTATCGGGAATAGATTTAAAGATAGATAAATTTGCATAATAAGTTGATGCAAGCGTTTCTGTAATTTCAGATAAATCAGGGTGATTGATTTCACCATTATTCAGGTTATTAGAAATTTCTTTTGCGCAAGCCCAAGTAAGTTCTTCGGCATAAGCTCTTTCTGCCAAACTTAAAAATCCTAATCTAAAAGCGACTAAGCAATCTTCTTTAAACTTTTTTGCATCATTCCATAGTTCAATTATTTGAGATAAATTTATTTTTTTATTTTTAAGTTTTTTTAATTCATAGAAAGTTTCAAGTAAATTTGAAATTATTAATTGTTGATTTTTTTTATCAAAAATTTGTAGTTTGGAACTGACATGACTTGTTCCTAAGACATTAAAAATTAAAACTGAACAATGACTAATTATTGCTCTTCCACTTTCTGAGATTATGGTTGGATGCTTGATATTATTTAATTCACATGAATCCTTAATAGTTGCAATTACATCGTTAGCATAATTTTGAAGAGAATAATTAGTAGAGGTGTTGGAGGAGGTTTTAGTTCCATCAAAATCTATGCCTAATCCTCCCCCAACGTCGATATATTGCATTGGGGCTCCTAGTTTGCATAGTTCAACATATATTTGACTAGCTTCTTGTAATGCGTCTTTGATCACAGCAATATCACTTATTTGACTGCCTATATGAAAATGGAGCAATTTCATTTCGTTGATAAGATTTGCTTCTTGCAGTTCTTTTATTGTCAACATAATTTCTGGGATTGATAATCCAAATTTGGAATTATCTCCAATAGATTTACCCCACCTACCACTACTTTTACTTGATAACTTTGCTCTAATTCCTATCAATGGAGTCGCGTTAAGTTCTTGAACTGCTTGAATAATTCTTTTTACCTCATCACGCTGTTCAATAACTATTATTGGGTTTTTGCCAAGTTTTCTGGCTAAAGTAGCAATCTCAATATACTTTTTATCTTTATATCCGTTGCATATTAATAATGAATTTTGGTTTTCAAGAAGTGCAAGGCCAATTAAAAGTTCTGATTTACTTCCTACTTCTAAACCAAAATTCCATTGGCTACCAAACTCTATTATTTTTTCTAGGACATTTTTCTGTTGATTACATTTGACAGGAAAAACGCCTTGATAAATGTTCTTATATTTATAGGTTTTTATTGCTTTTAAAAAAGAGTAATGTAATGCATTTATTCGATCTTTCAAGATATCATTAAATCTTATGATTAATGGAGGATTTATTTCTCTACTCTTAAGTTCTTTGACAAGCTTAAAAAGATCAATCTCATTTTCAGATTTTATATTTTTAGTTACTGATATATTGCCTTTGGAATTTATAGAAAAATATTTATCTCCCCATTTGTCTATGTTATAAGTCGAAATACTATCTTCAATAGTCCAAATATTCTTTAATTTTTTTGGCTCAAAATTGGTCAATTTGTGTCTTAGTGATTAATAAATGTTTTTGAAAATAACTCAAAACAATATCTTTTATTTTAATGATTACTTGCCAAGTTACCACCCAAAAGTTGAATATACATAGAGTGATTATTAACTAAATGACCAAAGAGAGAACCTTTATTGCAATTAAACCAGATGGAGTTCAAAGAGGATATATTTCTGAGATTATTGGCAGATTTGAAAAAAAAGGATTTAAATTGGTTGGATTAAAGCAATTAATTCCTTCAAAAGAACTTGCTCAAAATCATTATGGAGTACATAGAGAAAGACCCTTTTTTGGTGATTTAGTAGACTTTATTTCAAGTGGTCCTGTTGTAGCGATGGTGTGGGAAGGCGAAGGAGTCATTTTTAGTGCAAGAAAACTAATAGGTGCAACAAAACCTCTGGAAGCAGAGCCTGGAACAATTAGAGGCGATTTAGCTATTGATATTGGGAGGAATATTATTCATGGTTCTGATGGAGAAGATACAGCAAAATTTGAAATTGATCTATGGTTTAACGTAGAGGAATTATGTGAGTGGGAAACTTCTGATTCGAAATGGCGATCTGAAAATTAAAATTTAAATCGCAAATCTATCTAAACTAAATTTTTCTAAAAAGCTTTTTTCTATTTCTTTGAGATTTTTATTTTGAACTATTTTCAAAAGAAGATCACTTGTTATTGCAGAAAATAAAACTCCATTTCTGTAATGTCCTGTAGCTATAAAAAGATTTTCAATTTTTGATTTTCCAATTATTGGTTTTAGATCTGGTGTGCAAGGTCTAAATCCCCACCAATGTTCCATTTGTGGCCAATTAATAGCTTCTGGCAATAAGGAGAGAATGCCTTCTTGCAGTTGTTTTATTCCATTAGGAGTATTACCTTGATTAAATTTTGAATCTTTTTCAACTGTCGCTCCAACTATAATAAGTCCATCATCACGGGGAACTAGATAAGTTTTTGGACCAAAAATAACCCTTTTCAAAAAATTTGTTGGACCTTGTATTGAAAGCATTTGTCCTTTTACAGGAAAGACTGGAATTTTATTAAAAATTTTTTTACTCCAAGCACCGCTGCATATGATTGCTTTTTCGCAGTTAATTTTTTTTATTTCCCCAGTGGCACATAAAACTGTTGCACCTGTAATTTTGTTTTTTTCGAATGTCAAATCCTCTACTTCTGACCCCTCTTGAAATTCGACTCCATGCAAGGAGCATGCTCTCTCAAGAGCACGCATTAGTCTTCTTCGGTTATCTATTTGACCATCTTGTTCAAAAAGTAAACCATGTTTCCAAATAGAATTCATTCCGTAAATTTCTGTTTGAAGATCTTCGTGATTTAAATATTTTCCATATTCATAAGTGGGAAACTCTTCAAGATCTTCTTTGTTTTTAAAAGGAACTACTATGCCACATTTTTTTAAACCGCATTTAATATTACTATCTTGTTCAATACTTTTTATCCACTTTGGAATTAGATTTTGACTTTCTTGGCCAAATTTTAGTAATTCATTTTCGAGCCCTTCTGCATGAGTAGCTAACATTCCTGCAGCAACAAATCCAGCTGATTCATTTCTTTTTTTGCTTAAAACTAAAACTTTGAAGTTATTTCTAGAAAATTCATATGCAATAGATAAACCTAAAAGTCCACCGCCAATGATTAATATTGAATTTTTGGTTTCTTGTGCCATTTAAAAAATTAATATTTTTATTTGTGTTTGGTCCTCTTTTCCTTTATATCCAATAATATTAATAAAGAGACTTTTAATAATGAACAATTTGGAATCTTGGGAAGCTGTGATTGGTTTGGAAACTCATGTACAGCTTAATACGAAAAGTAAAATATTCACATCTGCGTCAACAGCTTTTGGTGATGCACCTAATACGCATATAGATCCTGTAGTTTGTGGCTTACCAGGAACTCTTCCAGTTCTGAATGAGACTGTTCTTGAGTTTGCTGTAAAAACTTCGTTAGCATTAAATTTAAACGTTGCAGAACATTGTAAATTTGATAGAAAACAATATTTTTATCCTGATCTGCCTAAAAATTATCAAATTTCACAATTTGATGAGCCACTAGCTGAAAATGGTTGGATAGAGGTTGAAATAATTGAAAAGGACAAAGAACCTTATATCAAAAAAATTGGTATAGAAAGGCTACATATGGAAGAAGACGCCGGAAAACTAGTCCATTCAGGAAGTGATAGATTAGCTGGCTCTAAGTATTCTTTAGTTGATTACAATCGTGCCGGAATAGCACTTTGTGAGATTGTAAGTAAACCAGATATTAGATCAGGTAAAGAGGCATCTGAATATGCTTCAGAGATTAGAAGAACAGTTAGATATCTAGGGGTATCAGACGGAAATATGCAAGAGGGTTCATTACGCTGTGATGTCAATATTTCAGTTAGAAAAGGACCTA
>CACBAW010000025.1 GCA_902537275.1 uncultured Synechococcaceae cyanobacterium
CAATCGCCTTTATACCCTTTAACTCTTCAACCCCTTGAGGAAAAGGAACTTTTAAACCTAAAGAATGACACAACGCAGGGTGAAGTAATTCGTTTATCAAAGTGCTTTTTCCACTACCACTTACACCAGTTACAGAAACTAATCTTCCTAAAGGAAACTCAACAGAGATATTTTTTAAATTATTTTTAGAACAATTATTTAAAATTAAACTTTTTTTTACAGATGATCTACGTTCTTTTGGAGTGGGAATCGACTTTCTACCACTGAGATAAGCTCCAGTTAATGACCTATCTGAATTTAAGACATCTTGATAAGATCCTTTAGCAATAATTTCCCCACCATAAACACCTGCCCCTGGGCCAATATCTACTAAATAATCTGCTGATTTCATAGTATCTTCATCATGTTCAACTACAACCAAAGTATTTCCTAAGTCTCTTAAGCTTTTTAAGGTTTCTAATAATCTGTCATTGTCTCTCTGATGCAAACCAATACTAGGCTCATCTAATACGTATAAAACGCCAGTAAGTCCTGCACCAATTTGTGTTGCCAAACGAATACGCTGAGCCTCACCACCAGACAAAGTCATGGCTGGTCTATCTAAAGTTAAATAATCTAAACCTACATTAATTAAAAACTTCAAACGTAAACGAATCTCTTTTAAAACCAACTCACCTATCTGCTTTTGTTTTTCTGATAAAGATATATTTTCCTTACTAGACTTACCAAAACCCATAATTCGTTCTATATGAGTCAAAGTTTCAGAAACACTTATTGAGGTTAAATCAGTAATGTTATATGGACCAAGTTTGACTGCTAAAGCCTCAGGTCTTAATCTTTTTCCCGAACATGTCTTACAAGGAACCAATTCTAAATATTTTTCTAACTTTTGTTTAACAGATTCTCCATGAGCTTCATTTAATTGCCTCTCTAATATCGGTAAAATTCCTTCAAAAGGTCTTTCAAATCCACTAGAAGTTTTAAAGCGACTATCAGCCTGAATTAGTATTGGCTTATCTGATCCTAAAAGTAGAACTTTTTTTTGCAAATCACTTAAATCTTTCCAAGGAGTTTTTAATTCAAAACCATAAGCTTGTCCGACTGAATAAAGTAAAGAAAAGTAATAGGTATTATCTTTTTCACTCCAAGGGGCTATTGCAGCATAAACAGGTAATGTTTTATCAGGTATTACTCTATCCGCAGTAAATTTTTTTAAGTAACCAATTCCATGGCAATCTGGACAGGCCCCATATGGGCTGTTAAAAGAAAATAATCTAGGAGAAAGTTCCTCAACAATAGAGCCATGAATAGGACATGCATAATTTTCTGAGTAAAGTTTTTCTCTTTCTAAGTTAGAAGGTAAGTTTTCTCCTTTTTTTGGAACAACTTCTACTATTGCCAAACCATCCCCTCTTTTGAGACAAGTTTGTAGAGAATCATTTAATCTTTCTTGAATTCCATCTCTCGCGATTAATCTATCAACTACTACCTCTATATTATGGATTTGATTTTTGTCTAATTCAATACTATCAGCAAGTTCTCTTACCTCACCATTGATTCTTACCCGGGCAAAGCCCTCAGCAGCAAGTCCGCTTATTAATTTTGTATGTGTTCCTTTCTTCCCTCTTACAACAGGAGCCAAAAGTTGATATCTTGTCCCTTCTGGCAGTTGAAGGATTTGATCAACCATTTCATCAATTGTTTGAGGCGCAATTGGAATACCGCAGTGATGACAATGCGGCTCACCAGCGCGACCAAACAATAATCTCAGATAATCTTGTATCTCCGTAACAGTTCCAACTGTTGATCGAGGATTATGACTTGTAGATTTTTGATCAATTGAAATAGCGGGGGACAAACCCTCAATATTATCAACATCTGGTTTATCTACTTGACCCAAAAATTGTCTTGCATATGCGGAAAGACTCTCAACATATCTTCTTTGACCTTCAGCAAAAATTGTATCAAAAGCTAAAGAACTTTTTCCACTACCGCTAACTCCCGTAAAAACTATAAATTTATTCCTAGGTAATGAAAGATCAATGTTTTTTAAATTATGCTGACGAGCTCCTCGAATAATAATTGAATTATCTTTTTCAAAAGTATTATTGATTTTTTTAACCATGTTTAAATCTATTTATGATTTAAAAAGGTTATTATAATAGAATTTTTTCTATTTTACGCAGCTGGGAGATCAAGAAGTCTAGAAGCATATTCATTTACTTCAGAAGAACCTCCACCTATAAGTTCTATTAATTCATTTTTTCTTTGATTTTTTGAAGTTAGTTTTGTAATTGAAGTATAAGTTATTCCATTAATAACGTTTTTATTAACTTTAAAATGAGCTAATCCCCTAGCTGCTAAAAAAGGCTGATGTGTAATACATAAAACTTGTTGATTTTTAGAAATTTCTTTTATCAGCTCAACCAAAGAAAATAGAGATTTTCCACTTAAACCACTATCAATTTCATCTAAAAAGAAAGTATTAGGTTTTTTGGAAATACTAGATTTAATAGCTAACAAGAATCTTGACATTTCTCCTCCAGATATAACATTTGATAATGGAGCAAGCTTTTGATCAGGATTGGCTGAAAACAAAAAATTTATGTCGTCAATTCCATCGCCAGAAGGGTTGCATTGAGAAAATTGAATTGTAAAATTTGCATTTTCTAAGCCTAGATTGCTTAAAATCGACAATACTGAACTTTGTAAATGTTTAGCAATTTTTCTTCTTTCATTAGATTGAATAACAAATAAAGAATTTAAATTACTTTGTAAATTCTCAATTTGAGATTTAATCCTGCAAATCTCATTACCTTGATCATTTTGTTGAAAATACGTCTTTAATTGATCGCGCTTTTCAATTAGTTGAGGTAATTCCAATGAAAAAGTTCTCTCTAAGTTTTTTAAAAAAAATAATCTTTTCTGTATTTCTGGAAGATTAGATTCATAATTTTCCATGTCTTGCACATATGAGTTTAGATCAAAAATTAAATCTTCAACATCAGCATGAATATTTAATAACTTCTCTCTAAATTTTTGAATCTTTAAATCGAAATCTGCTGTTTTATTTAAAATCTTTATTGATTGATTTATCAAAGAAGTTACTGACGGTTCTTCATGACTGAAATTATTTAAGTTTTCTAATGATGATTTAATTGAATTATTAATTTCGAGATTATTTACAAGTTTATTTTCTAATAACTCTAATTCTAAAATTTCTTCACTGGAATTTAAATTAGCTTCTTCTAAACTGTTCAACATGTCTTTGATTATCTTGTTTTTTTCTTCTTTATTCCTAAACAATTCTATTTTTTCATCCATTAATCCTTTTAGGACTTTAGTCTCTCTCCATATACTTTTAATCCTTTCGCTAGTATCTCTTGATTCTTGAGAACATAAGTCATCAATTATTAGTCTTCTCTTCTCTTGAGAATCAAAGATAAAAGTGTCAGATTGACCTGCAAAATCTATTAAAAATCGTCCAAGTTTTTCTAAGGATTTTCTATTAATTGGTAAATCATTGAGGCTATATTTGGATAAAATTTTATTATTTTTTTTATAAGATTTTCTTTGAATTTGTAGTTCTGAAGAAGTTATTTCAAACCCATTACAAATTAACCAATTATTAACTTGAGAAGAAGAAGAAAATATCGCCTCGATAACACAAAACTCTTTTCCTTTACGTATTAATTGTTTTAAAGGTATATTGGTTCCACCAAATAAAGCATTTAAGGAATCCAAAATTAGTGATTTCCCTGAACCTGAATCCCCAGTTATGATATTCAAACCTTTTTCGAAATTAATTTCTATAATTTCTATTAAGGCAATATTTTCTATTCTAAGTTGTATTAACATGATAAATCTTCCATATAAAAAAATTAACTTCTTTTTAAAAAAAATAAAGGGTTTAAATATATAAAGTTATGAAAGAAGATTTTACTGATTTTATTGAGGTATCAGGACTCTTAAATTATGATCCAGATACAATTTCTAAAATTTACAAAAAAAATCCTAAAAGACTTTTAAAAAGACTTTGGCAAACACTGATACCTATTTTTGCCTATATTTTCTCCGTTGGATGGGATAAATTAACTGGAAGATTGAAAAATGAACAGCAAGCAAGATTTAGAGCGAGAGAATTAACAAATTTGTTAGTAGAACTTGGTCCTGCATTTGTTAAAGCAGGCCAAGCTTTATCAACAAGACCAGATATAATCCCAGGTATTCTTCTAGAAGAATTATCTGAATTGCAAGATCAACTCCCTGGATTTGATGGTAATAAAGCTATGGAATTAATAGAAGAAGATTTAGGATGCAAAATAGATGAGATTTTTTTAGAAATTGACAAAGAGCCGATTTCCGCCGCGTCTTTAGGACAAGTTCACAAAGCTAAATTAAAAAGTGAAGAGATCGTTGCAATAAAAGTACAAAGGCCAGGTTTGAGAGAACAAATAACCTTAGATCTTTACATAGTGAGAAATATTGCTTATTGGTTAAAAAACAATATCGGATTAATCAGAAGTGATCTAGTTGCTTTGATTGATGAATTAGGTAAGAGAGTTTTTGAAGAGATGGATTATCTAAACGAAGCCGCAAATGCAGAAAAATTTAGGAGCATGCATAAACATAACAAAATGATTGCCGTACCAAAAATTTATAAAGAAATAACTTCAAGAAGAGTTTTAGCAATGGAATGGATAGACGGTACAAAATTAACAAATTTAGAAGACGTAAAAAAATTAGGAATTAATCCTGATGAAATGATTGATATAGGGGTGCAATGCAGTTTAGAACAGCTTTTAGAACATGGTTTTTTTCATGCAGACCCTCATCCAGGTAATTTATTAGCTTTAGAGGATGGAAGATTATGTTATCTAGATTTTGGAATGATGAGCGAGGTTTCCAGAGAATCTAGATCAGGATTAATTCAAGCAGTAGTACATTTAGTAAATAAAAACTTCGATAAATTGTCTCAAGATTTCGTAAAATTGGGATTTTTATCAGAGGAAGTTAATCTAGAACCTATTGTTCCAGCATTTCAAGATGTTTTCATTAATGCTGTTGAACAAGGAGTTTCGAAAATGGATTTTAAGAGCGTTACAGACGATATGTCTGGTGTTATGTATAAATTCCCTTTCAGACTACCTCCATATTATGCACTTATAATTAGGTCATTACTTACGTTAGAAGGAATAGCATTAAGCGTAGATCCAAATTTCAAAATATTAGGCGCAGCTTATCCATATTTTGCAAGAAGATTGATGGAAGACCCTGATCCACAATTAAGAGAAAGTCTTAAAGAAATGCTTTTTGATAATAAAAAATTTAAATGGGACCGTTTAGAAGATCTGCTTTCTAACGCTGCAAAGCAAACAAATCTAGATTTAGAAAAACTTTTAGACGAAGTTATAAATCTTCTCTTTTCTCCAAATGGAGGATTTCTTAGAAATGAAATAGTTGAGGGTTTAACAAATCAGATAGATTTACTTAGTCTAAAAATACTGAAAAGTTTGAATAACTATCTTCCTCAATCAATTAAATTAAATACTATTAACGAAAATAATAACTTGAGTGACCTTATAATGTATGTAGAACCATTAAGAAACTTTTTAGAGATCTTACAAAAAGTGCCCGGTTATTCAATTGACATTTTTATAAAAAGAGTTCCGAGACTTATAAATGAGCCCTATACAAAAGAAATGGGTTTAAAAATTGCAAAAAAAGTAACTGAAAAAGGAGTAGTAAGACTTGTTAAAATTGCCGCTGGTGCAAATATCTAAAATGAAGTTAAGTAAATTTTTAATATTTAAAATATTTTTTATTTTAGTAATTTGCCCATTATTTAATAATTTTCCAAAAGCTAATGCTGCTGAAGAAATTAAAATCACATACAGCATATTTTCTAGAACAATTAAAGTAGATTCTTTAAAAACTTTTGCTGAAGAAGGTAAATCTACAAGAAAGTTAAAAAGAATTTTGAAAGCAACACGTTCTCCCGATAAAGAGATTAGAACAGTGTTAAATAAAGATTTTGAAATTCCCATTACCATTGCAAGCAAACTAGTATATTCTGAAATAGGAAGTGTTTTTTTAACAAGACTTTCATCTATTATCCACCCACCCAGAGCAACTGATGAAAGAACAGGAATGTTGGCTCTTAGAGCAAGCGTAATTCAAGGGATTAACATAGGAAATGGAAAAATAAATCTAATAAAATTTTTTGAAGGATATCCAACTAAAACTGTCATTTTAGATGTCAGTGCTTTGAGCAAAGTTATGAATAAAGTAGAATCGATTTCAGAATTATTAACCTTTTTCACGAACTCTCCTCTAGAAAAAATTAAAACAAATTAAACAACCATGGTGTTATTAAATAAAATCAAAAATAAACTGCGTATTAATTACAGAAAAAAAAGATGGCCAGGTCTAATAGAAGCTTATAAACAATATCTCCCGGTTACAAAAACAACTCCTATTGTTTCCCTAAATGAAGGAAATACACCACTAATTCTAAGCGAATCGATTAGCACTTTAATTGGAAATGGAACAAAAGTTTTTTTAAAATATGATGGCCTTAATCCAACAGGATCTTTCAAAGATCGTGGTATGACTATGGCAATTAGCAAAGCAAAAGAAGAAGGCCGTGAAGCAGTAATTTGTGCAAGTACCGGAAACACCTCTGCTGCTGCTGCTGCATATGCTTCTAGAGGAGGATTAAAACCTTATGTTTTAATACCAGAAGGATTTGTTGCACAAGGAAAGCTTGCGCAAGCTTTAATGTATGGCGCCGAGATAATATCTATAAATGGAAACTTTGATAAGGCGCTAGAAATTGTTAGAGATTTATCCTCAGAACATCCTATAGAACTTGTCAATTCTGTTAATCCATATCGAATACAAGGACAAAAGACAGCGGCTTTTGAAATAGTTGATGACTTAGGTATTGCTCCTGATTGGCTTTGTATTCCAATGGGCAATGCAGGAAATATAACTGCTTATTGGATGGGATTTAAAGAATATTCAAAAATAAAAAGAAATTTAAAATTACCAATAATGATGGGTTTTCAATCCGAAGGCTCAGCTCCATTAGTAAAAAATATAATAGTTAAAGATCCAGAAACAATTGCAACTGCAATAAGAATTGGGAATCCTGTAAATAGAGAAAAAGCAAAAAAAGTAAGAAAGGAGAGTAATGGAGATTTTCAGTCAGTTACAGATGAAGAAATAATAGATGCTTATAAAATCCTTGCCAAAGAGGGGGTTTTTTGTGAACCTGCCAGTGCAGCATCAGTTGCTGGACTGATCAAGAATAAAAAAAGAATTCAGAAAGAATCGACTATTGTATGTGTTCTAACTGGAAATGGCTTGAAAGATCCTGATTGCGCAATAAAAAACAACGATGCTATTTTTAAAAAAAATATTGAACCTTCATTAAAAAATATAACTAAAATCTTAGGGTATTAAAATCCAAAAAAAATAGTGTCTGTGGAAATCAATCAATAACAAACCTCATTTGTTGAAAAGTAAATAATAAAAAATACTAATTGTTGAATAAATTCAGAATTTTCGAAAAAGATAAAAAATATTCAACAAATAAAAATTTTTTTTCACATATTCATTTCTTCGTAAACTAAGTAATCAAGCAATTTAATTTCAGAATTCCACAGTTCCCACAAGAACTACTACTACGACAATTTTTTATTTTATTATTTATTTTTATAATAGAAAAGATAAAAAATAAGGTTATTGAATTTAATTTACGAAAAAAGTATATTGTATTTGTAAAAAGTTCCAAACTCCGATGGAAATTATTTGTAATCAAAATGAATTAAATAATGCTATACAACTAGTAAGCAAAGCAGTTGCTTCAAGGCCGACGCATCCAATTCTTGCAAATATACTTTTAACAGCTGATGAAGGAACTAATAAAATTAGTGTCACAGGATTCGACCTCAATTTAGGAATTCAAACTTCTTTTGATGGAACTGTTAAAAATAGTGGGGCTATTACTATACCTTCAAAACTTTTATCCGAAATAGTAAATAAACTACCTAATGAAACTCCTGTTTCTTTAGAAGTAGACGAGAATTTAGATAATATCCTAATAAAGAGTGATAGAGGTTCTTTTAATTTAAAAGGGATCCCCTCTGATGAATATCCTAATTTACCTTTTGTTGAAAGCGGTACTTCCTTGAATATTGATCCTAGTTCATTTTTAAAGGCTTTAAAATCTACCATTTTTGCCAGTAGTAATGATGATTCAAAGCAACTACTTACAGGTGTCAATTTTACCTTCAAATCAAATTATTTAGAGTCTGCTTCTACAGATGGCCATAGATTGGCTGTTGCTTTAATTGGTAATGAAGAACATCTCGAAAATAAAGAAAACTTATCTTCAAATGTTGATGATTTATCGGTAACTATCCCAACCAGATCATTAAGAGAAATTGAAAAACTAGTATCTTTGAGAAGCTCAGAAAATTCAATTAAGCTTTTCTATGACAAAGGTCAAGTAGTATTTATATCTTCTAATCAAATAATTACTACAAGAACTTTAGAAGGTACTTATCCTAATTATTCACAATTAATTCCTGATTCTTTTTCTAAAATTCTAAACTTTAACACAAAAAAATTAATTGATGCCTTAGAAAGAATTGCTGTTTTAGCTGATCAGCAAAGTAGTGTTGTAAAGATTAAATTAGATGATAAAAATTTAGCTTTAATTAGCGCAGATGCTCAAGATATTGGAAATGCAAATGAATCAATACCTGTTTCTTATTCTGGAGAAAATTTTGATATTGCATTTAATGTAAGATATCTGTTGGAAGGTTTAAAAGTTATTGCTTCTGAAAATGTACTTTTTAAGTGTAATATTTCAACTACTCCAGCTGTTTTTGTACCAGAAGATAATCTTAATTCTTTTACTTATTTAGTTATGCCTGTGCAGGTTCGTTCTTAATTTGAAATTACCTAAAGAAATTTTATTAAGTGAATTATTAAATTATAGTGTTAAGGGCAATATGGTCCTTAATTATGGAAATGGTGAAAATGTTTGGATGCATCCTCCCGTTCATCGGATTTTAGGATGGTACTCTCGTCCTTCAAATTTTGATTTAAAAAGAAATGTATGGCGATTAAATCAAATTACTCAAATAATAGATAATGAAATTTATGTCAAAGGTGATCCAGCTATTTCGGATTTAGCAACTTTAAATAGGTTCCCAACTTTAATAGAAGCTAATCTTATAAATATAAATGGAACAAAAATAGGAGTTATTGCAGATTTTTTATTTGAAATGAAAACGGGAAAAATTAAATATTATTTAGTTTCTAGATCTAATCCTAAGATTCCAGGTTCTAGTAGATGGAAATTAACTATTGATAATATTAATGATCAACAACCGGGATTGGTATTTTGTGAAAGTAATTCTTTAGATGATTTATCTTTAATAAAATCAAGTATCAAAAATGAATTTATGCAAAAAGGAAAAAAAATTTTTGATAGATTTGATGATATGAAAAATATTGCTTCTAATAGATTAGAGGAATGGCTTGAAGAAGATGAAGATGTTACCCAAAACTTAGATTTTAAACAAAAAAGTTTTTATAATGATGAAAGAACATCTATACCGTTTAGTGAAAAGAAAGAAGATGACCCTTGGATATAAAGAATGATAAATCAAGAAAAATATGATCTATATGATCTTAATGAAGCACTAAAAGTTGAAAATTTAACACTTAATGATTACGAAGAAATTTGCAAAAGATTAAAGAGAAAACCTAATAGAACGGAATTAGGTATGTTTGGCGTTATGTGGTCTGAACATTGTTGTTATAGAAATTCAAAACCTTTACTATCTAAGTTTCCTACTAAAGGTAAAAATGTTTTAGTTGGACCTGGAGAAAATGCTGGAGTCATTGATGTTGGAAATAATCAAAAACTTGTTTTTAAAATAGAGAGTCATAATCATCCTTCGGCTATTGAACCTTTTCAAGGCGCAGCAACAGGTGTAGGAGGAATTTTAAGAGATATATTTACAATGGGTGCAAGGCCAATCGCAGTGTTGAATTCATTGAGATTCGGTAACCTTGATAAATCATCAAATGTTGATTTACTTCGAGGAGTTGTATCCGGTATTGCACATTATGGAAATTGTGTAGGTGTGCCGACTGTTGGTGGTGAAATTGAGTTCGATGATAGTTACTCTGGAAATCCTCTAGTGAATGTTATGGCTTTGGGACTTTTAGAGACTGAAGAAATCGTTTGTTCTGGAGCTGAAAATGTAGGATCACCAGTTTTATATGTTGGTAATACAACTGGCAGAGACGGTGTTGGTGGTGCTAGTTTTGCTAGTTCAGAATTAACTACAACTTCATTGGATGATAGACCTGCAGTTCAGGTAGGTGATCCATTTATTGAGAAAAGTCTTATTGAAGCTTGTTTGGATGCTTTCAAAACAGGAGATGTAATTGCAGCTCAAGATATGGGTGCCGCAGGTTTAACATGCAGTAGTGCAGAAATGGCTGCAAATGGAAATTTAGGTATATCTATTGATTTAGATTTGGTTCCTTCAAGAGAAAGTGATATGTCTCCATACCAATATTTATTATCTGAATCGCAAGAGAGAATGTTGTTTGTGGTTAAAGAAGAAAAAATTAATGAACTTATTGAAAAATTTAATAAGTGGGGATTATATGCAAATGTAATTGGTCAAGTTATAAGAACTAATGAGGTAATTATTTCTCATAAAGGTAAAATTGTTGCCCAAATACCTACTTCTGCCTTGTCTGATGATACCCCTGTTAATCTTCATGATGTAATTAATAATCCACCTGATTATCTTTTAAAGAAATGGGAATGGAAAGAAAATGATTTGCCAGATATTTATGAGCAAAAAATATTTTCATTAAAGGATAATAAGAAATTTTCTTATTCAGAAATCATTTTAAAACTACTCTCTAATCCCTCAATAGCTTCTAAACGATGGATTTATAAACAATATGACTCTCAAGTGCAGGCAAATACAGTTTTTAAACCAGGAAAATCAGATGCAGCTGTAATAAGACTAAGGGAACAAAATAAAAAAATTAAAAGTAAAATATTTTCTGGTGTTGCTGCTTCAGTTGATTGTAATAGTAGATGGGTTGCTCTTGATCCTTTTAGGGGAACTATCGCTGCTGTTGCAGAATCCGCTAGAAATGTTAGTTGTGTTGGGGCTGAACCAGTAGCAATTACAAATAATTTAAATTTTTCTTCTCCCGAGAATAAAATTGGATATTGGCAACTTTCATCTTCATGTAATGCAATTGCTGAAGCCTGTAAAATATTGGAAACTCCCGTAACAGGAGGTAATGTTTCTTTATATAATGAGTCTAAAAATAAAACCAATGATATAACTCCTATCAATCCTACTCCGGTTATTGGAATGGTTGGAAAGCTAGATAATGTAGAAAAAGCTATAAGTAGTGACTGGAAAGATATTGATGATCAAATCTGGTTAATTGGTTCTTATAAATCAGATACGACAATTGCAGCTAGTTCTTATTTGGAATATTTTCATGGAGAAATTACAGGTCGGCCTCCAAAAATAGATTTGCTGGATGAAAAGTTTTGCCAGACTTTTTTAAGAAATGCTATTTTAAAAAGTTTTGTAGTTTCTTCTCACGATATCAGTGATGGCGGTTTAGCTATAGCATTAGCAGAGTCTTGTATTTTGTCTGGAAAAGGTGCAACGATTGAATTAAAGGAAGATTTAACTAGAAATGATCATTTATTATTTGCAGAAGGAGGTTCTAGAATCATTTTTTCAATTAGTAAAAGGAAACAAAATGAATGGCTTACTTATTTAAAACAAAATCAAATAAATTGCCCATCAAGTGTTTATGTAAAAAAAATAGGACAAGTATCTTCTGAAATGCTTAAGATAAAAATTAAAGATAAAAATATCTGCAATATTAGGGTTGAGGAATTATCCGAAAAATTTAATAATAGTATTTCAGGTTACTTTTAAATATGAAAAGCATTTCTCAACTATTAATTTTTTTAAGATATTAAGTTATGTGTGGAATAGTTGGAATCGTTTCTTCAGATGATGTAAATCAACAAATTTACGATAGCCTTTTGCTTTTGCAGCATAGAGGTCAAGACTCAACGGGCATAGCCACAATGGAAAATACTGTTTTTCATATACATAAGGCTAAAGGTCAGGTTAATACTGCTTATAGAACGAGAGATATGAGGAATTTAATTGGCAAAATTGGCTTGGGGCATGTTAGGTATGCAACAAAGGGTTCAGCAGAAAGTGTAGAAGAAGCACAGCCTTTTTACGTTAATGCTCCTTATGGAATTGTTTTGATACATAATGGAAACTTGACAAATACCAGAGACTTAGAAAAACAATTATTTAATATTGATAAGCGGCATACAAATTCTTCAAGTGATACTGAAATGTTGTTAAATGTATTTGCTACAGAATTACAAGAACAAATAAATAGTCAAGAATTAGAACCTGATATCATTTTTAATGCGGTCAAATCTTTACATAAAAGAATTCAGGGATCATATGCTTCAATTGCATTAATTTCAGGACATGGTTTATTAGCATTTAGAGATCCTTTCGGCATTAGGCCTTTAGTCATAGGAAAAAGACTTTCATTAGCCACAAAAAAAGAAGAGTGGATGGTTGCTAGTGAATCTCTTGTGCTTGAGAATAATGATTATCAAGTAGTGAGAGATGTAGATCCTGGTGAAGCTGTTTTTATAAATCTTAATGGGGAGTTTTTTTCTAAGCAATGTTCTGAAAATCCAATGTTATTTCCTTGTGCTTTTGAATATGTTTATTTAGCTAGGCCAGATTCAATTATGAATGGAATTTCAGTCTATAAAGCCCGTTTAAAGATGGGAGATTATCTGGCAGAAACAATAAAGGAGACAATTAATTCTGGAGATGTTGATGTAGTTATGCCTATTCCAGATTCTTCTAGACCTGCAGCAATGCAAGTTGCAAGACAGTTAGGGATAGAATATAGAGAAGGTTTCTTTAAAAACAGATATGTTGGCCGAACATTCATAATGCCTGGTCAACAAAAACGTAAGAAATCTGTAAGACAAAAATTAAATGCTATGAGTGCAGAGTTTAAAAATAAAAATGTATTAATTGTTGACGACTCGATAGTAAGAGGTACCACTTCAAAAGAAATTGTTCAAATGGCTAAAGATGCAGGTGCTAATAAAGTTTTTTTTACATCAGCAGCTCCTCCAGTTCGTTATCCTCATGTTTATGGAATTAATATGCCTAATAGGGATGAATTAATAGCTCACGATAGAACAATAAGTCAAATTGCTGATCATCTTGAAATTGATAACCTTGTTTATCAAAGTGTTGAAAGTTTGAGAAAATCAATAATAAGTGATTCCCCTATTAAAGATTTGGAGATGAGTTGCTTTACTGGTTCTTATGTAACAGGAACGGTAAATCAAGAGTACTTAAATTGGGTTGAGAATGAATATAAATCTTAGTTGAGAAAGTTTTTAAGTCGGAAACAATTTTCAAGGTATTCATCATTATCTAACTTTAAAAAATCAATTAAAAAATTTGATTTATTTGATTTGAAATTTAATTTATTTAGGTCCAATCTTGCAGATTTATTTTTATTAGTTTCAATATCAAGGTAATGGTTACTAGTTATTATTTTGAGGAAGTAATCGTTTTTGAGTTGGGCTTTTTCATTTAAATATCCCAAACTATATTCATTTGAGTAATAAATTTCATTGCTATTTATACAAAATATTTTTCCTTTTTTAGATATTAAAAAAATATTTTCCCCATTATGATATGTGCAACAAGAAACGATTTTTTCAGTTGGAAAAAGTTTTGCAACTATTAATCCTTGAGATTGTTTAGAAGTTGGTGTTAAAAATTGATTTGATAAATTAAAGTTAAAAATTCTTCCTATAGAGGTTAATATTATTAAGTCTTTGTTCTCATTAGCGATAAATGAATCGACTGTTTTTAGATTATTCTTTAATTTTGTAATTGTGAAAGTTCTATTACTTTTAATCATATCTTCATCAA
>CACBAW010000026.1 GCA_902537275.1 uncultured Synechococcaceae cyanobacterium
TTTTAAATTCTCTATTCAAAAAGATCTTAAATAATTTTTACTAAACTCTTTTAAGTTAAGACGTTATAATCTTTATTTTTATAATTACTGTAACTAATGCAAATACTAAAAAAGCAGCCTGAAAGCTGCTTTTAAATGGTGGCGGGGGGGAGATTTGAACTTCCGACCTTCGGGTTATGAGCCCGACGAGCTACCAGACTGCTCTACCCCGCGTTATATACATAGCATACATCTGAAAGGGTTATTTTTACTTTTTTTTAGGATTCTTGGAATTTTAATTTACCTTTAACTTCAAGTCGAACTCCTTCCGAGAAATTAAACACTTTTTCTTCAATGTCTTGAATTCTCAAGTCAGATATCCACTCTAGCTGTTTTAGTAAGTGAAGACTAACAGCATGCTTTGCTCTTTTAGAACCGTCTTCTACTTTTAATGCTAAACCTATCCCTTCGTTTACTTTACAAAGACACTGTATTCCCTCGGCTCCACCTTTACCTATAACGTTCCCATGAGAAGCTTTAATTATTTCTGTATCAAATTTATTGTTATCACTGATCATTGTTGGGTTGATTGCCATAGCTCTACTAATTTGTTCTAATTCAGCATTTTCGGAACTGCTCAGAAGTGAATATAATCTCGACATTTCCAAAAGTTTTAAATAAAGAGTGGGTGCACCGCAATCATCACGTTCTGCGATTATTTCAGCTGAAGGGATTTCAAGTAATTCAGAAACAATTCTGAATATTTCTATTTGAAGAGGATGATTCCCCTTTAAGTAACTTTCTAATGGCCAATTCATTTTTTTGCATGTAGCCAAAAAAGCAGCATGTTTTCCCGAACAATTATGTTCTAATGGACTTGTCTTAGATTTTGGACATTTAAGATTATTAATGTCAATGTCATATTCCCACAAAATTTTGAATGCTTCCCTTGAATGAAGTTTTGATCCACTATGTGACCCGCATGCTAAAGCAATTGATTTTGATTCATTATTGATTTTTGATGCAGCTCCACTACTTACAAAAGGTATTGCTTGAAATGGTTTTAGTGCTGACCTTATGAAACTTTTATATTCTGGATTTCCTGCGCACATTAAAACCCTACCTTTTTTATCAGTAATAACAGCATGTATTTTATGGATTGACTCAATATTTGATCCTCTTATTAAGGTTGCTTGTAAGGGGGGATTGTTAGAGGTGTACAGGTTTTTGAAATTAGAACTCATTTAGAAATTGTTATATTGAAAAATCAAAATACCCGACAAAGCTAAGACTGAGATAATAGAAAAAATTTGAATTAAATTTTTTAAAATAGGCTTTACCTCAATTGAGGCAATAAGCGATTCTTTTTCTTTTAAAACTAATGGCTTTTCCCATACTTGGCCGTCGTACCAACCGGATTCCTCGTATTCAACTTTTTCAGATATCAATCTATTAAATATATGTTTCCAGCCTAAATATAATCTTATTGAAATTAAAAGAGGTATTGATAAGCTGCTAAAAAAACTTAGTAATATATATCTTGATGGGGATGTTTTAAAATATACACTTCCTGAAGAAATGATAAGAAATAGAACAAAAGCTCCCAGCCAGAATTTTACTAAAATAAGAATTAGTGACTTTTTTGTTTTTGGCCAAGAAAAAATTCTAGATTTTGATAATTCTATGAATTCATTTGTTGGTTGTTGATCTCTAGGGACAGGGCACTTAGATTCATTCATAAAATACTATGGAAATATAAGATTATCTCCATTACTCCAGAATGATTCAAGGTCATAATATTTTCTTATTTCTGGTTGAAAAATATTTACTATCAAATCACCATAATCAAGTAAAGCCCATTTCGCTTCGTTAACACCTTCTTTTCGTATTGGTTCAACTTTAGCCTTCTCTCTAAGTTCTCCCTCTACAGAGTTAGTTATAGATCTGACTTGTACATCAGATAATCCTTCTGCGATCAAAATCCATTCACTTATAAAAGATACTTTGTCAATTTTTATAAGTTTTATATCTTTTGCCTTTTTTTCATCACATGCTTTAGCTGCCATTAGAACCAAACTTTTATTGTCCATAAACATTTTCGCTTGAAACTGATTTTTCTGAACCTTCTTGCTGAGATAATTCTGATCTTGCTTTTTCTGCACTTTTTCTTAAGGCATCTAATCTATCTTCAAAGAAACTTCTTTTTTTCTTTTTTCGTGTCTTATCTATTAACTCCTTTAATGCTCCTCCAAGACTTTTATAAGCATTTGGAATGCTGTATCCAAATCTACAAGCAAGATCTATAGCTCTTGAGTCTGCGTAAATGGCATCTTGAAGTTTTTTTTCAGAATTATTTTTTAAATATAATCTATAGCCTGCAAAACTTGATAAACCAAGAGCAAGTAATAAAAGTAAGCCATCTTGTACCCACAACTCTCCTATAGCACCTCCAAGACCTATAGCGAGAGCAGCCATTTCCCATCCATCTCTGGGAATAGTGTCATTTTGAATTTTCCCAACCTCGTGCCAAAATAATAGATTTCTGTGGTCAATAGCAAAGTTATCCCATTCATCTAAATCTATTTGAATTTCCACTTCGTCACGACCTATTTCCTCAAGTGTTATTAAAGGTGGGTCTATAGCCGCAGCAGCTTCAACAAATACCCAACTTTCATTCTCTGGAGGCAATAAATTTTTAAGTCGCTGAAGTTCGCTCATAAAATATTATTTTCTTTCAATACTATAGAAACAAATGTTGCTTTTCAAGTAAGTTCATTAACATCTGATGATTTATAAGTAGCATGTGAGAAAAGAAGGGTTTAAATTATGCCTCAAAGAGGTGATCTAAAGAAAATTCTTATTCTAGGGTCGGGACCGATTGTTATTGGGCAAGCATGCGAATTTGATTACTCTGGCACTCAAGCTTGCAAAGCTTTAAGAAATGCTGGTTATGAAATTATCTTAATAAATTCAAATCCAGCATCAATAATGACTGATCCTGAAGTCGCAAGCAAAACATATATTGAACCATTGACTCCTGAAATTGTTTCTCAGATCATTTTAAAAGAAAAACCTGATGCGATTCTTCCCACTATGGGGGGGGCAAACCGCTTTGAATCTTGCGGTTCAATTATCAGAGTCAAATTTTTTAAAGCAACATAATATTGAATTAATTGGTGCTGATTTAAGAGCTATTAATAAAGCTGAAGATAGAAAATTGTTTAAAGAATCGATGGAGAAAATAAATATAAATGTTTGTCCTTCTGGCATCGCATCTAATCTGGACGAAGCTATGGAAGTATCCAAAAAAATTAGTTCTTATCCTCTCATTATTAGGCCTGCATTTACATTAGGTGGAGTAGGTGGTGGTATTGCTTTTAATCTTGAAGAATTTGTCGAGTTGTGTAAATCAGGTTTAGAGGAAAGTCCAAGTAATCAAATATTGATAGAGAAATCACTTATTGGATGGAAAGAGTTTGAACTAGAGGTAATGAGAGACACTGCTGACAATGTAGTAATAGTTTGCAGTATTGAAAATTTAGACCCAATGGGAGTCCACACTGGAGATTCTATTACTGTAGCTCCTGCTCAAACTTTAACAGATAAGGAGTATCAGAGATTAAGGGATTTGTCATTGAAAATCATTAGAGAGGTAGGTGTTGAAACAGGAGGGAGTAATATTCAATTTGCTATAAATCCATCTAATGGAGAAGTAATTGTCATTGAAATGAATCCTCGTGTGAGTAGATCCTCTGCTTTAGCAAGTAAAGCAACTGGATTCCCCATAGCTAAGATTGCAGCTTTATTATCAGTTGGCTACACACTTGATGAAATTATTAATGACATTACAAAAAAAACACCTGCATGTTTTGAGCCATCAATTGATTACGTAGTTACTAAGATCCCAAGATTTGCCTTTGAAAAGTTTAAAGGTTCTTCTAATACTTTAAGCACTGCAATGAAATCTGTTGGTGAGTCAATGGCAATAGGTCGTTCTTTTGAAGAATCATTTCAGAAAGCATTAAGGTCATTAGAAGTAGGTGTGTTTGGATGGGAATGTGATTCAAAAGACGAATTTAAAAATGAGAGTCAAATTAAAAATACTTTAAGAAATCCTACATCTGAAAGAATTCTCCTAATTAAAAAAGCTATGCAGCTTGGGAAAACTAATACTTACATTCAAGAAGTTACAAATATAGATTTATGGTTTATTGAAAAATTACGTAATATCTTTAATTTTGAAATTAATTTTTTGAAAGATAAGGAGCTTTGTAATCTAGATAGGGATTTGATGTTACATGCTAAACAACTAGGGTTTTCAGATCAACAGATAGCAAAGTTAACTAATTCTGAATTTTTTGAAGTAAGAAGATATAGAAAAAAACTTAATATAATTCCAATTTATAAAACTGTTGATACTTGTTCAGCAGAATTCTCATCCTCAACTCCTTACCATTATTCAACTTACGAAGAATCTTTCATTAATTGTAATTCTAGAATTTTTGATAGCGAGATTTCAGAAAATAGTAAATCAAAAAAAATTATGATTTTAGGAGGAGGTCCAAACAGAATTGGACAGGGAATTGAATTTGATTACTGTTGTTGTCATGCATCATATCAAGCTTCTACAAATGGTTATAAAACAATAATGGTTAATAGTAACCCTGAAACTGTATCTACAGACTATGATACTAGCGATATTTTATATTTTGAGCCTGTAACTTTAGAGGATGTGCTCAACATAATAGAAGCTGAAAATCCTTTTGGTTTGATTGTTCAATTTGGAGGTCAAACTCCACTAAAATTATCGTTATCTTTATTTGAATGGCTCAAATCTAATGATGGGGTCAGAACTGGATCAAAAATTCTTGGGACTTCTCCAATATCTATCGATTTAGCAGAAGATAGAGAGGAATTTACAAAAATTCTTGAAGAATTAAGTATTAGACAACCTTTAAACGGTATTGCACGTAATCAAAATGAAGCAGAAATCGTAGCAAAAAATATAGGATTCCCCTTGGTTGTAAGACCTTCTTATGTTTTGGGTGGAAGGGCAATGGAAATTGTTAAAGATGAGAATGAATTAATGAGATACATCTCTGAAGCAGTGAAGGTATCGCCTGATCATCCAATCCTTCTTGATCAATATTTGAATAATGCAATTGAAATAGATGTGGATGCTTTATGCGATTCGGAGGGGTCGGTTGTAATTGCTGGCCTAATGGAACATGTGGAACCTGCAGGAATACATTCAGGAGATTCAGCTTGTTGCTTACCTTCCATTTCTCTTTCAACATCCACAATAGAGAATGTAAGGAACTGGACTAAATTAATTGCAAAAAGATTAAATGTTGTTGGTTTAATTAATTTGCAATTTGCAGTAATAAATATAAATAATAGTGAGGATAAATTATTTATTCTTGAAGCAAATCCAAGAGCATCCAGGACAGTTCCATTCGTTTCAAAAGCCATAGGCAAACCAGTAGCAAAATTAGCTACTCAGTTAATGCAAGGATTTACATTAAAAGATCTTAATTTCACAGAAGAATTTACTCCAAAATTTCAGGCAGTAAAAGAGGCTGTTTTACCTTTTAAAAGATTCCCCGGATCTGATACATTACTTGGCCCTGAAATGAGATCTACTGGAGAAGTAATGGGTTTAGCTAAAGATTTTGGAATTGCTTATGCTAAGTCGGAATTGGCGGCAGGTAATGGTGTTCCTTCAGAGGGAGTAGCTTTTTTGTCTACAAATGATTTAGATAAAAAAAATCTTGAGGAAGTTGCTCGAGAACTTTTGACTTTAGGATTTAAATTGATCGCAACAAAGGGTACAGCTTCCTATTTGGTGAATTTAGGTATTCAAGTTGAAGAAGTGCTAAAAGTTCATGAAGGAAGACCAAATATTGAGGACCTAATTCGTTCGAAACTTGTTCAATTAATAATTAATACTCCAATTGGCTCACAGGCTCTTCATGATGATGCATATTTAAGACGTGCCGCTTTAGAATATAATATTCCAACTTTTACAACTATTCCTGGAGCGAAGGCAGCCATTAAGGCGATCAAAGCTTTGCAACACAATAAAATTAATACTTACTCTCTACAGGAAATCCATAATAGTTAAGATTTTATTCTAAGTTTTTTAGTTTTTCTCTTAATTGATTAACTAAAGAGTTTCGACTAATCGAAAGTAATTTGAGTGTATCTTGATGCATCTTAAGTTGTGTCTCCGCTATTTGTAGTACTTTTATAGATTCTTTTATTTCATTAGAAAGTTCATTTATTAAGTATTTTTTGCCTTCAAAAGTTAAAACTGGATTTGCAGCGTCATTTGTGTTTTCGCTCATGGATTTACTTTTTTAATAAATAAAATAGAACTATAATTTTTTAATCAATTGTTTTTCACATAATTCTTTATAAATTCCAGGTTTATTTATTAAATCAATGTGTTTCCCTACTTCAATAATTTCACCTTTATCGAAAACAACTATTTCATTGGCCTCTTGAGTAGTAGCTAATCTATGAGCAATTACAATAACTGTTCTATCTTTCATAGCTCTATTAAGTCCTTTTTGTACTTCAGATTCTGATTCTGCATCTAAAGCACTTGTGGCCTCATCTAAAAGAAGAATTGATGGGTTCCCAAGTATTGCTCTTGCAATTGCTATCCTCTGGATCTGACCACCTGAGAAATTTGATCCTCTTTCAGTTATTTCAGTTTCATATTTCTCAGGAAGCTTTTGAATGAAGTTGTGAGCGTTTGCTTTTCTTGCTGATTCTATAACTTCTTCTTTGGTGAAATTTCTGCCCATTCTTATTACATCAATAATTGTTCCTGAAAACAAAAAAGGCTGTTGTTGAACTAATGCAATGTTTTTTCTAATATCTTTTGTATTTAATATTTTGAGATTTTTATCATCTATAAAAATGTCTCCATTATCTGGAGTTATAAACTTTAATATCAGAGCCAACATTGTACTTTTACCAGTTCCAGAGGCTCCTACGAAGGCTGTGACTTCCCCTTTTTTAATTTCTAAATTGATATTTTTAAGTACTTGATTATCTTTTTTGTACGCAAAATTAACTTTCTTGAAACTTATTTTGCCTTCAAAATTCGATATCCTTCGTAAATTTTCTTTATCATCTTCGACAGGTTCTTGATTTATGTTTTTCAACCTTTTTATGGATGCTTCTGCTTGTTTATAGTCATTAAAATTTGTACTTATGTGGCTTATAGGATCAATAAGCATCAATATTGCTGCAAAAAAACTACTAAATTCTTCGCTTGTTAGAAGGCCTAGATTGATTCTTGCGGCTCCTAAACCTAATATTGCTAATATTCCAAATGCTTCAACAAATCCTACAACTGGATGTTGAAATGCAAGAAGTTTTAATGTTTTATATTTTGCTTTTTTATGTGTACTTAACCTTTTATAAAATCTTTTCTCAATCCAATTTTCTGCAGCAAAAGATCTTATCGTTGACATTCCATTTATAGATTCACCTATTAAACCTGCTAAATTACTTGTTGATTCTTGACTTTTTTCGGATGCTATTAAAACTCTTCTTCCAAAACTGTTAACGGAAAGAATAATCAATGGTGCTAAAACGAAGGTTGATACTGTTAGTGACCAATCTAAATAAAACATATAGATTATTACAGCTAACAACTGCAAAGTGCATGGAACAGTATCTTGAGCTGTTTTATAAATAACTTCGCTTACCCTGTCGGCATCTTCTGTAAGTCTATATGTGATGTCACCGGCTGAAATATTTTCAACAGAATTCAACTTTATTTTTTGAATTCTGCTAAATAAATTTCCTCTCATTACTTCACTAATTTCTAAAGATGGTTTTGCTATAAATACATCCTGTCCAAATTGGGCAGTTTTTTGAACTAAAAATACAAATAAAGACTTAATTATTATGCTAGAAACTTTTGAGAGATCACCTGACCCAATTGCTGGGATTAAGTTTCCAGCTAAATAAGCTAATAAAGGCCAACAAGCTACGTAAATAAGCATGCATATAAAACCTTTGATAAACCTATTTGAATATGGTCTGATTGGTGGTATTAGTCTCAAGATATTATATATTTAGTTGTTTATCCTACTTTATCAATATGTTTGGGTATAAAAAACAATGAAATTGGATCAATTCTTAAAATGGAAAAATTTGGTATCTTCTGGTGGCGAAGCAAAAATTTTTATTAAATCCGGTTCTGTTAAGGTTAATGGTTTAATTGAGACTAGGAGAGGAAGAAAATTAAACAAGGGAGACATAGTAATATTTCTAAAAAATGAATTAATTTTTGAATAGTTAGCTTATTCAACTCACTTTGTATTAGTATGTTTTTCTTGGAGATAGTATTTTGAGAAAATCTGTAATTGCTGGTAATTGGAAAATGCACATGACTTGTGCTCAAGCTAAATCTTATTTAAAAGAGTTTATTCCTTTAATAAAAAACATAAAAGACGATCGTAAAGTTGTTATTGCTCCTCCTTTTACAGCTATTTCAACCTTTTCTGATCATTCTAATTTTGATTATTTAGATATTTCTAGTCAAAATATTCATTGGGAAGATCAAGGAGCATTTACAGCAGAAATATCTCCAAAAATGCTTCTTGAACATGGTGTCTCATATGCAATCGTTGGACATAGTGAACCAAGGAAATATTTTAGTGAAAGTGATGAACAAATTAATAAAAGAGCAGTTTTTGCTCAATCTAGTGGACTTACTCCAATAGTTTGTGTAGGAGAAACATTAGAACAAAGAGAGAGAGGAGAAGCTGATAGAGTTATTACTAGACAGGTTGAACAAGGATTAGAAAATACAGATCCATCTAATTTAATTGTGGCCTATGAACCAATATGGGCTATTGGCACTGGTAAAACATGTGAGGCTGAAGACGCTAATAAGATATGTTCTTTGATTCGGAAATTAATAGGTTTTGATGATGTAATTATTCAATATGGAGGATCTGTTAAACCCAATAATATCGATGAAATCATGTCAATGAGTGATATAGATGGGGTGTTAGTTGGAGGGGCTTCATTAGATCCGAATAGTTTTGCGAGAATTGCAAATTATAAATAAGAAAAATCCATGGCCAAAAGGGTGGGGCCAAAAAACTTCAATTATGGGAGTTATTAATTTGACTCCTGATTCATTTAGTGATGGTGGGGAATTAAACTCTTCAAAAAAAGTTTTAGATCAAGTAAATCATTTCTTGAGTAATGGTGTTGATGTTATTGATCTTGGTGCTCAAAGTACCAGACCTGGGGCTGAAGAAGTTGGATCTAATATAGAAATAATGAGATTAATCCCATATCTAAAATTAATAAAATCCGAATATCCAGATGTTTTAATTTCTATTGATACTTTTAATTCTGAAGTGGCTTACGAAGCTCTTTTAAATGGCGCTAATTGGATAAATGATGTCACGGGGGGAAGAAGAGATGTAAAAATTTTGGATGTTGTATCAAAATTCAACTGTCCATTTGTCATAACTCATAGTCGTGGTAATAGCCAAAATATGAATCAACTCTCCAATTACCAGAATGTATTGAGTGATGTTAAGTGCTCGCTTGATAATTTAATCAAGAATGCTTTAGAAAAAAATATATCTGAAAGAAATATAATAGTGGATCCTGGAATTGGTTTTTCAAAGGATATGATTCATAATTTGGAAATCTTGAGAAACTTAGATGTATTTAAAAAATGGAATTTGCCAATTTTGATAGGTGCATCTAGGAAGAGATTTATAGGAGAAATTTTGAATGAGAAAAATCCAAAAGAAAGGGATATAGGAACTCTTGCAATAAGTTGTCTTTGTTCTCAATTTAATATTGACATTGTGAGGGTTCACAACGTTAAGCTAAATAATCAAATCTTGAAAGTAGCTGATAGGATTTACAGAAAATAATAATTTTATTATTCTTTAACGCCTTCGATTTTATCCTCTACCTCTTGGTAAAGTTCTTTCAACTGTTCTATATTCTCATCTGAAGTTTCCCAATATCCCCTGCCATTGACTTCTAGCAATGTTCCAACAATTCTTCTAAAACTATTAGGATTAAGATCCATTAATCTTTTCCTCATCTCTTCGTCATTTATAAATGTTTCATTAGTTTCTTCATATACAAAATTATCTACTTGACCACTTGTCGCACTCCAACCAAGAGTGTAATTAAGTCTGTTAGAAAGTTCTCTAACTCCTTCATAACCAGATTTAAGCATACCTTCATACCACTTAGGATTTAAAAGTTTTGTCCTTGAGTCTAATCTGATAGTTTCTCCAAGTGTTCTAACTTGAGCATTAGAAGTAGTAGTGTCTGCTATGTAGCTACTTGGTTCTTTTCCGTCATCTCTAAGTGTCTTAATCAATTTTGTTGGATCTGAATCAAAATAATGACTTACATCTGTTAATGAAATCTCTGAGGAATCAAGGTTTTGAAATGTAACATCTGCTGTTTTCATTACTGACTCAAATACCTCTCTTTTTTGATTCATCTCACCAGGATTATCAGCATTAAAAGCATATGTTTTGCGTGATAAATACATTTCTTGTAATTCATTTTCTTCCTCCCAAGTTGAGTTTTCTACAGCTAAATTAACATTTGAACTGTAGCTTCCACTTGCGTTAGAGAATACTCTTGCTGAAGCTTCTCTGATAGAGGTACCTTCTTTTTCTGCTTGTTCTAGTGAATGTTTTCTTACAAAATTTGATTCCAATGGTTCATCAGCCTCAGCCGCTAATTTGACCGCCTGATCTATTAATGCCATCTGATTTATGAATAAATCTCTAAAAACTCCTGAGCAGTTAACGACTACATCTATTCTTGGCCTACCTAATTCTTCTAAAGGGATTAATTCTAATTTGTTGATTCTTCCAACAGAATCTGGTTTTGGTTTTACACCAACAAACCATAAGATTTGAGCAAGTGATTCTCCATAAGTTTTGATGTTATCAGTACCCCATAAAACACAGGCAATTGTTTCAGGCCAGGTCCCTTGCTCTTCCTTTTGTCTCTCAATTAATTTGTCAACAACCGACTTTGCAGCAGCTACTGCTGCTGTAGTAGGGATTGATTGTGGATCAAGTGCATGGATATTTTTACCACTGGGTAAAACACCTGGATTTCGTATAGGGTCTCCCCCTGGTCCAGGTAAAACATAATTTCCATCTAATGCTTTAATGAGGCTATCCATTTCTTTATCAGCACATACCTGTTCCAAACAGAAAAGTAAGTAATCAAATAATTTATTTAATTCCTTCTGGTTAACTTCATTAAATCCATTTAAGTTACAGACCCTTAGCCAAGGAGTAGGTAAATTCAAACCAAATATTTTAAGGAAGTCAAACAATTTGGAAAGAAGTGATTTTTCTAAATAAACTCTGCCATCAACAATTTTTAAAGAGTTGACCATCGCAAAAATAGACTCTCTTGCGGTCTTTATGATTTTTTCATTTAGCTCTACAAATTTGAGTTCACCTTTATTATTACCATCATAAATTTGATCAATATTCAACCCCATGGATTCAGCTAGCAATCCAGGAAGAGATCTTAATCCCTCTTGCTCTCTCTCTAATGATGCAATATTTACAAGAGTTGCGACTGCTTCTTCTGCTGTTGGAGCTTCTCCAATAGTATGAAGACCGCAAGGTAATAATCTACTTTCAATTTCCATCAACTGTTTATAGATATTACCAACAAATAAATCTCTTTCATCAATTGAGAGTTCTTCTACATCTTTTGAAGGGAGCTCAACATCTTTGTCAAGATTACATTGTTTAGAAGTCTCGACTATTGCATTAACTATTTGAATACCCCTGCTATTTTCTCTTAATTGTTGATAAGAACCAACAAGTTCGCTTAATTCTTTAAGTCCTTTGTAGAGTCCTGCATTTTCTGCTGGAGGAGTTAGATAGCTAATGGTTGAGGCGTAACCTCTTCTTTTCGCGATTGTTGCTTCAGAGGGATTATTAGCAGCATAGTAATACAAATTAGGTAATGATCCAATGAGAGAATCCGGATAGCATGTTTCACTCATGCCCATCTGTTTTCCAGGCATAAATTCTAGTGATCCGTGAGTTCCAAAATGAAGAACTGCATCAGCTCCCCAGATTTT
>CACBAW010000027.1 GCA_902537275.1 uncultured Synechococcaceae cyanobacterium
CAAATCATTTTATTTTTTTGGAGAGTTTCTAATCTAGAGGATCTCAAATTTTTATATATCTTTCTTGATAAAAGTACCTTGTTTAGATTTAAATAGAAAAAAACAGGTAACATTGTGTCATTAATCGACTGGTTTGCCGCAAGGCGTAAAGATCAATTTGTTGGGAAAGTTTCGCAAGATACTGATGAAGGAGATGGTTTGTGGGTTAAATGTTCAGAATGTTCGCAAGTAGCCTATAGAAAAGACCTAATTTCAAATTTAAATGTTTGTAGTAATTGTGGACATCACAATAGGATTAATAGCGATGAAAGAATAAATATAATTTCTGACAAAAATTCATTCGAAGAATTTGATAGTTCACTAAGTCCTACAGATCCTTTAGGTTTTAAGGATAGAAGGTCATATGCTGATCGAATTAAAGAAAGTCAAGCAGGTACAGGTTTAAGAGATGGAGTCATAACAGGTATCTGTTCTGTAAATTCGATGCCTTTAGCATTAGCTGTTATGGATTTTAGATTTATGGGAGGATCCATGGGGTCAGTAGTCGGTGAAAAAATTACGAGGATAATTGAGAGAGCAACATTAGAAAATTTTCCAATTCTCATTGTTTGCGCATCAGGAGGAGCAAGGATGCAAGAAGGAATGTTAAGTCTCATGCAAATGGCAAAAATATCTGGAGCACTAAAAAAACATAAAGAAAAAAATCTTCTATATATGCCCTTATTAACTCATCCAACCACTGGTGGGGTAACAGCAAGCTTTGCAATGTTAGGTGATTTAATTTTGGCGGAACCAAAAGCTCTTATTGGATTTGCTGGGAGAAGGGTTATAGAACAAACATTAAGAGAAAAATTACCCGATAATTTTCAAACAGCTGAATATCTACTTGAGCATGGTTTTGTTGATGTAATTGTTAAAAGGAAAGATCTAAAGGATACTCTGACTAAAATTTTAAAAATTCATGGTGTAAAAGAACTCACAAAAACAAATATATAAAATGAGAATTATTTCAAATATCTTTTATTTTTCTTTAAGTCTTTTATTTTTTATTTTAAATTTTGCGCCATATTCTTATGGAATAGGAAATGTTGACTGGGTCCTCCTAAAAGAGAATAATGAAGGGAAAGAATGGCTTGATAAAGGCAGTATTAAGCCGCTTTCAAATGGTGAAATCACTGTCTTAACAAAGTTCTTTAAAAATCCAACTAATTCTGATGATGATGGAGAGTTATCACTTTATGTAATGAGAATTAATTGTGATGAAAAAAAGTTTAAAGATACTTCAATAAATGGAATTCCTCAATTCAATTCAAAATGGCAAACTTCCAATAATGATGAACTAATAGATGTAGTTATTGAAAATAGCTGTTCAGAATTTATAAACAAATAATAATGAATTCTAAAAATAAAAAATTAAAAATAGCAACCGCTGGACTAGGGTTTGGTAAAAAAGTACATTTAGAAGCGTTAAAAGAGTCTAATTATTTAACGCCAGTTGCTATTTATCATTTTGACAAAAAACAAAAATCAATTCTAGAAAAAGAAACTGGATTAGAGTTTTTTTATGATTGGGAAGAGTTAGTTAAATCTCAAGAAATTGATGGGATTATTATTGCTACTCCCCCTGAATCAAGATTTAAATTAGCAAAACAAGCTCTTGAGAATAATAAAAATTTGCTGTTAGAAAAACCTGTTTCAATATCGTCTTCTGAAATAGAAGAGCTTCAGAGGATCTCTTTAATTAATAACTTAAGCGTATGTGTTGATTTCGAATATAGAGCAGTACCCCTTTTTCTTCAGACAAAAAAACTTATTGATGAAAATATTTTAGGAGAAATATATTTAGTCAAATTAGATTGGTTAATGGGTAGCAGATCCGACCCTAAAAGAGCTTGGAATTGGTATTCTTTAGAAGAAAAAGGGGGAGGAGTTATTGGCGCCTTAGGTACTCATGCATTCGACATGTTGAATTGGTTTTTTGGAGAATTAATAAATGTATCTGGCAAATTAACTACATCAATCAAAAAAAGACCTTTAGCTAATTCATCTGATTTTAATGATGTTACTAGCGAGGATGTTTGTCTGGCTAATTTAGAAATATCAAACTATAGTTCCAATCTTATTCCATGTCAGGTATCTCTATCATCGATTTCTAAAAATGGTAGGGGTTTTAGTTTAGAAATATATGGGAGCGAAGGTTCACTTGTTCTTAAAAGCGAAAACCAAAAAGATTATGTCCATGGTTTTAATTTGAAATATTCAAACAATGAAAATAAAATACAAAATCTAACTGCAGATTCAAGGTTTAATTTTGAAAAAACATGGACTGATGGAAGAATAGCTCCAGTTTTAAGAATTCAAAATTTGTGGGCTGAGAGTATTTTTAATCAAACACCTATCATTCCAGGATTATGCGAGGGGCTTGCAAGTCATAAAGTTTGCGAAGCCATAAGAGAATCTTCGAAAAGCGGATTAAGAATCAAAATTTAAAGCTATACATTTATAAGTAGCAATTATCACCCGATAAAGTATTGGATTAATTTTATTTTTTTTTCATATTCTGGAAAAATCAATTGAACTGAATTATTAAAGAATGGCTTTAAATTATTACAAAAATGAGCTTAAAGAGAATGCTCAATTATTAGCTTCTAAAGGAAAAGGGATATTAGCGGTAGATGAATCAACTAAAACAGTAGGTAAAAGACTCGCTGGAATTGGCGTTGAGAATACTGAAGACAATAGGAAGGCATATAGAGGAATGCTTTTTACTACAGAAGGTCTTGGGAAGTATATAAGTGGTGCAATCCTCTTCGAAGAAACTCTTTATCAGAATCACAAAGATGGGGAGTCAATGGTTAAGAAATTAAATGATTTAGGTATTATTCCAGGTATAAAGGTCGATAAAGGTCTAAATCCACTTCCTGGAGGAGGAGATCTAGAAACTTTTTGCTCTGGCCTAGATGGGTTAGTTGAAAGAGCAGCAAAATATTATGAACAGGGTGCAAGATTTGCAAAGTGGAGAGCAGTTCTGCAAATTACAAATGATGGATGTCCTTCAAAACTATCAATTCAAGAAAATGCATGGGGATTAGCAAGGTATGCAAGATCCGTTCAAGAATCTGGTCTGGTACCAATAATTGAACCTGAAATATTAATGGACGGCGACCATACTATTGAAAAAACTGCTGAAGTCCAAGAAGAGGTAATAAAACAGGTTTATATTGCCTGTCAAGCAAATGGAGTTTTTCTAGAAGGAACTCTATTAAAGCCTTCTATGACTGTTAATGGAGCAGATTGTCCAACAAAGGCTGATCCAATGAAAGTTGCTGAAATGACAATAAGAACTATGGAAAGATGCGTTCCTGCATCTGTTCCTGGAATAGTTTTCTTATCAGGAGGGTTAAGCGAAGAAGCTGCTTCTGTCTATTTAAATAATATGAACACTCTTTACAGGAAGGCTTTATGGAATGTTTCATTCTCTTATGGAAGAGCATTACAGCACTCATGCTTAAAGGCCTGGAAAGGAAGCGACGTTGAAGGGGGTCAAAAAGCATTAATAGCAAGAGCCCAGGCAAACTCTGAAGCTTCAAAAGGTGCCTATGTAGCAGGATCTCAACCTTCATCTGATGAGCAATTGTTTGTGGCAGGCTACACTTACTAACTAAAAAACCTAAAAATATACTCTGGGTCATAAAATTAGTTTCTTGAATTTAGTATTTTGTATATCTTATGACGTGACATTTGATACCTATTTATACTAAACTCTCGGAAACATATGCTTTATAAAGCATTTAACTTATTTTAATTATGGCCCTCGTTCCACTAAGACTACTTTTAGATCACGCTGCTGAGAATGAATACGGTATTCCAGCTTTCAATGTTAATAACCTTGAGCAAGTTCAAGCAATTATGGAAGCAGCATATGAAACTGATAGTCCTGTAATCCTACAAGCTTCAAGAGGGGCAAGAAATTATGCAGGAGAAATTTTCCTACGTCATCTAATTCTTGCTGCTACAGAAACATATCCTAATATTCCAGTGGTAATGCACCAAGACCATGGAAATGAGCCATCAACATGTTATTCAGCAGCAATAAATGGTTTCACATCAGTGATGATGGATGGTTCTCTAGAGGCAGATGCAAAGACACCCGCTAGTTACGAATATAATGTTGCAGTTACTAAAAAAGTAGTAGATTTTGCTCATTCAGTTGGAGTTAGTGTTGAAGGAGAATTAGGTTGCTTAGGTTCATTAGAAACAGGGAAAGGTGAGGCAGAAGATGGACATGGATTTGAAGGTGAACTTTCTACAGATATGCTTTTGACTGATCCTGAAGAAGCGGCAGATTTTGTTGCTAAAACAAAAGTTGATGCATTAGCAATTGCTATAGGTACAAGTCATGGTGCATATAAATTCACAAGGAAGCCAACAGGAGAAGTTCTTGCAATAAGCAGAATTGCTGAAATTCATAAAGCACTACCAAATACACATCTTGTAATGCATGGATCTAGTTCAGTGCCTCAGGAATGGTTAGATATCATTAACAAATATGGTGGTGAGATTCCTCAAACATATGGTGTTCCTGTCGAAGAGATTCAAGAAGGAATAAGAAATGGAGTTAGGAAAGTCAACATTGATACTGATAACAGACTTGCTTTCACTGCCGCGGTTAGAGAGGCAGCATTTGCTGACAAGGCAAACTTTGACCCAAGACATTTCAACAAACCTGCTAGAAAATACATGAAGCAAGTTTGTCTTGACAGATACAAGCAGTTCTGGTGCGAAGGTCAAGCAAGTAAGATCAAACAAAACAGCACTAACTATTTTGCTGATCTTTACGCTAAAGGTGATTTAGATCCCAAAGTAAAAGCTACTGTTTAATAAATAACGGAATCAAACAAAAAAAGACCTCAAAAATAGAAGGTCTTTTTTTATTTCAATACTAAAGATTTTAATGTAAAGAGACCATCAGTCCCACCAATTGTCTCGTCACATGCTCGCTCTGGATGAGGCATTAAACCTAGAACATTTCCCTTTTCATTAGTTATGCCTGCGATATCAAATGAGGATCCATTAGGATTATTTTTATATCTCAAAGCGATCAATTCATTATCTACTAGTTTTTTTAAAGTATCAGAATCACAATGATATCTTCCTTCCCCATGTGCTATTGGCAACTTAATAGTTTGTTTTTCATCTCCATTATTAAACCAACCTCCTTTTGAAGAAACAATATCCAGTTCAACGTCATCACAGATAAAATTAAGATTTTTATTTGTAACAAGAGCACCGGGCAAAAACCCTGATTCTGTCAATATTTGAAACCCATTACAGATTCCTAAAACTCTTTTCCCGCTTTTAACAAACTCATCCAAGGCATTTATTAATGGAGAGAATCTCGCAATTGCTCCGCATCTTAAATAATCGCCATAGCTAAATCCTCCAGGTAAAACTATTGCATCTACATCACTTAAATCTGAAGACTCATGCCACAAGTATTTTGTTCTTATGTCTAGACAACCTTCCAATGCCCATGAGACATCACGATCACAATTAGAACCAGGGAAGACAACAACTCCTACAGTAAAATTATCCATCTTATAATTTTTCTAATGAATACTCATAGTCTTCAATAACAGTATTTGCAAATAACCTATCACACAATAAATCAATTTTTTCTCTTACTTCGTTTTCACCATTACCTTCTATTTTCACCTCAATCATTTTTCCTATACGTAATGATTTTATTCCCTCGGCTCCAAGTTTTATAGAAGCAGATTTAGTCGCTTCCCCTGCTGGATCTAAAACTGAGGGTCTTAGTCTTACAAAAACTTTTACAGCAAATTGGTCCAATTAAAAATTAATTTCTACTAGAAGATTAGTTTAAATTTTTATAAAAAGTACTATTGATTAATAAACAAATATTTTTTTTACTTTAAAGTTCTCTGATTTATTAAATATTTATGTAGCCTCTACCAAAACAAACTAAGCAAGTTCTTCTTGAATTTTCATGTGTTTTAAAATTTCCTGCCCCTCCACATTTTGAACATTTTATTTTATCAATTGAAGTAACGTCATCAGAGATTAATTGTTTTAAAGCAATTTTTGGATTTTCCATCTTGGACTATCTACTGAAGTAAGTATCTCGAGCGATAACTATAAAGTCAAATTGCTATTTTTGGATCACTTAAAATCTTAAATTTCTCTTTAATTTTTCTATTGAAAGTTTTTATAGATTTTTCATCAAAGGAAATTATTACTAATTCAAGCCCAGCATTATTATTTGGTCTCCAACAATTGTTTGGAGCTTCTTCAAACCAAGTATTAATTTTCTTTCCAACAATTTGTATTTGTAAAGGCAATGATTTATTTGGTATCCAAATACGTCCTTTAATTCGAAGAATGTTTAATTCATTCAAGATTTTTGACATCTCCTTTTCAAAGTCATTTTTTTCAAGGAAATAATTTAATTTAAATGAATCTGATACAAGCTCGACATGATTATGGTCATGTTCTTCAGTTAAAAATTCTTTATAAGTCTCTTTTTTAAAATTTAAATCAAATAGAAAATTTAAATCAATTTTGCCATTCTTTGATTTAAGGACTGGTTTAGATGAGTTTAGACTTCCTTGAATTTCATTTTTTACAACGTCAAACTGATCATCATTTAAGATATCTGATCTAGAGACTAAAACGATATCAGAAACTTCTAGTTGCTCCTCAAAAAGTTCATCTATAGTAGCGTTGTGATCAATTTTATCTGTTTCATTATATTGTTTTGTTATTTTATTTAAATCGTTAATTGGTGAACCGTTAAGCATTGATTCTCCATTAACTATACCAACAACAACTTCAAGGTAGATGGAAGACCTAATCTCAGGCCAGTTAAGTGCTTGAATTAAGGGAATTGGCAGTGCCAAGCCACTTGTTTCGATAATTATTGATTCGATAGGAGGATTAAATTCTAGGAGAGCTTTTATTGACGGAACAAAATCATCTTGAACAGTACAACATAAACATCCATTATTTAATTCGATTACGCATTCTTCTTCAGTTTCATCACATCTATCGCAACTTTTAATTAAATCACCGTCAATTCCAACATCACCAAATTCATTGATTATTAAGCCGAATTTTTTATTACTCTCCTTTAACAAATATCTAAGAAAAGTTGTTTTACCTGAACCAAGAAAACCTGAAACAACTATTACTGGTATTTTTCTTTTCATCCTCAATAATTAACAACCCAGACTATATTCTGTACTCTCTCCTGTGGAACTATTTGTGCCTTTAGCAATAGCACATAATTGTTTTTGTTGTGTTCGACTAAGAACAGCATCAGTAAAATCTGCACCATCTATTTTTGCTCCCTCAAAATTACTCTCCATTAACAAAGCATTTGTAAAATTAACATCCGAAAGATCTGCATCTGTAAAGTCTGTTGCATAAGCCAGTGCATCTCTTAAATTGGCTCCATTAAACTTTGAGTTTTGCAATTTACTATTATTGAAAACCGCTCCTTCTAAATTACTTTCACTGAAATTAAACCCATTCAAATCAAACTTAACATATTCGTTACCGCTTAAATTTTGACCATGCATATCTGGCTCTAAATTAAGGTCTTGTTGGTTTCTAATCTCAGGAGGTCTTTTAGCCAATGCAGAATTTACAGAATTAAAAAATATAATTCCAACAAGCAATAGTGCAATTAATGCATTTTTTAGTGAAGGGAAAACAATTGATTTAATCATAATAAGACTGTATTTTAGAACTTAAGTATTTAAAGTTTGTAAGAGTATCTTAAAGGAAAATATATGGCAATGTCACTAAAGGTTATTGTTCCTCCTCATCCATTAATAAAACATTGGCTTTCAATATTGCGAGAAAAAAATACTCCAAATATTTTGTACTCAACAGGATATGAACAATTAGGAAAATGGCTTACATATGAAGCATTACGTAGTTGGCTGCCATATAAAAAAGAGATAATAAATACTGATAATGGAAACGCAGATGGATTCTTTATTAATAACGATTATCCAATAAAAGTGCTCGCAATGTTGCCCGAAGGGTTATCTCTTTGGTTTGGATCTAAAGAGGTAATTCCTAATGCAACTCTTGCATTAGGAGAACTTCCTAAAACTATTGAATCAAATGAAGGAGTTATTTTTTATTCGGAACAAATAACTACAAAATCGGCAACATTAGAAACTTTAATTAAATTAAAGCAATTAGGAGTTGATTCCAATAGGATTTTGTTAATAACTGCTATTTGCTCAAATAAAGGGTTAAATGAAATTGCAAAATTATTCCCAAACCAGGTAATTTACACCTCTTGCATAGATGAGGAAGATGAAAACGCAAAATCATTAGTACCGGGTATTGGGAATCCTTTATTGCGTTTGAGTACTATATTTCAATATAAGAACTAATATAGAATATAGGAGTAAATATTTTTCCAATGTCTGAATACAGAGATTCGTCTTCAAATAATCTTTTATCATTAATAAGCGGCGCTTTTATTGGAGCAGCAGGTTTAGCTTGGTGGTTAATATCCGAAGCAGACAAAAGAAAGGAAGAAAAAAAACAAAAAGCAATGATGTATTCCTCCAGGATTCAAGACGGCTCTGAAGCGATTGATTCAAATGAAAATATAAATGAAGTTGAAGGAGAGAATCTGGAGAAGAAAGTTGAGCAACTTAATTCTGCAATTGCTGATGTGAGGAAGCAACTTGAAGAGTTAGGGCAATAGAATAAAAAAGGTTCTCAAATAAAATGAATAAACTCAGATCATCTGCAATAACACAAGGTGTGCAAAGATCCCCTAACAGATCGATGTTAAGAGCTGTGGGATTTAATGATGAGGATTTTAATAAACCTATTATTGGAGTTGCGAATGGATACAGCACCATAACACCATGCAATATGGGTTTAAATAAGTTAGCTCTAAAAGCTGAAGAGTCTATAAAAAGATCAGGTGGGATGCCTCAGATGTTTGGGACTATAACAGTAAGTGATGGCATTTCTATGGGAACAGAAGGCATGAAATATTCCCTAGTTTCAAGAGAAGTTATTGCTGATTCAATTGAAACAGCATGCAATGCTCAGAGTATGGATGGAGTACTTGCTATAGGTGGATGTGATAAAAATATGCCGGGTGCCATGATTGCGATTGCAAGAATGAATATTCCCTCAATTTTCATTTATGGAGGGACAATAAAGCCTGGGAAATTGCATGGAGAAGATCTTACTGTTGTTAGTGCATTTGAAGCTGTTGGACAATTAACATCAGGCAAAATTAATGAAGAAAGGCTAATCCAAGTTGAGAAAAATTGTATTCCTGGTGCTGGTAGCTGTGGAGGAATGTTTACAGCGAATACAATGTCTGCGGTTATTGAAGTATTAGGGTTAAGTCTTCCTCATAGTTCCACTATGGCTGCTGAAGATCTTGAAAAAGAAATAAGTGCAGATAAAAGTGCTGAGATATTAGTCTCTGCAATAGAAAAAGATATAAGACCTCTAGACTTAATGACAAAGAAAGCATTTGAAAATGCAATATCAGTAATTATGGCAATTGGCGGATCAACAAATGCGGTATTGCACATCTTAGCTATTGCAAATACTGCAGGAATAGATATCAACATTAATGATTTTGAGAGAATCAGACAAAAAGTGCCCGTTATTTGTGACCTTAAACCGAGTGGTAAATATGTGACGGTAGATCTTCATAAGGCAGGTGGGATTCCACAAGTAATGAAAATACTTTTGAATGCAGGATTAATTCATGGCGAATGCAAAAACATTGAAGGCAAAACCATCTCAGAATACTTACAGAATATTCCAGAGAAGCCTCCAACAAATCAAAATGTCATAAGAGATATAGATAATCCTCTTTATAAAAAAGGACATCTAGCGATATTAAAAGGTAACTTAGCGAGCGAAGGTTCTGTAGCCAAAATTAGCGGAGTAAAAAACCCTGTATTAACTGGTCCAGCAAAGATTTTTGAAAGTGAGGAGGATTGTTTGAAATCAATATTGAATAATGATATAAAAGCTGGTGATGTTGTTGTTATTAGAAACGAAGGCCCTGTAGGAGGACCTGGCATGAGAGAAATGTTAGCTCCAACATCTGCAATTGTTGGTCAAGGACTTGGAGATAAGGTAGCTTTAATTACTGATGGCAGATTTAGCGGGGGTACTTATGGCCTGGTTGTGGGTCACATAGCCCCAGAGGCTGCTGTTGGCGGAAATATTGCTCTAATAAAACAAGGTGATTTAATTACGGTAAATGCTGCAGAACAACTAATTGAAGTTGATTTATCAGACGAAGAATTAGAAAAAAGAAAAAAAGATTGGGTAAAACCTATACCAAAATATAAAAGAGGAATTCTTTCAAAATATTCGAGAATCGTAAGCACATCAAGTTTAGGAGCTGTTACTGATTTATAGATCAGCTCAAAGTTTGTTTTATTAATCAATAAAACTTTTTATCCTATTTGCTAAGTTTTCATATCTAGCACTGTATTTTGGTGAATTGCATTTTTTTCCATTATTACTATCCATCCATAATGTTTTAACTCCACACCATAATATTGGTTCATCAGGAAAATTAAGCTTAGAGATTACTAAAACCAACTCTTTATTTGATTTAAAAAGTTCTAATTCAAGATCAAAAATTTCTAATCTATTACCTTCTTTATCTCGACATAAGATATTAACTGTTAAATCAATGTCTTCATCTTCGAATTCGTATTCACCATTTTTTTTAACTACAGAATGAACAAAAGGTTTATTTGTTAAATCTGCTGACTTAGCGATAAAGCTCTCTATATTTTTAGATGGATTTTCAAATAACACTTATTGATTTAATTAAAACTTTTATGGAACCCTGTTTAAACTCATTATTAAGTAATCCATCATCACCGAACTTAGAGTGTAGCAGTTGCAGTCTTTTAATTTTAGATGGCTTGAATTTAAATGGAAAACGTACTTTATTTGCTCTTACCGAAGGTTTTAGTTCACTAAAAGGAATTTGAACATTTGTTGTCCCGAATTTTTTTGTTGGGAATGATTTAATCCATCTAAGTCCACCCGGAATAAATTCGGTTAGTCCTAGTAGATCATCTTCACAAGCGACAGCAAATTTAAAAGTTCTTCCTTGTCCATCAATATTTAATTCAAAGGATGAATATTCAGATACATTTAAAGAGGGG
>CACBAW010000028.1 GCA_902537275.1 uncultured Synechococcaceae cyanobacterium
TTTGAATTGTCTTTAAGAGTTTTCCCTTTCATGGAAGAGATAACAGGAGATTTATTTTCATTGTTTTGTTTATAATTATCTCCTTTAAGTGAAGGTTTCTTAATAGAAAGAATTTTTTTATCTGAATTTTTTTTATTGATAAGATTTTTTATTTTTTTTGCTTCCTCTACACTAATTGAACTGCTATGGCTTTTTACTGAAATTGAAAGTTTTTGAGCCGCATCCAATATATCTTTATTATCCAGATTTAAGTCCCTGGAAAGTTCATAAATTCTGATTTTATCGCTGATAGTCATTTAATCTGAATTGTACTCTTTTTAGAAATTAAAGAGGATTTAATTTAATTATATTCCCTAATTGGAATAGTCATTGCAGCTTGTAATTTCTTTTTCAAAAATATCAATAAATTCAGGTTCTAAAGATGTTTTTAAAGCTTTTTGAAGCTTTTTTTTGATCTTGGAATCTGAGTAACATTTTTTTGACTTGCAAATGTAGGCTGATCGCCCCATACCCTTTTGAAAAATAATGCCTTGCTTATGATCTTTAGTAATCTTTATAAGATGTTTCCTGTCAAATGTTTTTCTACATGAAATGCATATACGCAAAACAGGAGTTCGTCGTATCACCGTTTTCTCTCCTCTTTGGAGGATATTTCACTATCTTGGATTGTCTCTAATTGATCACTATCTGAGAAGTGCTCTTCTTCATACAATTCTTGTCCATATTCATCATCATCTTCAGGAAGGGGGTAAAGCTCTCTTAATCTTGCATCTTCTGCAGCACGCTCAGCTTGTTCTGCCTCTAATCTAAGCTCAGCTTCTCGCTGGAGATTTTCTTCATCTTCCCTTTGAATGATTAATTCAGAGACTGCAGCATCTTCTGCTTCTTGATCGTATTCATGGGAGTTTTTAACATCAATCTTCCAACCAGTTAATCTTGCTGCAAGTCTTACATTTTGTCCTTCTCTACCTATTGCGAGACTTAATTGATCGGGAGGAACTAGTACATGAGCGTGTTGACCTTCTGGGTCAACAAGTCTCACAAGATCAACTTTTGCTGGACTTAAAGAGTTTAAAATATATTGTATTGGGTCAGATGACCATTTAATAACATCAATTTTTTCTCCCCTTAATTCATTTACTACTTGTTGGATTCTTGCCCCTCTCGCTCCAATACAAGCACCTACAGGGTCAACTTCTTGTTCGACGCTATCAACAGCTACTTTTGTTCTTGGCCCAACTGCTCTTGAAGGAGGATTCGCTTCTCTTGAAACAGCAACAATTTTTACCGTGGCTTCTTGAATTTCCGGTACTTCATTTTCAAATAAATAAACAACTAAACCAGCATTTGCTCTGCTTACAAAAAGCTGTGGTCCTTTTCTGGCTATTTCGCTAACTTCTTTCAAGAATACTTTGAAAGTTGCATTAGCTCTATAATTGTCATTTGGTAGTTGATCTCTTTTTGGAAGTTCGGCCTCAACTTCAGGCCTACCAATACCCGAACTAACTCCCATTATTACTGATTGTCTTTCAAATCTTATAACTCTTGCAGTTAGAACAGGATCTTCCAAATCTGCAAATTCTTCCTGGATCATTTTTCTTTGTTGATCTCTTAATTTTTGGGCTAAAACTTGCTTTGTTGTTGAAGCAGCCATTCTTCCAAAATCCTCTTTTTCTGGAGTAACATCTAAAACAACCGTGTCACCTATTTGAGCATCATCAGCTACTTGTTTAACTTCTACTAAAGATATTTGATGATCTTCGCTTTCAACTTCTTCTACAATTAGTTTACTTGATAAGATCCGATAACCTTCTTCATCTAGATCTAGTCCAACATCAAAATTACTAAAATAATCTTCATCAAATGGATCTTCACTTACTCCAATATAAAAAGTTCTTCTATATTTTTCGTATCCCTTTAACAAAGCTTCGCGTAAAGCTGCTTCAACAATATTAGGAGGTAACTTTTTTTCCTCACTAATGTCTTCAATAAGATTGTTTAAACCTGGGAGAATAACTAATGCCATCTATGATGGGAAAATTGAATAATGGTTGAACATGATTAATCTTTTAAGGTACAAAGACTAATTTTTAATACTTCATCGAAAGGGATTTTCTTTATCCTACCTTTAATGTTAATGGCTAAATAATCATTAGACTTTTCAAAAAGTAAACCATTCAGGAATTTTATTTTTGAATTCTTTTGGTTTAACTCAACATTAACCGGAAAACCCTTAAAAGTTTTGAAGTCTCTTTCTGAGGTTAATTCATCACTGACCCCTTGACTACTAATTTCTAACACATATGAACAATTTATTAGATTTGATTTTTCTATTTCGTCAGATGCTGGAGTATTAAATAGCGCACAATCGTCCAAAGAAATGTCATCCCCATTAGTTTTTCGTATAGTTATTTCAATAACAATTGGATTTTGATTAGTTTGTATGTTTAAACCGTAGATTTCTAAATCCTGTTCATTAGCAACTTTTTCTAATAAAGATTCTAGTTTGCTTTTGTTTTCTTTATTCAAATTTATTTATCAATTTATTTAAATTTTATTTTCACATATTAAGAAGTTTTTTCTATAGAAAAATTTAGAAATTTGTATTTTATGGATGTAAACAAAAAAACAACAATAATCTTTTTCTTCAATTAGATTTACCAAGCAAACTCAAAAACTATTAATTAAATGAATTATCTCAAGATTAAGTTTATTAATTTAATCCAAATATTCATTATTTTTTGTTTTTGCATACTCAATTTATTTCAAGATGTTGAAGTTTTAGCTTTATCTTCCTCTGAAAATCATAATTTCGTCTCATCCGCAGTTAAAAATATTGGCCCTGCAGTTGTAAAAATTGATACTGAGCGGTTGGTAGAGAGGCAACAATTTGATCCTACTTTACTTGATCCTTTATTAAGAGATTTACTTGGTGAGCAAGGAATTACTCCTGAAAGGGAGAGAGGACAAGGCTCTGGAGTGATCATTAATGAGAATGGATTGATTCTTACAAACGCTCATGTCGTAGAAAGAGTGGATAATGTTTCAGTTACTTTGGCAGATGGATCTATTTGTGATGGTGAAGTTTTGGGCACTGATACAATAACTGATCTTGCTTTAGTAAAAATCGATGAAGATGCTTATTCAGGTTTTGCTCCACTTGGAAATTCTGAAGATCTTGAAGTTGGAGATTGGGCAATAGCTCTTGGTACTCCTTATGGTCTTGAAAAAACAGTCACCTTAGGAATTGTTAGCAGCCTTCATAGAGATATTAATAGTTTAGGATTTTCAGATAAAAGGCTGGACCTTATTCAGACTGATGCGGCAATAAATCCAGGAAATTCGGGAGGACCACTCGTAAATTCCAATGGTGAGGTAATAGGAATTAATACATTAGTTAGAAGTGGTCCTGGAGCTGGTTTAGGTTTTGCGATTCCCATCAATCTAGCTAAAAGTGTTTCTGATCAACTTCTTAAAAACGGGGAAGTTATTCATCCATATTTAGGGGTACAATTAATATCTTTAAATCCAAGAATTGCTAAAGAACACAATAGAGATCCAAACTCATTAGTTCAATTACCTGAAAGAAACGGAGCTCTAATTCAATCAGTAATACCTAATAGCCCCGCTGAAAAAGCTGGTTTAAGAAGAGGCGATTTAGTAATAGCAGCCGAAGATATCTCTATAAAAGAACCTAAAACTTTACTGGATGAAGTAGAAAAAGCAGAGATAGGAAAAGTATTTCTTTTAAATATCTTAAGAGATAATAAAGAGATACAGATAAATATCAAACCAGAACCTCTTCCAGGTTTGACATAAAGCACCCATTGAAATTTAATAATCTATAACCATAAGAAAATAAGATTTTGGATTCACAAACTCAAATGAAACAAGTAGTTGCTGATGCAGCAATAAAGGAAATAAAGAGTGGCATGATTCTGGGATTAGGGTCTGGATCTACAGCTGCGTTAATGATAAAAAGCCTTGCGGATGAAATACGTTCTGGCAAACTTCAAAATATTAGAGGTGTTGCAACTTCTTTTCAATCAGAAGTTTTAGCAATTGAATTGGATATCCCGCTTATCGATTTAGCTTCTGTATCTCAAATTGATTTAGCTATTGATGGAGCTGATGAAGTTGATCCAAGATTTCAATTAATAAAAGGAGGAGGAGCATGCCATGTTAGAGAAAAGTTAGTGGCATCTAAAGCTAATCAATTATTGATTGTTGTTGATGAAACTAAACTTGTACAAAATCTAAATCAATCTTTCCCTTTACCTGTAGAAGTTCTCCCTAATGCTTGGAAGCAAGTACAGGAAGTCATTTCAGAAATGAATGGCAGTTCTTCTTTGAGAATGGCTACTAAAAAAGCTGGCCCAGTTGTAACTGACCAAGGTAACCTCATCCTAGATGTATTATTTAATGAAGGTATTAAGAATCCAAAAGACATTGAAATGAAGATTAATAATATTCCAGGCGTATTAGAAAATGGATTATTCGTCGATCTCACAGACAAAGTATTAGTTGGAAAAATTAAAGACGAATTTCCAGTGGTTTACTCACCGTCGAGAGCTTGCTAATCTTCAAATCTTATTTCTACAGAGTTAGCATGGCTATGTAAACCTTCACTTTTAGCAAGATTAATAATATCAAGGCTATTGACTTTTAAACTTTCTTCATTAAATTCTATTATTGAAGTATTTTTCATAAAAGTTTCAACCCCTAAGGAACCGCTAAATCTAGAGTTTCCTGAAGTGGGTAAAGTATGATTTGGTCCGGCAAGATAATCTCCAACAGCTTCTGGGGTCCATTTTCCTAAAAATATCGCTCCTGCATTCTCTATACCTGCAAGAATTTTTTTTGAATCTAAAGTGAGAATTTCTAGATGTTCAGGGGCAAAGTTATTGCTTAGTTCAATACATGATTCGTAATTCTCGCAAATCACGATTAAACCCCAATTTTTTATTGATTGCATGCAAATTTCTTTTCTTGGATGATCATCTATTTTTTTATAGAGTTCTTCTAAAACTTCTTTTGCCTGGCTCTTTGATGTAGTTAGAAGTATTGATGAAGCCAAAGGATCATGTTCTGCTTGCGCTAGTAGATCAGATGCTATATGAGTGCTTTGAGCTGTTTCGTCTGCAATGATTAATATTTCACTTGGACCTGCTAAAGAATCAATCCCTGTAGAGCCATAAATGAGTTTTTTTGCAGTTGTAACATATATATTTCCTGGACCTGAAATAACATCCACTTTATTGATTTGATTTGTGCCAAATGCTAAAGCACCAATTGCTTGAGCTCCTCCAATTCTAAATACTTTATTGATCCCTGATAAGTGAGCTGCAGCTAAAACAGTTTTGTTTATTTCTCCATTTTTATTCCCAGGAGATACCATTATAATTTCTTCAACCCCCGCTACTTTTGCAGGTATAGCATTCATCAATACTGTACTTGGATAAGCAGCTCTACCTCCAGGAATATAAATACCTGCTTTTTTAACTGGTCTCCATCTTCTTTGGACGGAATCACCATATTCACCTTTTATAGTGAAAGATTGAGGAATTTCTTTTTTATGGAATTTTTCAATTCTTTTATGAGCTACCGTAAGTGATTGCTTCAAATTAATATCAATTTCGTCCCATGCATTTTTTATTTGATCTGCACTCACTTGCATAGGGTCAGGGTCGAAACCATCAAATTTTTTTGTATATTTTTCTACCGCTATATCTCCAGAATTTTTTACTTCTTGAAGTATTTCTTCAACAATTGTATTTATCTTATTATTATCTGAACTAGTTCGAGTAGAAATCCTTTTTAATTCTTCAACAGCTTCTTTTTTGTTATTTATGATCTTCATTTGCTTAATTTTTTCAAATAGAAAGGCTCAAAACCCAATTTAATATTTCCTAAATTATATATGATTGATTAGTGGACGATTTATTTGTTATGATGAGGATCTTCTATTTATTCACCCTCTGTGGCCAACAACAAATCAGCAAAAAAGAGAATACAAATTGCCGAAAGAAATCGTTTGATTAATAAGTCATATAAATCTACAGTTAGGACTCTAACCAAAAAAACCTTAGAGAACTGTGAAAAATATAAAAAAAACCCTAATGAGGATAATAAAAATTTAGTGAAAACAAGTCTTAATAAAGCTTTTAGCCTAATCGATAAAGCAGTTAAAAAAAATGTTCTTCACAAGAATAACGGTGCTAATAAAAAATCGAAAATCAACAATTTTGTAAAAACTAGTCTTGCCACTAAGTAAAAAGACAGATCATAATTATGAGCGATATAGAACTCGTAGACTCGCACTGTCATTTAATATTTAAAAATTTTGAGAGAGATCTTAAAGATGTTGTTTTAAGATTGCGTTCAAGAGGTGTAAAAAAATTAGTTCATGCTTGCTGTGAATTAACAGAAATTCCAAAGTTGAAAAAAATATCCCATGAATTTAATGAAATTTACTATTCAGTTGGTTTGCATCCGCTAGAAGCAAAAAAATGGGAACAAAGTTCAAAATCTCTTCTAAGAAAATCAGCTTTAGAAGATGTACGAGTTGTAGCTATTGGGGAATTAGGCTTGGATTTTTTTAAAAATGAAAATAAAACTCAGCAGATTGAAGCACTTATTCCGCAAATGGAGTTAGCTTATGAACTTCAATTGCCCGTAATTATCCATTGCAGAGATGCTGCAAATGAAATGATTGAGATATGTAGTGATCTCTCTAAAAAAGGAAAATGTCCTAAAGGTGTACTTCATTGTTGGACAGGAACACCAAAAGAAATGAAGGAATTCTTGAATCTTGGATTTTACATAAGTTTTAGTGGGATAGTCACATTTCCAAAGGCACATGAAATTCATGAGTGTGCCAAAATAGTCCCAAATGATAAATACTTAATTGAAACTGACTCACCATTTTTAGCTCCTGTCCCTCATAGGGGTAAAAGAAACGAACCTGCGTTTGTTGAAAATGTTGCCAACTTTATGGCGGATTTAAGATCTACTGAATTAACCACAATTGCTAGAGAGTCATTTAAGAATGCTGAAGATTTGTTTAAATTTGACTTGTTAAGTAGACGTAGCAACTGTTAATATTAGGAATTACTGGAAATTTTTCTTAATTTTTAACTTTAATAAACACAGTTAATGATTTAACAGCATTAAACAAAATTTAATTCTTCTTTATTAAGTTGTTTTTTTGTTGAAATCGAGATTTAATTGTTGATCTCATTTTATGTGAAATGTTAAAGAACAAATTATTGAGTAGATTAAAAGTAAATAGTAAATCTCACAAAATCGCAGGTTTCTTGGATGAGCAGTAGCGCTTTACAGGTAGCAAAAACAGCTACTTATCTACCAGATTTAGTTGAAGTACAAAGAGCAAGCTTTAAATGGTTTTTGGAAAAGGGTTTAATAGAAGAATTACAAAATTTTTCCCCCATTTCTGATTACACAGGTAAATTAGAATTACACTTTATCGGCGAAGAGTACAGGTTAAAAAGACCTAGGCATGATGTTGAGGAAGCCAAAAGAAGAGATGCTACATTTGCATCCCAGATGTATGTAATTTGCAGGTTAATTAACAAAGAGACAGGGGAAATTAAAGAACAAGAAGTATTTATTGGCGAACTCCCATTAATGACTGAAAGAGGAACTTTCATTATAAATGGGGCCGAAAGAGTTATTGTTAATCAAATTGTTCGAAGTCCTGGAGTATATTTCAAAGATGAACTAGATAAAAATGGTCGAAGAACTTACAATGCTAGTGTTATCCCTAATAGAGGAGCATGGTTAAAATTTGAGACTGACAAAAATAATTTACTTTATGTGAGAGTTGATAAAACAAGAAAAATTAATGCTCATGTTCTTATGAGAGCTATGGGTCTTTCAGATAATGATGTAGTCGATAAACTTAGACATCCCGAGTTTTATCAAAGTTCAATTGAATCAGCTAATGACGAGGGTATTAATTCAGAAGATCAGGCATTACTTGAGCTATACAAGAAACTGCGCCCTGGTGAGCCACCCTCCGTTTCTGGCGGACAACAGCTATTACATAGTAGATTCTTTGATCCCAAAAGATATGATTTAGGTCGAGTTGGAAGATATAAAATAAATAAAAAATTGAGGCTTACCGTCCCAGATGAGGTGAGAACACTTACCCAAGAAGATGTTCTTTCTACCATTGATTATTTAATTAATCTTGAATTGGATATCGGCGGCGCTAGTTTGGATGATATTGATCATCTTGGTAATCGAAGGGTTAGATCTGTAGGAGAACTTCTTCAAAATCAAGTTCGGGTTGGACTTAATCGTTTAGAGAGAATTATCAAAGAAAGAATGACTGTAGGAGAAACTGATTCTTTAACTCCAGCTCAACTAGTTAATCCCAAACCTTTGGTTGCTGCCATAAAGGAATTTTTTGGCTCCAGTCAATTAAGTCAGTTCATGGATCAAACTAATCCTCTAGCTGAATTAACACACAAGAGAAGAATCTCAGCGTTAGGTCCAGGAGGTTTAACTCGAGAAAGAGCAGGCTTTGCAGTAAGAGATATTCACCCTTCACATTATGGAAGATTATGTCCTATCGAGACTCCTGAAGGTCCAAATGCAGGACTTATAAATTCTTTAGCTACCCACGCAAGAGTTAATGAGTACGGTTTTATTGAAACACCTTTTTGGGAAGTTAATAACGGTAAAGTTAATAAGGAAGGTAATCCGGTTTATCTTTCTGCTGATTTAGAAGATGAGTGTAGGGTGGCTCCAGGAGACGTAGCGACTGACAAGGACGGTAATATAATTGCAAATCTAATACCAGTAAGATATAGACAGGATTTTGAAAAAGTCCCTCCTCATCAAGTTGATTACGTTCAGCTTTCTCCGGTTCAGGTAATCTCAGTTGCTACTTCACTTATCCCTTTCTTAGAACATGATGATGCAAATAGAGCTCTCATGGGATCAAATATGCAGCGCCAAGCAGTTCCATTGCTAAGGCCAGAACGTCCTTTAGTTGGTACAGGTTTAGAATCTCAAGTTGCTAGAGATTCTGGAATGGTTCCAATAACAAAAGTTAATGGAACTGTATCTTATGTAGACGCTAATGAGATTGTCATTAAAGATGAGCATGGTAATGAACATTTTCACTATCTACAGAAATATCAAAGATCAAATCAAGATACCTGCCTCAATCAAAGACCTATAGTGAAAATTGGAGATAAAGTTATATCTGGGCAGGTTTTAGCAGATGGCTCCGCATGTGAAGGAGGCGAAATAGCCCTTGGCCAAAACGTTTTAATTGCTTACATGCCATGGGAGGGATACAATTACGAAGATGCCATACTTGTGAGCGAGAGGATGGTAACTGATGATTTATATACCTCAGTACATATTGAAAAATATGAAATTGAAGCGAGACAAACTAAGCTAGGACCTGAAGAAATCACAAGAGAAATTCCTAATATCTCGGAAGAAAGCTTGAATAATCTTGATGAGATGGGAATTATTAGGATTGGTGCTTTTGTCGAGAGTGGAGATATTCTTGTAGGAAAAGTTACGCCAAAAGGGGAATCAGACCAACCACCTGAAGAAAAACTGTTAAGGGCTATTTTCGGTGAAAAGGCTCGAGATGTCAGAGATAATTCCCTCAGGGTACCTAAAACTGAAAAGGGAAGGGTTTTGGATGTCCGCATTTACACTAGAGAACAAGGTGATGAACTACCTCCTGGAGCCAACATGGTTGTTAGAGTTTATGTGGCACAGAGAAGGAAAATTCAAGTGGGAGACAAAATGGCTGGCAGGCATGGAAATAAAGGAATTATAAGCAGAATCTTACCAAGAGAAGACATGCCTTATTTACCTGATGGAACCCCTGTGGACATAGTTCTTAATCCTTTAGGTGTTCCAAGTAGGATGAATGTAGGTCAAGTTTTTGAATTATTGATGGGCTGGGCAGCTTCCAACTTAAATTGCCGGGTTAAAGTTGTTCCTTTTGATGAAATGTATGGAGCTGAAAAATCACATCAAACTGTTCAAGCATTTTTAGAGGAAGCTTCAAAACAGCCTGGTAAAGCATGGGTTTACAATCCTGAAGACCCAGGAAAGTTGTTACTTAAAGACGGTAGAACAGGGGAACCCTTCGATCAACCAGTTGCTGTCGGATACTCTCATTTCCTAAAATTAGTACATTTGGTGGATGATAAAATTCATGCAAGATCCACTGGTCCTTACTCTTTGGTTACACAGCAACCCTTAGGTGGTAAAGCTCAGCAAGGTGGACAAAGGCTTGGAGAAATGGAAGTATGGGCTCTTGAAGCTTATGGAGCTGCTTATACTCTTCAGGAATTGTTAACAGTAAAATCTGATGACATGCAAGGAAGAAATGAAGCACTTAATGCGATCGTAAAAGGTAAACCGATTCCAAGGCCTGGCACTCCTGAGTCATTTAAAGTTCTGATGAGGGAACTTCAATCTCTAGGCTTGGATATAGGGGTTTATACAGACGAAGGGAAAGAGGTCGATTTAATGCAAGATATCAATCCGAGAAGAAATACCCCATCAAGGCCGACTTACGAATCACTCGGAACCTCTGAATATGAGGAAGATTAAATACTCAATCAAAACTTTTTAATTTAAATTCGCCAAAAATGACAAACAGCAACTTAAGAACTGAAAACCACTTTGATTACGTCAAAATTTCAATAGCTTCTCCACAAAGAATAATGGATTGGGGTCAGAGGACATTGCCAAATGGACAAGTAGTTGGTGAAGTTACGAAACCTGAAACTATTAATTACAGAACACTTAAACCAGAAATGGATGGATTGTTTTGCGAAAAGATTTTTGGGCCGTCTAAAGATTGGGAATGCCATTGTGGAAAGTATAAAAGGGTAAGACATCGTGGCATTGTCTGTGAGAGATGTGGGGTGGAAGTAACTGAAAGTAGAGTCAGAAGACATAGGATGGGCTACATAAAACTCGCTGCG
>CACBAW010000029.1 GCA_902537275.1 uncultured Synechococcaceae cyanobacterium
ATTTACCCCTATGTCTAATACCTTTAAAAAGAATATATCAAAATGTATGTTGAAGATTGTAGTTCATAAGATAACTGACAAAGTCCTAGGATGTCATATGTTTGGAGAAACATCATCTGAGATTATTCAAATGGCATCAATTTCATTAAATGCAGGGATAACCAAAAAAGACTTTGATATTACTATGGCTTTGCACCCAACTATCTCAGAAGAATTTGTAACTATGTATGGATAATATTATTCATTAGAAAATTTTAAATTTTCTTGAACAAATAAAAACACTATTATTAACGCAAAGTAAATAAATAAACCTATCCTTAATTCAGAAAGGAAGTTAAATCCATTCAGGAAAAGTATCTTATCGAGAATGTAGAAGATATAAAGATTAAGCAAAATAAATCCTTCAATTCTGGTGATTTTCCCTTTGCTCCAGAAAATTGGTAAGCATGCAAAGGTAGTTAAAACCATAAAAGGTAAGTCAACATTTATTAGACTTTGTTCAATTAATAAACCTTTAAATCCTGAAAAAATACTGCAACTTCCAAGGATTAAAAGTTGATTGAGTAAATTACTTCCTATTACATTCCCAATCGCAAGATCTGTTTTGCCTTTAAATGCAGCAATTATTGAAGTTACTAATTCTGGTAAAGATGTCCCAGTTGCGACGATAGTTAAACCAATAACAATTTCATTTACACCCAAAAGAGTCGCAAGCGTTTGAGAACCATTTACTAATATATTTGAACCAAAGCTTAAAAGAAATATTCCCAATATTAATTTTAGTAAAATATTAATCTTCCCTTTATGCTTATCTTTTAATTCTTCTATCTCTGGTTCAGCATCTTTTGTCTCCTCTCCTTTCTCATTTATGGTATTGATTTCCCATATTGTATTTAAGATTAAACAAAATATTAGAAATATCCCTGCTTGCAATGTTAATAAGCCTGTTGATGACATAGCCCAAACTGCACAAGAAATTGCCATTAAAAGAGGCACATCTCTTCTGACTATTCTGCTTTTTACCTTAAGAGGTGTTATCAATGAGCTTATACCCAAAACAACGAGAACATTAAAAATATTGCTTCCAATTACATTGCTTGCCGCAAGTGAATCACTGCCTTTTAAAATTGAACTTAAACTTACCAACAACTCAGGAGAGCTTGTTCCAAGAGAAACGACGGTTAAACCAATTACTATTTGAGGTATTCCTAAAATTAAAGATAAAAATATAGCTCCCTGAATAAAAAACTCTCCTCCAGCAAAAAGTAGAACTATGCCTAAAACTATTTCTATTATTGGAAATAAAAAATCACTCATATTAGGGCTTTTATTTAGTTAATAAAAAATTTCATAATTGGTTAATAACTATCCTCGAATATCTACAATTTATTGTCAATTTTAATTTGCTGTTAAAATTGATTAAATAGAAAAAATTTTGAAGACTTTAACCATAATAAAACCTGATGATTGGCATTTACATTTAAGGGAAGGTCTTGCATTAAAAAATATCATTCATTTTACTTCAGAATATTTTGGAAGAGCAATTGTCATGCCGAATACCAAAAGTCCCATAACATCAATCAATAGCGCTATCTCTTATAAGAAATCTATTTTTGAAGCTTTACCAGAAAGTTCTAAGTTTGAACCGCTAATGACAATCTACCTTACAGATGGAACTGATAAAGAGGAACTAATAAATGGTTTTAAAAATAATGTCTTTTTCGCAGCAAAATTATATCCTGCTAATGCCACAACAAATTCCAGTCATGGAGTTAGGAAAATAGAAAATCTATATAATATTTTCGAATTAATGCAAGATTCTGGAATGCCTCTTTTAATTCATGGGGAAGTGACTGATTCTGAAATAGATGTATTCGATAGAGAAGAAGTTTTTATAGATAAAGAACTCTCTCAAATAACTAAAAGATTTCCAAAATTAAAAATCGTTTTAGAACATATAACTACATCTTATGCAGTCAATTTTGTTCAAGAAAATAATATTGGAGCTACTATCACTCCGCATCATTTACATATAAATAGAAATGCAATGTTTTTTGGAGGCTTAAATAGTGATTTTTACTGCTTACCAGTTGCTAAAAGAGAAAATAATAGACTCGCTTTAAGGAAAGCTGCAACAAGTGGGCAAAAATGTTTTTTCTTAGGAACTGACTCTGCTCCACATCTTAGGAAGTGGAAGGCTTTTTGTGGATGTGCAGGTATTTTTAATTCGCCAGTAGCAATAGAAAGCTATTTAACGGTATTCGAAGAGGAGGATGCTCTTGATAATTTTGAAAAGTTTGCAAGTTTAAATGGCCCTAATTTTTATAATGTGCCTACAAATAAAGAAAAATTAAAATTAGTGTCTAGACCTAATAAAATTAAAGAATTTATTGATGTTGTTGAAGAGAAAAATATTGTCGGACAAATAAAACCATTTCATGCAGGTGAAACTTTACACTGGCAAGTTGAAGGGATAGTAAATTAAAAAATTAGATTTAATCTGACAATTAAAAGTGTAAATTTTCCAATTTTTCTTGGTTAAAAGGGTTGCTTTCGGCTACGATTAAAAAGCGCAAATTCCTTCGGGAGTGTGGCGGAATTGGTAGACGCGCCGGACTTAAAATCCGTCGAGCGATTTAGCTCGTGGGGGTTCAAGTCCCCCCACTCCCATTATTTAATTATTTTTTTTTAGTTCTAACAATAACTTTTAATAGTTGTTATGTTTTAACTAAGAAACCATAAATCAAAATGGAAAGTTTTTTCAATAATTCATTCGCTACTTTAATTGCTTATATTGGAATTATTTTTACCTATTTATTGGTTATTCCATTATTACTATTTTACTGGATGAATAATAGATGGAATATTATGGGCAAATTTGAAAGATTAGGAATTTATGGCCTTGTATTTCTTTTCTTTCCAGGTTTGATTTTATTTTCTCCATTTTTAAATCTTAGACTAAAAGGAAGTGGTAAAGGATAAATAATTGACTAAAGGTAAAGTTGTACAAATAGGTTTTTTTATTTCGTTAATAGGATTAATTAGTTATAAATTTGCACCGCAAATTGGTATAGACAATTTTACAGCCACTACTCTCTCAAGTTGTATTTTGATTTTGATTGTTATTACTTGGGTGACAACTTATGTTTATAGAGTTGTAAATGGAAAAATGACTTTTATGGAACAAAGGAAGCGTTATAGAAAAGAGTATGAAAAAGTTGTTAATGATAAACTAGAAACTAAATTCAACTCATTGTCAAAGGAAGAGCAGCAAAAACTAATGGAAGATTTAGAGAAAAATCCATAAAATTTTCATTTAAAAATAATTAAAAATTATGAAAGATAACAAAATGCAAATTACTAAAAATGAATCTTTATCTAAGGTTGATGAGAAGTTTTGTGAGTTGAAAAATAAAAAAAAATTAGCTTTGATGCCTTTTATAATGGCTGGAGATCCCAATATTGAAATAACCTCTGAGATCTTATTAAAGTTACAAGAAAATGGAGCTGACCTTATTGAATTAGGTATCCCTTACAGTGACCCACTTGCAGACGGCCCTGTTATTCAAGTGGCGGCCTCTCGCGCCTTAAAGACAGGTACTAGCCCAATAAAAGTAATTAAACTTTTAGAGTCTTTAAAAGGTAGATTAAATATTCCCATCATCCTTTTTTCTTACTTAAATCCATTGTTATGTTTCGGCTTTGAAACTTTTTGTGATAAGGCATCTAATGCTGGAGTTTCTGGACTAATAGTTCCTGATCTCCCTTTAGAGGAAGCTTATAAATTTTCTAAAATAGTCAGTAACTATTCTATGGACTTGATTTTATTGGTAGCACCAACTACTCCTTTTGAAAGAATGAAACAAATATCAAATCATACAAAAGGATTTACTTATTTAGTAAGTGTTACAGGTGTCACTGGTGAGAGAAACAAAATGGAAAATAGAGTAGAAAATCTTATTACTAAATTAAAAAATGTAAATAGCAATCCAGTTGCTGTAGGTTTTGGAATATCTACTCCAGAACATGTTAATAAAGTTCGTGAGTGGGGAGCAGATGGAGTAATTATTGGGAGTGCATTTGTAAAACGAATTTCTAGTTCAAGTGTTAAAGATGTCGTCGATCATGTTGGTGAATTTTGTAGAGAAATGCGTTTAGCTGCCGATCAAAAAAATAAAACAAAGATAATTTATTGATTTAAAAGTTATATATACAAAATTAATTAAAAATAATATCCAATTTATTTTTATTGTCTTTAAGATTCTTCTGTAGGTAATAATCTGATTTGTTTTCTCCCGAGCTTAATTTCAAATTCATCACCTGCTTTTAAATCAAGCAGTGTTGTATATGCTTTCCCAATCAGAAGATTTCCATTGCCTTGAACTGTAGCTATATAACTAAGTTTTCTTCCACCTTTTCCAATACCTGCAACTTTAGAATCACCAAGATTAACCCCTTTTGCTTCTAAAAGTGCTTCATAAAATGCGGTAAAGTTTAAGCGTTCACTTCCGTTTTTCTTATTGGAAACATATCCACAAGCGCGAACTAGGTCAGATTTGCTAACATCACCAAGTTCTTTAACTTTTGCAAGAAGTTCGCTACCAGTTAGCATAATTAATTAAAAGAAAGTTGTATTAAACAACATAGCAATTTGCGTGTAATATATGCAATTATTTAGTATATATTTATTCTATTATTTATACTAAAAAATGGAAAAGTTCGTAGTTTTCGGAAGGTACTGTGAGGATGCAATTATAAAAAGGGAACCATTTCGTGAACAACATCTTAATAGACTTAAAAACTTAAAAGATCGCGATATTCTAATTACATTAGGGCCAACAAAATGTACTAAATATTTGTTTGGGATTTTTAAAGCTAATGATTTTAACGAGTTGAAAGATCTAATTGAGGGGGATATATATTGGGAAAAAGGTATATGGATTAATTATGATATTTATCCTTGGATTCAGGCATTTTAAATATGATTTGCGTAAAATTTTAGTAATTATTAATTATTAATTGAAAAGGAATTAATTTAAATGATAATACTTAATTTTTTTGCTTTAAAAACTAAATTATTTATTATATTTAGATGTTAAAACGATATTTATTTAAAGGTTAGTTTTAGTAGGTTATATTATTTTTAACTAAAAATATAAATATTTTAAATAATATTTATTCACTAGTATCTTGATTTATCTGGTTTACTAATGAGTCGATATCTAATTGATTGTAAGGTGGTGTTTGTTTTATTTCTTGATAATCGTCCTTGATATTGTTTAACCATTTTTGCTCAATCTTTATAAGATTTTGAGCAATTTTGAACATGCCGCCTTTTTTATATAATTCTTTAATTTTGAGAATAATCTCGGAGGTTCTGCTCGATTTAATATTTAATTCATTTGCTAAGTCTTTTTGTGTAAATCCATGAGATTTTAACCAATCTTTAATGAAGGAGATGAGTTCTTTTTCTTCCTGTATAGATAATTTACTCATTTAAAAAAAAGGAAATAACCTATTAAGCTTTTTCTCTGCTCTGGCTCTTATTGAAGGAGTCATGTATTTGCTCCATATACTGAGTACTGCTGTTAGGGCTACAAAATCATCACTAAAACCAACTAAAGGCATAAAGTCAGGGAAAAGATCAAATGGCATAATTAAATAGGCTAGCGCAGCCATTAATGAAACTCTTACTTGTGCTGGAGTATAAGGATCTAAAGCCATCTCCAAAACTTCTAAAGCAGGCTTGGCAATTGTTCTTCCTGCTTTAATAAGAATCTTGATAATGATATTTTCATCAAACGTCGAACTCTCCAAAACTTCAGCATCATAGATTTTTTCTTGAGTTTTGTAATCCTCTTTCATCGTTATAAATGAAATTTAAATATTTTTAATGGAATTTTTAGCTAATACTATCAACTAATCCATTCTGTATTCCTGCTTTTCTAAGTTTTCTTAAAGCACGTTGAACAACTTGTCGGCAATATTCCCTGCTACAACTCATGTGTCTTGCAACCTCAGCTAAAGTTCTCCATTCATTTGAGCCATCTAAACCAAATCTTAGGCTTACTATCTTTCTTTCTTTCTCGGTTAAATTTGCTTTATCTAATAATTTCCAAGCCGATGCTGTCCTTTCGGCTAATTCGGCTAATTCCATTGGGGGAGTTTGATCACTTGGAAGAATATCAACTAACTCGGAAGGATCTGATTTTGATTTAACAGTACCTTGGAGACTAACAGTGATGCTCCTCAATTCGCAAGAAAGGAGTTCATCAATTTCCTCTTTGGTTATTTTCATTTCTTCAGCTAGCTCATCACTAGTGGGTGGAATACCCTTAAGTTGCATAAGCTTTGATTTGGCTGATCTTAGTTTTGTAAGTTTTTCATTAATGTTAACAGGGATCCTTATCGTTCTACTTTGAGTTGACAATGCTCTATTTAAACCTTGCCTGATCCACCAATAAGCATAGGTAGAAAATCTATGTCCTCTAGACGGATCATATTTTTCTACGGCCCTTGTAAGACCTAATGTGCCCTCCTGAATTAGATCCAGTAATTCTAATCCTTTCCCTTGGTATCTCTTAGCAAGGTTGACAACTAGTCTTAGGTTGGCTGTTATCATCTCGTTTTTAGCTTTTTCACCAATTTTGATCTTTTTTCTCTCAGATTCGGAATATTCACAAGCTGGGCCTTGCCCTCCTGCTTCATGACATCTATTAATAAGTACAACCATTTCTTGGACTTTTCTGCCCATTGTGAGTTCTCTTTCGGGAGTCAAAAGTTGATGACGACCTATTTCACCAAGAAAATCGCTTAATGAACTCACGATTTACCTCATTGTTGATATATTTAACTTATAGTCAATTCAGTAATAAGCCATACATGTAATAATTTATTAATAATTAATTAATAATTAATTATTAGTTAGATACCATTATTTTTTTAAAAAAATTTAGTTTCAAAATTTTTAAACTATAAATTCTAATTATTTAATTTTTTCTTCTTGATTCAAGAACATTAAGTACATCTCTCCACTGAACCCCTTTATGCATGAGGGCTACTTGCAGATGATAAATTAAATCAGCAGCTTCATTTGAGATTGAATTTTTATCATTATCTTTGCAAGCCATTATAAATTCTGCAGATTCCTCTCCTATTTTTTTCAAAATAGTGTTGCTGCCTTTTGTTAATAAATAATTTGTGTAACTTTTTTCAGATGGATTTATTGATCTTTCGTTAATTGTATTGAATAACTCAGAGCAAATATTTGAGAAGGGAGTTGTTTTTTTCTTTTTTTTATCGCTTTGATTAATTTGGATTTCGTTGAAAAAGCAACTTTTTTCTCCAGTGTGACATGCTCCTGAACCATTTTGTTCAATCAAGAGGATTAGTGCATCATTATCGCAGTCGAATCTTATCTCCTTAAGTATTTAGGTACTTCCGCTTGTAGCTCCTTTTCTCCAAATTTCGGATCTCGATCTACTCCAATAATGAACGTTTTTGGTTTCAAGTGTCATTGTCAAAGATTCTTTGTTCATCCAAGCAAGCATAAGAATTGATCCGTCAAGCCAATCTTGTGCTATTGCAGGGATTAATCCATAATTATCAAAGCGTAGATCCTCTATCGAAAAATTAGTTGAATAAGTCATTATGTTCGTATGTTAAATCCTACTCAATGTGTTTTATTAAAAATTATCCTAACAGTTAATTGATGTCTATTCATTCCCTGAAATTTTCATGCAGCAAAAGTTACGAGGATTTTCCCTGTTCACATAGGCAATGGCGTCATGAAGGCCACTGCAGGTTTGTTCATGGATATTCAAGATCATTCACCTTTTGGTTCACTGCAAAAAAATTAGACCTAAATGGTTTTGTTGTCGATTTTTCAAGTCTAAAGCCCTTAGAAAATAGACTAAAGGAGCAATTTGACCATACTTTTTTAATAAATAAAGATGACCCTTTGCTGAATTACTGGGAGAAATTACATGACTTAGATGCTTTAGACCTGAGAATTATGGATAATGTGGGAATGGAGTTCACTTCTAAATTAATTTGGAGATGGGCTAATGAATACTTACAGGATAAGGATAAGGGCAGAACATGTTGTTGGAAAACAGAATCAAAAGAAAATAAATCGAATAAAGCAAGTTATGAGGAAATTCCTGATTGGTTCAAATCTTAGATTAAAGTTCTTAAATTTCAAGTTATATTAGATTCTTTAATTTAGATCTTTAATCAACAACTATCTCTCCATTAACCAGATAAATATTTATCTCGTCTTTATTAAGGTAATGATTATTCAAAATATTATTTGAAATTTTTGTCTCAATTTGTTTTTGAATAATTCTTTTTAAAGGCCTTGCACCGTAGGCATGATCGAAACTATTTTCGACAAGTTGGTAGATTGCCTCATCCGTAATTTTGAATTTTAAGTTTTTTTTATTAAGTCTTTTTTCTAAATGTTGAAGCTGGATTTTTGCAATTTCTTTAATGTCATTTAATTCTAAATTATTAAAAATTACTATTTCATCAAGTCGATTTAAAAACTCAGGGTTGAAAAATTTTTTAATTTCATTATCTACAACTTTTTTAATTTCATTGGTATCTTCTTTTCTAACTGATAAATCATTTATTGATTGACTTCCTAAATTACTTGTGAGAACGATAATTGAATTTTTGAAATTGATTGTACGACCTTGACCATCAGTAATGATTCCATCATCAAGAACCTGTAAGAGAATATCTAAAATATCTTTGTGAGCTTTCTCTATTTCATCTAGGAGTATTAATGAATAAGGATTTTTGCGTACAGCTTCAGTTAGTTGACCGCCTGATTCGAAACCTAAATATCCAGGAGGCGCACCTATAATTTTGCTCACTGAATGCTTTTCCATATATTCAGACATATCCAGTCTCGTAATTGAAGAGTTTGAATCGAATATTATTTTGGCTGTTATTTTACTTAGCTCTGTTTTTCCAACACCAGTTGGACCTAAAAAGAGAAAACTGGCTAATGGCTTGCCTGGATCATTTAGACCAGTCCTAGATCTCTTAATGGAATCTGCAACTGCCCTAATTGCATTATCTTGACCAATAATTTTTTCTTTAAGGATTGACTCGAGGCTCAAGAGTTTATCTTTTTCTGACTGGTTTAAGTTCTGTACTGGAATAGAGGTCCACTTTGAGACAACTTCTGCAATATCATCAAAAGTTACCTCTTGTCTTAAAAGACTTGTATTTCCATTTTTTTGAGAATTTACTAGGGACTCACTTTTTTCTTTCAATTTTTTTTGCAAAGAATTTAAAGTTCCAAATTCTAATTCTGCTGCTTTGTTCAGGTCAAAACTCCTTTTGGCTTGATCTATTTGCAATTGAACAGATTCAATTTCTTCTTTTATAGTGCTAATCTCATCAATTTCATCTTTTTCTTTTTTCCATTGAGTGCCTAATTCTGCCTGTTTATTTTTAAGGGATATAAGTTCATCATTGATTTTTTTTAATCTTTCTATAGAAAAATCATCCGTTTCTCGTTTTAAAGATAATTTTTCCATCTCAAACTGTAGAACTTTTCGATCAATTTCATCAATTTCTTCAGGTTTGGAAGTTATGACCATATTTAATCTTGAGGCTGCTTCATCGATTAGATCTATTGCTTTGTCAGGAAGAAATCTATCATTAATATATCTTTCGCTAAGAGTTGCAGCAGCAACTAAAGCATTATCAGAAATTCTCACACTATGATGAACTTCGTATCTTTCTCTCAATCCTCTTAAAATTGATACAGTATCATCTATTGAAGGAGCATCAACTTTTATCTTTTGAAATCTTCGTTCTAAAGCAGGATCTTTTTCTATATTTTGTTTATGTTCATTAATAGTTGTAGCACCAATACATCTAAGTTCTCCTCTCGCAAGCATTGGTTTTAGTAGGTTGCTGGCATCTAAAGAACCTCCACCGGCGCCTGCACCAACTACCGTATGAATTTCATCAATAAAAAGAATAATCTTACCGTCTGATTCTTTCACTTTTTTTAGAATATTTTTTATTCTTTCTTCAAATTCTCCACGATATTTTGCTCCAGCTAAAAGTGAACCCATATCTAATGAAATTAGTTTCCTATCTTGTAGCGCAGAAGGTACATCGCTATTAATAATTCTTTGAGCTAACCCTTCTACAATGGCTGTTTTTCCAACCCCAGGTTCTCCAATAAGAACTGGATTATTTTTTGTTCTTCTACTCAATATTTGAATTGTTCTTCTAATCTCTTCATCCCTACCAATAACAGGGTCTAAAATCCCATCTCGTGCAGATTGAGTTAGATCAATACCATATTTTTCCAAAGACTCATTAGAACTATGAAATTCATTTTTTACTGCCGCATCTGACTTCATTTTCTTTATAATTTCAAAAAATTCTGGAATACCATTTTGATTTAAAATTTTAAATCTATATTTATCATCATAAGTGAAACCGTAAACTAAGTGTTCTGTTGATATCACTACATCATTTAAAGTATTTTTAATATCATTCGCCTTCAAAAATATTTTGTGAAGAGTATCACCAATATATAAATTATCTTGTTTATTTTTCATTTTTGCCTTCGCATTTAATGAAGAAATTATTTCCCTCTCAAGAACTTTTAGATTTACATTATTTTTTTTAAAAATCTTTTTTGTAATATTGTCATCTTTTATAAGAGCTAATAATAAATTATCAGAGTCTACATTTTGTTGATAATTTTTATAAGCAATTTCTTTGGCAAAAATAAAACAGTTCCAAGCAGAATTTGAGAATTCGCTTGGAACTATTTTCATCAATCAATAATTGGGTAT
>CACBAW010000030.1 GCA_902537275.1 uncultured Synechococcaceae cyanobacterium
CTTCTTACAGCTTCAGTTAATTGACCTCCCTCTTCATAACCAACATAACCTGGGGGAGCTCCTAAAAGTCTTGCTACTGCATTTTTCTCCATATATTCACTCATGTCTAATCTTAAAAGTGCGTCTTCTTCATCAAATAAAACTGTTGCAAGAGATTTTGCTAATTCTGTTTTACCAACACCAGTAGGACCCATAAATAAAAAAGATCCAATAGGTCTTTTAGGACTTTTCATACCTACACGAGCTCTTCTAATTGCAGCAGAAACAGCTTCTATGGCTTTTTCTTGTCCAATAACTTTTTCACTTAGTTCTGTTTCTAGATTGACTAATTTCTTACGTTCATTTGAAACTACTTTAGAAATTGGAATACCTGTGATTTTTGATATAACATCTGCAATATCATCAGGTTCAACTTGATATTTGAAAGGGAAATTTCTATTCTTCTTTTTTTTATTAAAGTTCTCTTCAAGTTTTTGTATGTCATTCTCTATTTCACTTAACTCTTCTTCAAGCTTTTCTAAATAATCTGGATCATTTTCAATTTCGCGATTTGATTCATCTTTAATTTGTTTGTTTAGCTTATCTTCTTCTTTCATTAAAATAGATAATTCCTCCATTTCTTCACGTAAATTATTCCAATTTTCCAAAAGAACGTTCAATTTTGCCTCTGATTGTTGTCTATTATTTAATAGTTTTTCTTGAGCTTCGATATTTTCTCCTTGCAAAAAATTCAATTTTTCATCAATAGTATTAAGTTTGTTTTCTTGTTGGGATATGATTTGAGGCATATTATTAGACTCGATTTTCAACTGTGCAGCTGCTTCATCAATTAAATCTATTGCACTATCAGGGAGACATTTATCGCTGATGTATCTATCGGCCAATTTTGCAGAATAGTTTACAGCCTCTTCAGAAATTTTTATGCCATGGTGTGATTCATATTTCTTTTTGATCCCTTGTAATATTTTTGCGCTTAATTCTACTGAAGGTTCATTAACAGCTATCTTTTGAAAGCAATTATTTAATGCCTGATCTTTTTCAATAGTTTCACGAAATTTCTCAGGAGTTGTTGTACCGATACATCTAAGTTCTCCTTCAGCTAGTAAAGGTTTTAAGATATTACTGATGTCGGTAGAAGATCTGTCAGAACTTAATATTGAGTGAATTTCATCAATAAATAGAATCATTCCTTGGTTTGGATTATTTAGTTCCTGCATTATTAAGCTTAGTCTTTCCTCTAGTTGACCTCTAAATTTGGTCCCAGAAACTAATGCACCTAAGTCAAGTGAAATAATTTTTAAGTCCTTTAAAGTATCAGGAACTTTTTTGTCTACAATTAATTGAGCAAGTAATTTTGCAATTGAGGTTTTACCAACTCCAGGATTGCCAATAAGTATAGGGTTATTTTTGTTTCTTCTGCAGAGTACCCTCATTAAATTATTGATCTCATTTTCTCTTCCTAAAACAGGATCCAGTAAGCCTTTTTTAGCTGATTCTGTTAAATCTTTTCCATAAATTGAAAGAGCATTTTCATCCTCTCCAAATTGTTTTTTGGTTTCAATTTGAAGTTCACTTTTCGGTAATGGAATAATAGCTTTTTTAAATTTTTCTTCTTTTACAAAAGTCTCGTTAGTCTCGTTGTTTGATTCAAAATTAGATTGATTATTTATTTCAATTACATTCCCATAATTAAAAGAATCTTTTGATTGATTAATATTTGGGAAAAACTTTAATTCTTCCTCTAATTTTTCCATTGAAAGGTTTCCTTCTTCAAAAACATAATTTCCAATTCTTAAATCTCTTCCAAGAGCAATTAGTAAATGAGGGATTTCTATTAATCTCGATCCCCATTGAGTTTTAATCTGATTCGCGTTATCTAATAAAATTTCTAAATCTTCTCCGATAGTAAAAATATCTGACTCATTTGTTGGTGTCTCTTCTAAAAAATCTTCTGTTATGTCTAAAACTGTATCTTGGTCGATTGATAATTTTTCAATGAAGGCAAAGAATTCACTTGATGAGAACAATGTATGAATTATGTGTTCAATATTAAATTCGCTATGATCCCATTTTTTTGCGGTTTCTTCCCCTAATAAAAGAAGATTCCAACTAATATCGCTAAATAGTTCAGGACTGGATGTAAGAGTTTCTCTCATAAACTATAAAAAACTATAGTTGATTATTAATTAATATTCTAAATAGGATCCGCATTAATAATCATCTCATAATTTTCAAATTGTAAGATGAATTTGTAAATTATGGGATGATAGGATTTGCAAGGAATTTAGAATGAAAAAAAATATTAAACAATATCTAAGCTCTTATAAAATTTAAATTATAGTTGGTAAACAAATATATTTCAGATATTAGCCAAATAGTTCAGCTATTAATAGGATTTAAATAGTAATAATTTAATTGTGAAAGAAACTATTGATTTTCTTATTGATACTGTTGAAGCAAGGCAAGTCCTTGATTCAAGAGGTAATCCAACTGTAGAGGCAGAAGTATTTTTAGAATGTGGTGCAAGTGGGAGAGCAATTGTTCCCAGTGGAGCTAGCACTGGTGCTCATGAAGCACATGAATTAAGAGATGGTGGTTCGAAATATATGGGAAAAGGCGTTTTGAATGCTGTTAATAAAATTCATGAAACAATATCGCCTGCTTTATGTGGTTTGTCATCTTTAGATCAAACAGCAGTAGATAAATTAATGATTGAAATTGATGGAACTCCTAATAAGTCTAAGCTTGGAGCAAATTCAATCCTTGCAGTAAGTCTTGCAACTGCTAGGGCATCAGCAAATGCTTTAGACATTCCCCTATATAGATATCTTGGAGATCCATTATCCAATCTTCTCCCAGTCCCATTGATGAATGTAATAAATGGTGGTGCTCATGCACCAAATAGTCTTGATTTTCAGGAATTTATGCTTGTTCCACATGGAGTTAATAATTTCAGTGAATCATTAAGAATGGGTACTGAAATTTTTCACTCATTAAAATCATTACTTGATCAAAAAGGTCTATCTACTGCTGTAGGCGATGAGGGTGGATTTGCTCCGAACTTGTCATCAAGCGAAGAAGCAGGGGACTTATTATTAGAAGCAATTCAAAAAGCCGGATTTAAGCCTGGTGAGCAGGTATCTTTAGCTTTAGATGCTGCTAGTACTGAATTTTATAGCGATGGTATTTATAAATATGAAGGTAAAAGTTTAAATAGTTCTGAAATGATTTCATATCTTTCAAGATTAGTTTCTAATTATCCCATAGTTTCAATAGAAGATGGTTTAGCTGAGGATGATTGGGAGGGTTGGTCAGAATTAAACAAAGAATTAGGGAATAAAGTTCAGCTTGTAGGTGATGATTTATTCGTTACTAATACAGAAAGATTACGGAAAGGAATTATAGAAAAATCTGCAAATTCAATCCTAATAAAGGTAAATCAAATTGGAACATTAACTGAAACTTTGGAAGCTATTGAGTTAGCTAAAATGTCTGGTTTCACAAGTGTTATAAGTCATAGAAGTGGTGAGACTGAAGATACAACAATTGCAGATTTATCTGTCGCCACAAGATCGGGTCAGATCAAGACTGGCTCTTTGAGCAGAAGTGAAAGGATTGCAAAATATAATAGGCTTTTAAAAATTGAGGAGGAATTAGGAAATCAAGCAAGATTCGCTGGAGATCTAGGTTTAGGTCCCAAAAATATATAGTTTTTTTAGCGCTTAAGTTTTTCTAAACGTGAGCCTTTTCTCATACTTAATTGGCACTTTATCCAATCAATACTTATTGGGAGTGCAAAAAAAAGTGGCAACAATGCAAAATTATTTTGTTTACTGGTTACAAGTAAAGCAGATGCAATTGATAAGCTTCCTATGAGAATTGAATGGCCTAAAGTTTTTTGAGCCGTAAACATTTTTTTGAATTGCCTATCAGACTCTCCCATTCTTATTTGCAATTGTAAATCGCCCTGTTCTAATCTTTCTAAACTTTCATCTATTCTTTTGGGAATTCCAACAGCTTTCGATCCTAGTTCACCTACTTGCCTTCCAAATTGGTTAATTAAATCGTTGGGACTTTGATTATTTGAAGTCATAAGTTCTATTAAATAAGGCTTGGTAACTGATACAAGGTTAAACCCTGGATCAAGCATTCTACCAACTCCTTCAAAAGTTGATAAAGCTCTCATCACAAAAATTAAATCTACTGGAAGTTGAAATGGTGTTTCATAAACAAGTTCGTATAAATCTCCAGATAATTTTTCAACAATATTTGGACTAAATGGTGGAGTTAAGGCTTCTTTAAGCATTAATCTGACTAATCTTCTGACTGGTCCTACATCAATTTCTTTTGAAATTAGCCCAGCTTGTTGTAATTGACTAACAAGTGATGAGGCGTCTCTAAGAGCAGCAGCCTTAACCATCCCCCCTAATCTTGTTTGAAGATTATTTGAGATATTGCCCATCATTCCAAAATCATAAAAAATCAATTTACCTTCATTTGAAACTGCTAGATTCCCTGGATGAGGGTCTGCATGAAAAAAACCGTAATTTACTAGTTGTTTTAAATAGCTGATCGCACCTATTTCTGCAATTTTAGGTAAATCAATTTCTTGTGATTGTAATTTTTCTAAATCGCTTATTTTTGTTCCCTCTAGATAACTTAAACAAAGCACTTTTTCACTGCTCATATCCCAGATTACTTCAGGAACTCTAATATTTTCATCATCAAGAAATTGCTGTCTAAATCTTGCTGCATATTGGGCTTCACAATTAAAATCTAGCTCTTTCATGAGAACTTTCCTGCACTCTTTAGCAATCTCAACCCAGTTTCTACCTCGACTCCAATTCTTATTTTTCTGCAACAAACCTGCTATTTGCTGCATTATGCTCAAATCGATAATAAACAGTTCTTTTAAATTGGGTCTTTGAACTTTAAATACTACTTTCTTACCATCTTTTAAAGTCGCCCTATGAACTTGAGCTAGGGATGCTGATCCAACAGGATCACATATTATTTGATCTATTTCATTAAACTTAGAACCTAGTTCATCTTTTATAGTTTCTTCAACTTGCGCAAATGAAAAATTAGGAACTTGATCCTGCAATTTAGACAATTCCTTTATCCATGTATTAGGAATTAAATCAGGTCTTGCTGATAATAATTGTCCAATTTTAATAAATGCTGAACCAAGCTTTATTAATTGATTAGTAAAAAATCTAGCTCTTTTAATTTGAATCTTACTTTTTTCGCTATTCTTTGTTTGGAAAATTGTAAATCTAATATTATCTATCCACAAATTTATTAAAAGCGAAATCAGAGTTATCCAAATAAGAAAGGCCCTCTTCATTTTTTTTAAACGATAATGAAGAATGTGATAACTCATTTAATTTGATTATTTATGGTTTTATTAAAGAGATCAATTTGCTTATTGATACCTTCAATTTCATTCAAAGCTTTTTTTATTTTGGAATCTTTATAAATAACTTTAGACTCATTTTCTTGAATATTTTCGGATTTTTCCATTCTGGAGGCTTCTTCTATTATGGATTCTTTCAAACTATCAAATTCTTTTTTGAGAATTTCTGGAGCATCCTGAGCAATATTTGTTGCTTCTTCAATTTTTCCAACCAATATATCGTTTAATTTTTCTGTTACTTTCTTTATGGCAGCTTTTAAAAGGTAATCAGTGTTGGTCATGAAAAATATTATGTTCTACGGCAATTGATTTTTCGATATGACCTAATAATAGATCAATACAGAACATTTCACGTGACTAATCATTTTGATAATTAATTTTTTGTGTTTTTCCTATGTAAGTTTGTTTCTATATTATGCTTTTTTCTCTTTTTTCTTTTAACTTATACCTATGTAAAGGTTTAGGTATTTACATTAAAAATATCTTATAACCAAGAACTCATCTAACTACTACCAAAAAGGAGTTTTTAAAATTGGAAATCATTGAGTCAGATGTAGTTATTATCGGAGGAGGCCCGGCCGGATGTACTTGCGCACTTTATACATCTCGTTCAAACTTAAAGACAGTAATTTTAGATAAAAATCCATCTGTTGGCGCCTTAGCAATAACTCATCAAATAGCTAATTATCCAGGTGTTCCGGTTGATATAAGTGGGGAGAAATTACTTACTCTAATGAGAGAACAGGCTGTGCAATACGGCACAGACTATAGAAGAGCACAAGTGTTTGGAATAGACGCTAGTGGAGAATGGAAAATGGTTTATACACCTGAAGGCACTTTTAAAGCTAAAGCACTTGTTCTTGCGAGTGGAGCAATGGGTAGGCCTGCATCATTTAAGGGGGAAGCAGATTTTCTTGGCAAAGGAGTAAGTTACTGTGCTACTTGTGATGGGGCTTTTTATAAAAATAGAGAAGTTGCCGTTGTTGGAGTGAACAAGGAGGCAATTGAAGAGGCAACTGTTTTAACTAAATTTGCATCAACTGTCCATTGGATTACATCAAGTGATCCTAAATCAGATAATCAAGAAGCAATGGAATTGATGGATAACTCAAATATCAAACATTGGAGTAGAACAAGATTATTGGAGATATTGGGGGATGATATGGGTGTGAATGGTGTTGTTGTAAAAAATAAGCAAGAAGAAAATCCAATCAATCTAAATTTAGATGGAGTGTTTGTCTATATGAGTGGTTCAAAGCCGATTACTGATTTTTTAGGGGATCAAATTGCTTTAAAAGAAGACGGAGGAGTTATTGTCGATGACTTTATGTCTACAAATTCTGATGGAGTATGGGCTATTGGAGATATAAGAAATACTCCATTTAAGCAAGCTGTAGTTGCGGCTTCTGATGGATGTATTGCTGCAATGTCAATTGATAGATATTTAAATAGTCGGAAAAATATAAGAGTAGATTGGATTCATTCTTAAAAATAAATATTTCTTCTTTAATTTAAAGGGGTGTTGCTTCAGAAATATAAGCTACTCCTCCGTAGTAGCTTAAATCGTCCCTTATGTTATCTCTCATTTCATCTATTAATTCTTGCTCACAAAAAACAATTACATGAGCATTGGCTCCTAATCCTGTAAATTCCATATCTTCAGTAACAACTCTTTCAGGACCTCTGCCTGTGGCGTGTTTCATAACTGTATATCCTGGAACATTAGCTTTTTCTAATGTTTTAATGATTGCATCTAGTTCTCTTTCACTAAATATCAAGTCTAATCGTTTCATTTCTTATAGAGGGGAAAGTGGGATAATGGTATTTACTAAACTCATATATATGGGAATGCCGAGAACTATATTGAATGGGAAAGTTAGACCTAGTGTTGTTGAAATATAATAACTAGATTTAGCCTCTGGAACTGTCATCCTCATCGCTGCAGGAACTGCTAAATAAGAGGCGCTTGCACATAAAACCACAAATAATAGTGCGTTGCCAGATCCTAAAGATAAAAATCTTGCAACGAAAACACCAATAAATGCATTAAATAAAGGCATAAAAATAGCAAAGCCAATCAAGAACGAACCCGCACTCTTAAGTCTCGGCAATCTTTGAGCAGCGACTATTCCCATATCTAATAAGAAGAAGCATTCTGCTCCATAGAATAATTGTCCTGTAAAAGGTTCCATTTTTGCAATCCCTGAGGGATTACTGGAAGCAGTTAGAAATCCCACAATTAAGCTTGAAAGCAATAAATAAACTGATCCATTTAAAAAGGATTCATGCAATATTGCGCTTAGATGCATTTTTCTTGATTTTGGTCTATTTTTTGGAGCTGCAAATTTCACAAGTAATAATCCAACAATGATTGCAGGAGATTCCATTAAAGCTAAGGCGCCAACCATAAACCCATCAAAAGCTATTTTTTGACTTTCTAAAAAACTTTCTGCAGAAATAAATGTAACAGCGCTTATTGAACCGTATGCTGCTGCTATTGCGGCGGAATTAAAGACATCAAACTTAAATCTTAGAATTAAGAATCCAATCAGCGGGATGACCAGTGACATCAGTATTGCAGCACTTAAAGTCGGCAATACTTGATTAGTAAACCCACTTTTTTGTATCTCTATACCTCCTTTAAAGCCAATGGCTAGGAGAAGATATAAGGAGAAGAGTTTAGGTAATGGAGCTGGTATTTCTAAATCTGATTTAAAGAGTACTGATATTGCTCCAATTAAAAAGAAAAGTACTGGTGGGGCTAATACATTTTGCAGAATTGGATTTATTTCCATAAATTACTACGCTAGTTCATTAAGAGCGGTTTCTAAAGCTTCTTTTCTTGTCTCAATTATGCCTTCAACTCCAAACTTAGCTAATCTATCTTTTACTTTGTCATTCGCCCCAGCAACGAATGCTTTTCTGGAATTATTTTTAGCTTCTTGCATCATATCCTCAATTGCAAGAGTCGCAGTCACTCCAAGTCTTGGTACATCAGTGATATCTAATATCAAAACCTTGTAGTTTCTTACTAGCATCATTCTCTCAGATATACCTTTAGCTGCTCCAAAACTAAGTGGTCCTTTAAGTCTAAATAACATTACTTCTCCTGAACATCTATCTAGTAGTGCTTTTTCATCAGCAGGTAATGCATTTTTAGATTGATCATCTTTTGATAAAGGATTATCCTCATCCATACCCTCTAGTTGAGTTTCGGTTATTGAATCAATAGTGAGCATATTTGCTATAAATACACCGACTAAAACTGCCCAAATTAAATCCCAAAAAACAGTCATTAAAAGTACGCCGTACATTACTACTGATGTTTTTAAAGATAATTTGTGAGCCCTCCTCAAGAATCCCCAATCAATAATATCTAGGCCTACTTTTATAAGAATTCCTGCCAGTAATGCAGTTGGTATTTGCTCAGCTAAAGGTCCCGCACCAACTAAAACTATCAACAATACAATCGAGTGAACCATACCAGAAATGGGAGTTGATCCTCCAGACTTAACATTTATAACTGTTCTCATGGTTGCTCCTGCCCCAGGTAAACCTGAAAACAGACCTGCAACAGCATTTCCTATCCCTTGACCAATTAGTTCTCTATCAGAATTGTGTTTTGTTTGAGAGATATTGTCTGCTACTAGAGATGTCAGTAAGGAGTCAATTGCGCCAAGTACTGCTAGAACTAATCCCGCTTTGAAAATAATTGGGAAATATTGATTAAAACTTGGGAAATTAAGAGATGGAACTCCCCTTGGAATTTCTCCTATTCTATCAATAGCTCCATCTCCAAAAATTAATATTGATATTGGGGTAACTATCAATAGAGCCAAAAGAGGAGAAGGAACCCACTGACTTATTTTTCTAGGAGTTAGAAATACTATACCTAGTGTCATCATTGCTACTCCAATGGCAGCACCATTGGGTTGGAAATTTGAAAATACAGTAGTTAAAGATTCGACTACACCACCTCGAGTGCTAATCCCAAGCAATGGTCCAATCTGGAGCGCAATTATTATTACTCCAATACCAGACATGAATCCTGAAACAACAGAATATGGAACTAAAGTAATATATTTACCTAGTTTTAGAATCCCGAATAATATTTGCAGTAAGCCGCCAATGACTACCGCTGCCATAACTAAAGGTAAAATTTGTCCTGCAGAAAGATCTCTTGGAACCCCTACTGCTGCTAAGCCTGCTACTACACCTGCAACAGTTACACTCATTGGACCGGTAGGCCCACTAACTTGAGCAGGTGTTCCACCGAATAATGCTGCTAAAAAACCAACTACTACTGCTCCATATAGTCCATAAATTGCTCCGCCAGGTCCTAACGCAGCATTACCAAAAGCAAGAGCAAGAGGTAAAGCCACTACTGCGGCTGTGATGCCTCCAAGAATATCGCCTCTTACATTTTTCAGATGAAATCCATTAATTATTTTCAAAGATGCTCTCCTTAAAATAAACACTTAACTAGAAGATATTATCTCTTAATGACGTAAATTTGTGAAAAATGAAGTTTGTGCAAAATATTTCTGTAACTTTTTTTTCTCTTATTTAATAAATTTTAGTTAATTTTCCTGAACAAAAGTAGTCTCTGATTGATTTATGTGCGAGGCAAACGATTAATGTATTAGATAAATATTTTTTAATTTAATAATATTCAAATGAATTCGATTATTCGTCCTAGAAGATTAAGAAGAACTGAGGCAATTAGAGAAATGGTTAGAGAAAACCATCTAAAGGCATCGGATTTTATATATCCATTATTTATTCATGAAAAAGATTTTAAAGAGGAAATTTCAGCAATGCCAGGAACTTATAGATGGGATATTAATGGCTTAATAAATGAGGTTACCAGGGCATGGGAATTGGGAATAAGGTGCGTGGTTCTTTTCCCAAAAATCAACGATAGCTTAAAAACTGAAGATGGAGCAGAATGTTTTAACGAAGATGGTTTAATACCTAAAGCTATTCAAATATTAAAAAAAGAGGTTCCTGAAATGGCAATAATGACAGATGTTGCCTTGGACCCATACTCTTGTGATGGTCATGATGGATTAGTTGATGAAACTGGAAAAATATTGAACGACGAAACAATCGAAATTTTAAAAAAACAAGCTTTAACCCAAGCTAGAGCTGGTGCAGATTTTATAGGCCCCAGTGATATGATGGATGGGAGAGTTGGAGCAATCAGAACTGCTCTTGATAGTCAAGGATTTAGTGATGTAGGTATTATTAGTTACACGGCAAAATATTCATCTGCTTATTATGGCCCATTTAGAACTGCTTTAGATTCGGCCCCTAGAGAAAATAGTAAGAAAATAATTCCAAACAATAAG
>CACBAW010000031.1 GCA_902537275.1 uncultured Synechococcaceae cyanobacterium
CATTAAAATCTATCTAATCATTCAATAGATTAGTTTCAGAGTATTTGGAAACAGAACCTTGATGTAATGACAAGAAATTCTGGATATTGATAAAACAGAAAAAGGATTTTTCTTTTTTGAAGAAGAAACCAAGATATTATTAATTACTTTTGTTATTCTTGCAGACAATAACTTTTTAAAACTACTATTGTACGCCTATGGCAATTTCATCTAACCTCAATGAAATTAACTGTACATATAGCAAATCACTAAGCTTGCCCTATCCTCATTCCAAAAGTTTTTATTGGCTTATTTACTGAAATAAGAATCAGATCCTCCTATCTTATATACTTTTCTATTTCTGTTTAAAAAAATCAGTTTTTTTCTTGCGCTAAAAATAATATCTTTCAATCAAGGCTCAAAAACTGGTAATTTTTCTAAATTTTTATAATTCTAAGAATGTATCATTTAATCATTAATATCTACAATGTTTATATATAATCAAAAGGATTTATTAGCTATAACTGCCATTATTGGAATTCCAACATAGCCCACTTATATGCAACAAATAATCTTGATCTTGTAAATATTAGATTTATCTTAAATCAACAACTTCAGTGAAATACTTAAGAAAAAACTTAACATCTTTATGATAAAAATTAAATCCATAATGACCCAAAAACTAATTAATTAAATAAAGATAAATTATTAAATAGGAATTAATTTAAAAACTTAAAATACAAACATATTTAATAATTGGTTATTTTCTTTGGATTGAATATTAGTTAATTTAAAGAAATGAATTTATACTAAAAATTATAATTATGTCTTGTACGAAATTGAACCCTACTATTTCTTTTATAATTCCTGTAGGGACAATTAATGAATATTTAGATAATGCGATTAAAAGTATTTATGAATTAAAAAAATTTAATATAGATTTGGAAATAATAATAATTTTGGATAGAAATGTAGATAAAATCAAATCAACTTATTTAAAAAATAAACAAGTCAAATTTTTCAAAAACAATACTAATTTAGTTGGACCAGGCATAGCAAGAAATATTGGGATTCAAAAATCTAAAGGTCTTTATATTTCATTTGTTGATTCAGATGATGAAATAATAGCTTCAAATTTTTCTAAAGTTTTTCATAAGCTCATATTAGGTGAAGACGATATTATTGAATTTAATTATGATTTCTTTGGGAAAAGTTTAGATAAAAGAAATAGAGATTGTGAATTAGAAAAGGTAACTAAAAAAAATTCATGTTACATGCTATTAAGAGGCGAACTCAGAGACGAAGCAATTTTTCAAATATATAAAAAATCATTAATAATAAACAACAAAATAAAGTTTCCTCATGGCATATATGAGGATATTCTATTCAGATTTATCACACTAAAAAGTTCGAAAAAAAAATCTATTTCTTATTTATCAGCTTACAAAAAGAGGATACATACTGAGAGCATTACAGCAATGAACAAACACATCATCAACCAAAAGGAATACATGAGGCAGATTATGCATATCAAAAATGAATATAAAGATAATCAAAATGTTCAAGATGCACTTAAATACAGGATGATTGCTTTTGCTGGCTTAATTGCACAAAACATAATAAGCAAAAGTGCTCCAAATGAAAAAACTGATGTATTAGAAAACTTATTTCATGAACTTTGTGCACAATGGAATTTATATGAGTTGAAAGAAAAAACAATAAATTTGACAAAAAGAGAAACACTAATTAAAGAATTTCTTTTAAGTAAAACTAGAGAAAAGGGATATTAGCTATTAAATCTTCAGAAATATCTGCATTGCTAATTTTTTTTATTAATTGGCTTCTATAACTAACGGAACCTAAACATATAAAGATTGGTTTAGAACTATCTTTTATAAAAGAGGGATCTTTTATTGGTAAGTTAACCTTATTTTCAATATTTGGTTCTGAACTTATTAACGCTAAAGGTTTTTTTATTTTTGATATGAAACTTTCTTTAAATAAATATTGAGCAAAAGAACCCGTACCCCAAATTACCCAGTCATTAGACTCTACAAAATTAATCATTTTTTTTACAATCTCAAGATCTAAAAGTGAACTAAACGTTTTATCATGTAGACCTCTTTTTAAGATCCTTGATATGGCATGAAGAAAATGATCATCAAAAAATGCATTAAATTTTTTTGAGTTATTTATATGATAATCATAAAGGCTTAAAGCATTTTTATATATTTCGATAGTAGGTTCGTCTAACTTAAAGTCTAAACTTATTTGTAAAGGTAGATGGATTAATTGATATTTTTTGAGATTTTCGATGAAAGCAGATACATCATTTTCATTAGCGTTATGTTTATTAAAGATATATTTGAGAGTCATCTGTTGTGGATTTTCAATCATATTTACATATTTCTGGAGGTTTTCTAGAACCCTGTGCATCCCATTAAGACCTCGTACTTTTCTAAAAGTGGTCTCAAGGCCTGCATCAATAGAAGTTGTTAGTAATCCTTTACCTTCGCGCAAAAGACCTCCTATCCCGTTACTCAGTTTAGTTGAATTAGTGAAGAATCTTATTGAATCAATATTAACTATTTTGGTTAATCTTTCTAGTCTTAATTCAAAGTCTTGTCCAATTGTAGGTTCACCTCCTCCCCAATAAATAACTATTGATTTATCTAAAAAACCTCTTTTATCCATTTCTTCAATAATGGAAATTGGATCGTAAGGTGACTTTTCGCCCCCATAATAAGTTGGACTGCAGTACAAACATCTCATATTACAGGTCGTATCCGTTTCAATAGATATATGATTAATTAGTATTTCTTTCTCAGGATTTTTTGAAGATGACTCCGCAAGAGAATGACAACCTGTACAAGGATCTATTACATTAGGATCATTTATTTTTGAAATTAGATTAGTTTTTGCAGTAATAATGCTTGATAAAATAGAGTCTGAATTTAAATCATTTGCTTTTAGGAGTACAACATCACCACACAATGTTTTATTTCTAAAAAATCTTTGACAACAAGTTCTTATTTCATTAGGAGCCAAATATACCGCAGATTGTATACTGGTACAGGTTTTAGTCAAATTTATAGTCTTATTTTAAGTTATATTATAGTGATATTACATTAGTTTGATGAGATTATCAATTTTAGGAGGGGGGATAGGTTCTCCCGCTGGAAGTTGCCATAAAGCAGCAATTTCGATTGATAGAATCCATGAAATAGATAGCGGAATTTTCAGCAGAAATAATATAAAAAATCAAAAATCTATTAAATTATGGAATCCTGAATCCAAAGAAATCTTCAAAAACATAAAGGACTTGTCTAAAAGACCAAACATTGATTGTTTATCCATAATTACGCCAACTCCAGATCATTTAAGAAACATCTTAGATTCCAAGTCTTATTTCAAAAACATAATTTGTGAAAAGGCCTTATGTTGCAATTTAGAAGAATCATTAATTTTAAAAAAGGAATTGTCTAATAATAATTTATTTGTGATTTACAATTATACAGGTTATCCAATGGTGAGGATTGCAAAAAAATTAATAAAAGATCTTGAAATAGGAGAGATATTAGAAATTCACGTTAAAATGCCTCAAAGAAGTTTCATAAAAAAAACATCAATTTCTTCAAATGAAAAGAATGGACCCCAATCATGGAGATTAGTAGATGGTAAAATTCCAAATTTAGACTTAGATCTTGGAACGCATTTGCATAATATCGTCGAATATTTAACTGAAAATTATATTAGTGAAGTAATAGGTCAACAAAAAATTTCAAAAAAATATAAAGTAGTTGAAACTTCTCATTATTTATTCAATACGAACACTAAAGCAATAGGAACAATGATCCATGGGAAATCAAACCTTAAGGAAGATAATGGACTACATGTCGAAATAGTAGGAGGGAAAGGCACTATTTCTTGGAAACAGACTAATCCTGAGGAATTAATCCTAACAAATGAAAAAGCGACTCATATTTTGACTAGGGCCAATTTTGATTCAGAAGGACTTTCCAAGTATGAAAGGATGAAACCAGGACACCCTGGAGGTTTTATAGAAGCTTTCGCGAATTACTATAATTCCATAAACAATTTTTTACAAAAAAAAGAGGATAAAGATAATATATTTGGCATATCATCATCAATAAGAGGACTATCTTTTCTTGAATCGGCAAACAAAAGTATAAAATCCAAAAAATGGGAGAAAGTTAAAGATTTTTAATTAATCCTGAAATTGAATTTACACTAATTTTTTTGAGATTGACAAGATCTTCATGTTTTAAATTAGGATATTTATTACATAAGAAGATTGAGAATTCTAAACTTTCAATAGAATCTAAGTAACCAGCTTCAAAAATATCAACATCATTAACTATTTCTGAAACATCAACCTTTCCATATGTACAGACTTGATCAATGATTTCTTGGGTTGTATTACTCATGATAAAATCTTTTTTATTATGAACATTTAAATGCACATAACATTAATAGAGAAGGGTACTAAAAAAAAAGTAGAATTACAGAATGTAATAAATAGTCTTAGAAAAGAGCTTCAAAGTTTAGATTTTGTTAATTCGGAATACAAGAATAATAATTCGATCATTATTACTTTCTCAGATGATCTTATTTTTAATTATGCCCTTACACAAATAATTTATGAAAAAGGATATATTCATTTACCCTTTAGCCTTGATTCATTAAGCAAATTAGAAAATTATTTAGAAGAAATTAAACCAATTTTTGTAATACAACATCTCCCAAATGAAAAGAAATTGATAATAAATCATCAAAATGATTTTTGTTTACTAAAAGTTGGCAAAGTTAGACCCTATTTATGCGCTAGTACGTCTGGAAGTACAGGCAAGTCAAAAATTATTGTTTTTAGCAAAACAAAAAAACTTCTTAGGGCCAAACTTATGGTAGAGAGGTTTAATTTAAGTTCAAAAGATACTGTATTTTGTAGTTCTCCATATTCCCATTCTTTAGGTCAAAGACTTATCCATGTTGCAATTAAAGCTAATTCTAATATTGTATATATCAATAAATTCAATGAGCAAGATTTCATAGAAGCATTCCAAAGAAATAAAGTTTCTTTTTCAATTCCCGTAACAACTCATTTGGAAATTTGCGGACATAAATTGGAAAGAAATAAATTTCATAAGACAATAATTTCTTCAAGCGGTTCTTTATCTGAAAAAACAAAAAAAGAATTTATAAATAAATTTAAAAATATTTCTTATGAAATGTATGGTCTAAGTGAGTTTGGGACTTGTACTATTACTAGCTTAAAAGAACAATCATCTAAGAGCTATATGGGAAAATGTCTAAGTTCCTGTCAAATAAAAATTATCTATGAAAAAGATAAATTTAATATAGATAAATATCAAGTTGGTAAAATTGCATTAATGAACGATTGGGCATTTTCAGGTTATATCATCGAAAGGAAATTTATGCATATAAGCAATTTTCTTAAAAATGGATTATTCATTACAGATGATTGTGGTTTTTTAGATGAAAACAATAATCTTTATTTCATTTCAAGGGATATTGATATTTTAAAAGTAAGTGGGTATAAAGTTTCTTGCAAAGATATACAGGATCGTATTTCAAAATATGATCCATCTTTAAACATTTTTATAACTTCAATAGAACATGAAATAATCGGACAAGCAATCTGTTGCGCAATATTTAGCGCTAAGAATGAAAATATTTGTGAAAAAGTAAGAGAGTTCTCTATAAAAAATATGGAATCTTACATGAGACCTGTTGTTTATAAACACTTTAATAAAATGCCTTTACTTGAAAATGGGAAAAAAGATTTAATTAGCATAAAATCCGATTTTACTAAATTAATCAAAAGCCAATAAATATGAATCTAATAGCAATTATTGATAATAAAGTAAATTCTGGAGCTGGCCATATAAAAAGATCTCTGCTTTTATTAAAATCTTTTTCAAAATTTTATACTTTAGAAAAAACTATTATTTATCTCAATAATACTGATGATATTTTTTTGTGGAATTTATTAAAGGATTCAAAATTTAACTTAAGCCAAACCTCGTTAAGAATATTTGATGAAAATTTAAATAATTTTGAAATTAAAAATAAAAATGACTTTTTAATTATCGATTCATATGTAATAACTAATTATTTTATTAAAAAGATAAAAGCAAAATACAAAACCTTAAAGGTTCTAAGAATCTTAGATAGACCTGAATTCAGTAATGCAGATTACATTGTCGACTACAACCCATTAGCAATAAGTAGTTGGGGAAATTATAAATTTAATTTAAATAGCAAATACCTTCTTGGTTTAGATTACTTTATTTCTGATTTTAGTGCTTACCCAAAAGAGTTTCATAATAATGTGGATTCTGATTTACTAATAACATTCGGTTATTCAAATCAAAATGAACTTATTAGCAACTGTCTCAAGGGACTAGTTAAATTTAAAGAGTTAAATTTAAAAAAAATTATAATTATTGGAAATTATTCAGATAAATTTATTAGAGAAATTAAAGATAAAAGCTCAAATTCAAATATCATTTTTTTAAAACCTGTAAAAAATTTATTACCATTCATAGCTAATACAAAATTATTTTTAACATCTAGCAGTACACAAATGTATGAGTCATCATATTATCAAATTCCTACGATATGTTTAGAGTTAAATAAAAGTCAAATCAATTCAAGTGAATGCTACGACAAGCTTGGGTTATGGTTTTACGTTCCAAATAATGAATTAAATACTGTCGAGGATTACTTAGGAGAGTTAGTTACGAACATTTTTAGTAAATATAAATATATATTAAGTCAATGCTGGGGTTCAAAAGCAATTAATAAAAAAGGACAAAATAAAATTGTTATTGATATAAAGAATCAGACTTTTGATTCTAATAATTTGCTAAAAGATTATAAAAATAAAAAAGATGAAGAAATTACTATTGAAACTATAGAAAATAATATGAAATTTATAAATGTTTATTTGGATTTAAGAAACCTAAAAAACAATCGAAAAGTTATGGTAGATGACAAATTAATACCAAGATTACATCACTATAATTGGTGGTTACAAAACTATTCCAGAAACTCTAAAATTTTTAAAAGAAGTAATGATCAAAAAATAATTATTTGGGAAAAACCAATTACCTTACAAAGTAATAATTATTTGATAGGTGGTTGGTTTGGTACAAATTATAAAAGAGCTTCTCTGGATGCTTATTCGTTAGTTAAAGAACAAATCAAATTTTGTAAAATTCATTATCCAGAGCATATTTGGCTTGTCCTTATTCATAAAGAAAATAAATTTGTATTGAATATGAATTTATCACTTGGCTTCAAACATGTTGAACTTGTTGATAATGAGAAATTGATTAGCGATTTTAGGGAGGCCTTTAATATAGATAATTTAGAGTCTTTTAATACACTAATTCTTGATAATAAATTATGATATATTTATATTTTGACTTTAAATAATTGGAAATTTCTGGAATAAATATCAGCAATGATTCTCCTCCTGTTCTATTTGGAGAAGTAAGCGGTAATCATAACAAATCCATAAATACTGTAAAAAATATCTTAACTCAATATTCAAATATAGGAGGGAAGTTTATTAAATTTCAGACATTTAAACCAGAAACTATGACATTGGATAGTGATAAAGAAGATTTTTCTATTAAATCTGGATTAGGAAAAGGATATACATTATTTGAGCTATTTAATAAATCCTTCTTACCTTGGGAAATGCATCAAGAGATATTCTCTTTTGCTAGAAAATTGAACCTTGTTCCTTTTAGTTCACCATTTGATATGAGCGCAGTTGATTTCCTAGAAAAATTAGATTGTCCCGCCTATAAAATAGCAAGTTATGAAAACATTGATATTCCATTAATTGAGTACGCTGCCTCTAAAGGTAAACCAATAATAATTAGTTCAGGTATGTCATCTCTCTCAGAAATTTATGACGCCTATAAAGCTGCTAGAAAATATTTGCCAAAAGAAAATATCGCTTTACTTAAATGCACCTCAAGTTATCCTGCTCCAAAAGATGCTATAAATACTTCTACTCTTAAAATTTATAGAGAGTTATTTCCTAGATCTCCAATAGGTTTTAGTGACCATTCCCTTGGATTTGGTGCATCTTGTGCTGCTATTGCTTTTGGTGCAAATATCATAGAAAAACATATTTTTGATGAGAATACTATTGATGCTATTGATTCTTCATTTGCTTTAAATATGTCTGAAACTAAAAATCTTTTAAGTAGCATTGAAGATGCTTGGTATTCGATTGGGATTCCGCAATTTGAAAGCAATAAATGTGAGTTAGATGATAAAAAATCTAGAAGGTCATTGTATTTTGCGAAAGATATTTCAAAAGGGGATAAAGTTGATGAAAATTCTATAAGAAGTGTAAGGCCAGGTTATGGATTACATCCTAAGTATCTAAAATTACTTCTTGGCAAAAAAGTTAATCAAAATATCTCTAAAGCAACAGCGGTAAGTTGGGAACACTTTTTAAATAGTTAAATTGAATATAGATCATTTAGAAAATTCAAAATTTATTAAATCAAAAAATTTTTTTTAAATCATTATTAAATATCAATAAGAAATTTGGGCATTAACAGGAAAATCAAATTTTCTCCTACCACCTAATCCTTCTAACTCAATTACTGTATTAAGACCTGTGATTTTTTTATTTTGAGAGTATAAAATCCTTGCTACACAGTCAACAGTCCCACCAGTTGCTAGTAAATCATCAACTATTACAAATGATTTTAAATTCACTAAAGATTCTTTTTGAACAGAAAGTGAGTTTTTACCATATTCTAGACTATAGCTTCTTGTAATCAAATCGCCAGGAAGCTTGCCAGGTTTTCTAGCTAAGATTAATGGCTTTTCTATTCTTAATGCTATTGGTGAAGCTAATAAAAATCCTCTAGCATCAATGCCTATAACGGCATCTGCACTTAAGCAAATTTCTAAATTAGACATCTTATCTATCAATTCCTTAAAAGATTCTGTATTCCTAAATAAAGGAGATAAATCTCTAAATAAAATACCTTTTTTGGGGTAATCCTTATATGATTTCACCAAATTTTCAATATAACTTCTTTCCATGCTGATTAAATAAAATTTGAATATAATTCTAATATTTAACGGCTCAAAAATGAAATATATACATATTGGTATATTAAGCGCAATGCCTCAAGAAATAGGGAACTTCGTAAATAATTTAAAAGACATTGAAGAACATGAATTTGGAGATCTCAAAATATATAGTGGCTTTTATCTTAATCAAAAAAATAAAGAAGAAAAAAATATTAGAGTATCTTTAGCTTGGAGTGGATGGGGCAAAGTTAGTGCGGCAAGAGCTGCTACAAGATTAATATCATTAAAGGAAGAACGAGAAAAAATAGATCTTCTCATTTTTTCTGGGGTAGCAGGTTCGGCCTGTCCTAATTGTAAGCAATGGGACGTAATAGTTGGGGAATATCTTATCCAATATGATATGGATGCTAGGCCATTATTTCCGAAATATTTTATCCCCGCATTGAATGCAGACAAACTACATTGTTCAAAGAACTGGTTTGATTGGGCTTTTAAAACGCTTCAGCTAAGTAAATTTAATAACGAACTAAACAACTTTGGATCAATTAAAAATGGTTTAATAGGAACTGCTGATCTTTTTATTTCAGATAAAAAAGTACTAGATGGCATTAAAAAGGAAATTCCAGATCTAAAGGCGATTGAAATGGAAGGCGCCTCTGTAGCTCAGATAGCAATTCAAGAAAATATACCCTGGATTGTTATTAGAGTTATATCAGATTCTGCAGATGATTCTGCACCGCAAATATTTGATGAATTTATAAAAAAATATACAAATTCATCCTTTGAATTGTTAAGTTCACTGCTAGAGAATATAAATAATGGTCCAAAATTAAGATCTTAAAGAAAAAGTTTCTAATTTTATTCCCATAAATTTATAAAAAAATTTTTTAAGTAATTTTTAAAAAAATTTA
>CACBAW010000032.1 GCA_902537275.1 uncultured Synechococcaceae cyanobacterium
CATTGTAACTTTCAAGTGTTTTTTGAAATATTTCTTCTAAAGCTTCATTCTCATACTCATTATAAATATTTAGGATTCTTTTCATATACGGTTTGTAAGAACTTCTCCAAGTAGTTTTTCTAGTGCTGGTTCGAAAATCACTTTTGTTTTCTTTAAAAAAAAATTCCTCAAATTGATTTAATCTATTTGGGAATTCAAAATCATCTTTTATTTTCTTTTTATAAGGGGTGCCTATCCAATTCATCCAATCAAATTGATTCAATTCCAATTGCAAATTGATTAATTGTAATTTTTTTTTGGCCTCCTCTAATCCAGAAATATCTGCCTTTAAACCAAGAGAAATTCTTTGAATTTTGAAGTTATTTTTATCTTCTTTGGAGGGTAGTGAACCACGAATATTTAATTTCTCTCCTCTTTTCTCAATTTTAAGCTTGCTGCCTTGAGTAGCAAATTTATCATTGAAATTATTAATTTCCTGAATTACGTTCATTTACTTATATAATTGACCATATAATGACGTTTTTAATGTTTATTTTCAATCTCCATAAATTTTGAATGGATAAAATAGGCGTCTTACTAATGAATTTAGGAGGGCCTGAACGCATTACTGATGTTGGCCCGTTCTTATATAATCTTTTCTCTGATCCAGAAATCATCAGGACCCCTTTCCCTGTTTTTCAAAAACCCCTGGCATGGTTAATTAGTACACTTAGGACTACGACTTCTCAACAGGCCTACCTTTCTATAGGTGGAGGTTCACCTATCAGAAGGATAACTGAACAACAAGCAAGAGAATTACAGTCCAAATTAAGGGACAAGGGGTTTAATGCTACTACCTATATCGCTATGAGGTATTGGCATCCTTTTACAGAATCAGCTATTGCTGATATGAAAGCAGATGGTATAGATCAAGTTGTGGTAATACCCTTGTATCCACATTTTTCGATAAGTACTAGTGGTTCTAGCTTTAGGGAATTAAAAAAACTTCGAGATTCTGATGATGAATTTAAGAAGGTTCCAATGAGATGTGTGAGGAGTTGGTTCAGCCAATCAGGTTATTTAAAATCTATGATTGAATTAATTTCTGAACAAATTTCATTTTGCGAATCACCTTCAAAAGCCCATATATTTTTCACTGCTCATGGAGTTCCCAAGAGTTACGTAGAGGAAGCTGGAGACCCTTACAAACAACAAATTGAAGATTGTTCCTTATTGATAATAAATGAGTTGGAAAAATGTTTAGGGCATAGTAACCCCTATACACTTTCTTATCAAAGTAGAGTTGGTCCTGTTGAATGGTTGAAGCCTTATACAGAAGAAGTGTTAGCTGATCTTGGAAGGTCAAATGTCAATGATCTGATTGTTGTTCCTATAAGTTTCGTTGGAGAGCATATCGAAACATTGCAAGAAATTGATATTGAATATAAAGAAATTGCAGAAAAGGCTGGTATTAAAAACTTTCGGAGAGTTAAGGCTCTAAATACTCATCCTACTTTCATTGAGGGTCTTAGTGATCTAGTAATTTCATGCTTGGAGGGGCCTCTAGTTAATATAGAGGAGGCTTCTCAGTTGCCTGAAAAAATTAAACTTTACCCCCAAGAAAAGTGGCAATGGGGTTGGAATAATAGTTCAGAAGTTTGGAACGGAAGGGTGGCGATGATTATCTTTCTTGTGCTTTTTATTGAACTTATTGTAGGCTCTGGGCCCCTACATAAACTAGGCATTTTATAAAGAACAATTGATATTTATTTGTAAATTTTAAATTTATTGAAAGATTTTTTGAATACATTTCTGACATTACATTTCTAAATGAGGCAAAAGTATTTAATTAAGTTTAATATTTATAGTAAATATGAATTTTTTTGGTGACCCTTACTTCGAGATCCTTTTCAAAGGGTAGTTCAAAATATGAAAATCCAGTTTGGATAACTGGAGCAGATGCACTAATGGATTCTCTGAAAATTCATGGGGTAAAAGTTATATTTGGATATCCTGGAGGAGCCATATTACCAATATATGATGCTGTTCATAAGGCAGAACAAGAAGGTTGGTTGAAGCATTATATGGTAAGGCATGAACAAGGTGGTTCACATGCGGCGGATGGATATGCAAGATCTACTGGTGAAGTAGGCGTATGTTTTGGGACCTCAGGTCCAGGTGCAACAAATTTGGTAACTGGAATTGCCACTGCGCAAATGGATTCAGTCCCTCTAGTTGTTGTTACAGGTCAAGTCCCAAGATCTGCTATAGGGACAGATGCTTTTCAAGAAACTGATATTTTTGGTATAACTCTTCCAATAGTGAAACATTCATGGGTAATAAGAGATCCTTCAGATATCGCGAAAGTAGTTTCTGAAGCCTTTTTTATAGCCTCATCTGGAAGGCCTGGCCCTGTCTTAATTGATATACCCAAAGATGTAGGTCAAGAGTTCTTTAATTACCAAAGAGTTTTGCCTGGTGAGATTATTCCTAAAGGATTTAAAAGAAATGGAGAAATTAATGATTGCGATATCAATAAAGCAATTAAATTAATAGAAGATTCTGAAAGACCTCTTCTATACGTAGGGGGTGGGGCAATATCTTCAGGGGCTCATAATGAAATAAAAACTTTGGCTAAGAATTATCAAATACCTGTCACAACAACGTTAATGGGGAAGGGCGCTTTTGATGAGAAAGACAATTTGTCGGTAGGGATGTTAGGAATGCATGGAACTGCTTACGCAAATTTCGCTGTTACAGAGTGCGATCTTTTAATTGCTATTGGAGCTAGATTCGATGATAGGGTGACAGGCAAATTAGATACTTTTGCACGTAATGCAAAGGTAATTCACATAGATATTGACCCGGCAGAAGTTAATAAAAATAGACGTGTAGATGTTGCAATTGTTTCTGATGTTTCAAAAGCTGTTCTCAAAATTAATGAACATTCTCTTAATAATAAATTTACTAGTCAGACGAAAAACTGGTTAGAAAAAATTGATTTTTGGAAAAATAAACACCCTTTATATGACCCACCTAAAGAAGGAGAAATTTATCCTCAGGAGGTTCTTTTAAAAGTGAGGGAATTTTCACCCGAAGCTTATGTGACTACAGATGTAGGACAACATCAGATGTGGGCTGCCCAATATCTTAGAAATTCTCCAAGAAAATGGATTAGTAGTGCAGGCTTAGGAACTATGGGTTTTGGATTACCAGCTGCAATTGGAGTAAAAGCAGCTTTACCTAATTCAGATGTAATTTGTATTGCAGGAGATGCAAGTGTTTTAATGAATATTCAAGAATTAGGAACTTTATCTCAATATGGTCTAAAGGTGAAATTGATTATTATAAATAATCGCTGGCAAGGGATGGTAAGACAATGGCAGGAAAGTTTCTACGATGAAAGATATTCCTCATCTGATATGAGTTGTGGCGAACCTGATTTTGTAAAACTTGCTGAATCTTTTGGAGTTAAGGGATACTTAATTTCTGATAGAAAACAATTACAGAATGAATTAAAAAATGCGCTTGATCATGATGGCCCTGCCTTGATTAATATTCTTGTCAGAAGAGGTGAAAATTGTTATCCAATGGTTCCTCCTGGCAAAAGTAATGCTCAAATGGTTGGATATGTTAATTGTGAAGACTAATTTTTTAAATTCGTCATTTTTAAAGAATTAACTTTAATATAATTTAAATCTTAGATACTTTTGAATTGAAAAAATTATCAAAACTTTTAATTTTAATAACTCTGATTGTTCTGAATCCTGTAATGGTTAACTCAGCTGAAATTCTTCAAATTAAAAGTTCAAATACTATTTTGGTGGGGGATCAAAATAGGAATTTAATGATTGAATTATTTTGTGTAGATGTAAATGAAAATGATGAGCTTGAAGCAACTAATTTACTTAAGAGAGAATTCCCAAGAGGAAGCAAAGTGAAAATAAAACCTTTTGGTTTCAAAGATAATATTTTGTTAGCAAAAGTTTTTAACATAAAAGGTACAAAGGAGATGACCGAGTTATTAGTCGCTAAAGACTTAACTGGTGAAATTTGTACAAGTTAACTATCTCTATGAGCAAATAAAATTCCATTGTCTTGAAGATGTTTTGCTCCTTCTCCAAGAATTAAATTCATTTTTTAATTTGTATGTGCATAAATTTGAGATATCTATATTTGTATTAGGGATGTTCTCATTTAGAAGTTGTCTATAGGCAGATCTTTTAAGATCAAGTTGATTTAAGTTTTGCCCTTTGAGGTGATTTGAATCACTAAAATAAAAATCTTTTTCAGCTTTAGTCAAATTGACCGCAATGTTTTTGTTCTCGGCATTTCTATAAAATTCCTTGAGTGTCATTTTATCAACGAGATAATGTTCCTTCGAAATCGCCGGTCCTATTGCAACAAGTAAGTTATCTCTAGATGTTCCAAAATTATCGAAAATTTTAATCAGATTTTTTATTATTTTTTTTTCTAAACCTTTTCTTCCACAATGCAAGGTTGCTACATTTCTTGTCCTTTTATCTGCAAAGAATATTGGCATACAATCAGCTGTGTAAACCCATAAGTTTTGATTGCATTTATTACCAAAAAGACCATCTGCATTAGCCTTAATACCTTCTTCCGAATGAGTTCCAAACACTATCTCATTACTGTGAATTTGATTGGAAACACAATTTATGGAATTTTTATTAAAGTGATTCCCTAATAATTGAAGAAATTTCTCAGGGCAAGACTTCGTGAAGTATGCATGTTTGAAATTATTTTGCCTAAGAATAGGTGATGAATAATACTCAAATTTTTTGTTTTGTATGTAAATTTCATCTTTTGAGAAATATATTTCTTTGTAAGGAATAGTTCCTGCTCCTAAACTGAATTTATGCAATTAATTCAATATCTCTTAAGATCCAGAATCCTGCAAATTTTTCGATATACGGTGTTGACTGTATCGAAATAAATTGATAACCAAAAGAATTTTTTTTATTCTCTAAAAACTTTGTGTACAAAATGATTGCATCTTTTTCTGGTAAATCAGTTACCAGCCAATTATCATCTTCTGAAGCTTCAAGTATGAGTTGGTTCTTATTTACGACTAATTTAATAGGTTCTAAACAACTAAACCATGCAGAGAGTGCTAAAGATCGATCTTTGCTAAAAAGTCTTAATCCTGGAACTAAGTAATTATTATCTAAATCTTGCTGAATTGGGAAAATATCTCCAAATTCCATAGGCCAATCTTGTGCTGATTTTAATTCGCCAATTGATATTTCAGAGATAGTTAAAGCATCACCTCTTACTGCTTCTGGTAGAGGTGTAGGAGATTTTTCCATTTTAGAAGTAAAAGAGGGAGCTAAAACACCTCTTACATGACCTTTTTCCTTTGGATAAATCTCTTTTTCAAGAAATTCGATTCTATCTAATAAATTGTAAGTTCTCCTACTTACGATAGCCTCAATACTTACGGCCTCCAGAGATTTCTTAATTATCGATTTCATTGACGACCTCCAAAATCGAGCTATAGAAGGTTTCTCCCAACCTTGTTTTTTTGCTTCATTTATTGCTTCATTTAGTGCCTTTGTAAGCCAAACTGAATTAACTTCATTAGCAGGGCACTTTTTATTCCAAAGAAAAACATCTTCTGTCTTATAACTTCTTGTAGAGCAAATAATTAATTCCCACCTTTTTTTTCCATTTGATTCAATAATTGGTCTTGAGTAAAAGTCTAATTCCCAATCTGCAATTTTTAATTTAAGACTTGACTCCATTTTTTTATTAATATTCATTTATCTTGTTCTTTTTTATCGAAGAGTGCTTTAGTTTTTAGTGCTCTCTCTGTGGCTTCTTGCATAACTTTTTGCTTATCAATAATTAATTCTCCCGCAGAGTTTTCTAGGAGTGCTGTATTGAGACCAATACGACCTTTTTCGAGATCTATTTCAGATATTAAAGCTTTTATCATTTCCCCTTCTCTAAAAACTTCTCTTAAAGAACGAATCGATCCATTTGTTAGTGAGGATTGATGAAGAAGTCCACTAGCTCCCCCTAAATCTATAAAAAAGCCATATGGTTTTACAGCTAAAACTTCTCCTTCAATTAGTTGACCTAATTCTAAACTTGTGAGTTTAGAGACTAATAAAGCTTTCTTTTCAGAGAGAACTAATTTTCTGGATTCTGGATTCACTTCGAGAAACGCTACTTTTAGATTTTTGCCAACAAAAGATTGATAATCTTGACCATCTTCAAGTTGGGATCTTGGGATGAATCCTCTTAATCCATCTACATCACACGTAAGTCCGCCTCTGTTAAATCCATTAATTAAAACGTTAATTAATTCTCCATTTTTTGCGGAACTTGATACTTTATCCCAACTTTGCCTCAGAATTAATGCTCTAGCGCTCACTGTTACCATCCCATCAGCATTTTGTTCTTTGATAACCAAAACTTCCATTTCAAGGCCGATAGAAAACTTTTCTTTAAAGTTAGTGATGACACCCAAACCGCATTCTTTTTTGGGCATATAACCAGGTGCTTTTCCTCCAATGTCAACATATAATCCATCACTTTCGATTGCTATAACCTTACCTGAAATTGTTTCTCCTGTAGCCCCAATTGGCTCATTTGCATTTAAAGCCTCCAAGAAAGCACTTTCATCAAAATCGAATTCATCAACTGTCCTTTCTAATTGAAAATCTGTGTTTCGCTCAGAAAAATTAAGTGGTCTATTTAAGTCTTGTTGAGTTAAATTTTGTTGAGAAATATCAAAATCTCTGGTGTTTGCATTATTGTCCTCAATTTTTTTTACTGAATCATTTTTAATGATTTGCTGTTTGCTTGCGATATCTTCTTTTTTAATTTCTTCTTGCGAATTGATTTGCTCATTAACTATTTCTTGAGTATCTTTCTTGCTTATGTGAAGTACCTGAAGAGGTTTTTTATTGCCCTTTGGTAGGTTATTATCTTGGGCATTTTTATTTCTGACTCCCATCGTAGGTAAAATAAGAATAATTAATTATTAACATACTTTAAATGTTAGTACTCAAAATTAAAATTAATGAACTTTAAACCAATACCAAATAAATTTGAATATTTAAATTGGCAAGAAATTGAGTGTGTTGCAAAAAACAAAAGATCAACAGTAATTTGGCCATTCGGCGCTGTTGAGCAACATGGACCGCATTTGCCACTTGCTACAGACAGTATTTTTGTTGATGAAATTATTAGCGAAGTTTTTAAATTATTCTCTGCCGATATTCCATTAAAAAAACTTCCAACACAATATATTGGTTTTTCTCCAGAACATAAGGGTTTTGCCGGGACAATTTCACTTTCTTCAAATTTAATAACCTCAATGATAAAGGAAGTCGGAGGCCAATTATCTGAAATGGGTTTTAAAAGATTGATATTAATTAACGGACATGGAGGTCAAATTTCACTATTAAATACTGCTGCAAGAGAGCTAAGAAGTGCCGCACCAGGGATGGCAGTTTTCCCTTGTTTCTTATGGAGTGGTGTTAATGGATTAAGTGAATTGTTAACAAAAACTGAGATTGAGGATGGGCTTCATGCTTCTTTAGCTGAGACAAGTTTGATGCTGGCTTTGAAACCAGAATTAGTAGGTGATGAACGCCCAAATGAGGGAAATAAAGTAGAGATCCCTGAAGGTTGGAGTCTAGAAGGCAATGCGCCTACCGCCTGGCTTACTGAAGACTTCAGTAAATCAGGTGTTATTGGAGATAGTAGAGGAGCAAATGAGTCTTTAGGGAAAAATTTAAAGGAATTATTGATTAATCATTGGTTCAAATTGATTATGAATCTGATGCAATCAGATTGGCCAAACAATTCTTAAATAAGTTTGAGTAAAAAATGTGACTTAACAATTGAAACTATTTTCATGATATTTAAATAAACACTCTATAATCATATAATATTCATGCATAATGGACTAAAGATTACTGACATGCAAACTCTAGAATCAAATAAAAAAACTATTGAAGAATCGACTAACTCGATTCCTTTAGACTTACCAGACTTCACTACAGATTCTTATAAGGATGCATACAGCAGAATAAATGCAATTGTTATAGAGGGAGAGCAAGAGGCCCATGATAATTACATTGCAATAGCAACTTTAATTCCAAATGAGTTAGAGGAGTTAACTAAATTAGCGAGAATGGAAATGAAGCATAAAAAAGGCTTTACTGCATGTGGAAGAAATTTAGGTGTAGTTGCAGATATGGAATTTGCTAAAAAATTCTTTTCTAAATTACATGGTAATTTTCAAGTTGCTCTTGAAAAAGGAAATTTAACAACATGTCTTTTAATACAAGCTATCTTAATTGAAGCATTTGCAATTTCTGCTTATAACGTCTATATAAGAGTTGCGGATCCTTTTGCAAAAAAAATAACAGAAGGAGTGGTTAAAGATGAATATCTTCATCTCAATTATGGTCAAGAGTGGCTTAAAGAGAATTTATCTACTTGTAAGGAGGAATTAATGGAAGCTAATAAGGTTAATCTTCCGTTAATTAAAAAGATGTTAGATGAAGTAGCAGATGACGCATCAGTTTTAGCTATGGATAGAGAAGAATTAATGGAAGAATTTATGATTGCTTATCAAGATACATTGATGGAAATTGGTTTAGATAATAGAGAAATTGCAAGAATGGCTATGGCAGCTATCATCTAATTACACTTCTAATTAATTAAGAATTTTAATAATTAATCAATCCTATTTAAGTAGTTACCTCTGTGCTATTGTTCATAACATCGTATAGAAACCATTTATAAATTTTAAATGTTTGGGTTAATAGGCCACTCAACCAGTTTTGAAGATGCAAAAAGAAAAGCTTCGATGCTAGGCTTTGATCATATTGCTGATGGCGACTTGGATGTTTGGTGTACTGCTCCTCCTCAGCTTGTTGAAAATGTAGAAGTTAAGAGTGCTACTGGAATATCTATTGAAGGTTCTTATATAGATTCGTGCTTTGTTCCTGAAATGCTTTCTAGGTTTAAAACGGCTAGAAGAAAAGTACTAAATGCTATGGAATTAGCTCAGAAAAAAGGAATTAACATTACCGCTTTAGGAGGATTTACTTCTATTATTTTTGAGAATTTTAATCTTCTACAGCATAAACAAATTAGAAATACTTCATTAGAGTGGGAAAGGTTTACTACTGGAAATACTCATACCGCCTGGGTTATTTGTAAGCAACTAGAAATAAATGCGCCTCGCATTGGGATAGACCTTAAAAAAGCAACTGTTGCTGTAATTGG
>CACBAW010000033.1 GCA_902537275.1 uncultured Synechococcaceae cyanobacterium
AGGCAAGAATCCACAAGATGTAGCAGAGGATTTTATTTCTAAAAATAGTACTGCTATTTCAGAAGTTTTTGAGAATTTTGATGAAGAAGATAAAGATACACTCGATCAGTTTCTTAAATTAACCGAATGCGAGATGCATGTGTTTAGAATTCTTGAAAAACAAATAGAGTTACGAAACAAAGTAAGATTTGTAGATTTTAAAAAAAGAAAAAAATGAGGAGTTAATTTCTATATAAGTTTATTTGTCCCATTACCAGTCTTACCAAAGCCTAGCCAGATGAACCATAAGATCCATCCGAAGATAGGTATTAAATTAATAAAGATCCATTTCCAATCTTTTCCAAAGTCTCTGATCCTTCTTATATCAATAGCTATTTGAGGAATGACACAAACTAATCCATAAGCATTGAAACCAAACGTTTTTAAAAATATTGGGATAGTTAGTAAAGAAATTATAAGATTCGCTAATTGCACTAACCACCAGTCTGATCGAGATGTGAATCCTTTGAATTCTGTAGCTTTAATCCAAAACTCTTTATATGCATTAATAAAGTTATTAATCATATATTAAAAATTCAAAGAATTTAATACTATCAATTTAATCTTCAATTTCTCAAAATGTTTTTATTTACTAAATAGGATCAAATAAATTCATATCATTTGAATCTTTTTTTGGGCGCTCATCTCGATTTGGTAATGAACAGAATCCGTCTTTGCAAATCATCTTTTCTTTTTCAATACTTGTAGTTTCTGAGAATATATTTTTGTTATTATTATTTGAAGATTCTTTCAGCATTTATATAAAAAAATTAAATCCAATATTAAATTAATAACTCAATTTATTTTGATAAGCAATAAATTTAATATTAATTATTTATTTACTTTTTTTGATTTGGCAAGTCTCTCCAAAACAGCGCCATTATATATATGAATAAGAATATAGAACAAATATAAAGTAAAGAATTTAGATGCATTTTTATTTATTAAAGTAACAACAAAGAGGGCCTTTCATAAAAATTGGATTTCAACAGATTGGTAATTTTTTGACTTAGCAATCAAACAAATTCTAGTATTTATTTAAGTTTTTTTATGCTTTTCCTAAATTTTGAGAAGGAAAAGTTTTTAAATTTTTAAAATATATCTATTTAGTTAGTAAGAAATATAAATCTAAGAGTTTTATAAATCTAATCAAAATCTACATTTTTAAATGTTTATTGTATTTCACGATCTATCCTTATTTATTTCTGTTAAAGCTTTTCTACCTTCCTTAAGGGTTCTTAAGACGAGCCAGGTTAGAGAGGAAATCATAAGGATGATAAGCGTAATTAGAGAAATATGAGTTATATCAAAGTTGTTGGACAATTTAACTAAATTATTTATGAGTCTTTAATTTAAAAATTCAAAAAATTCAAACATCTGATCTCGAGTAAGCAGGTATTAGCATTCCACCATCTTGATCGTCATTATTGTCATCATCAAACCCACCACCGAGAAGTAATTCAATAATTACAAGTACAGCTACTGGATAAAGGCACCATAATATCGCTGTAAAAGGACTTACTGAGGAAGAAGTTGAGTAAAATTCTGTCATAAATTGATATTAATCTAAAGAAACAACAATTGTGGATCCTCTGGGTAGTGTTTTTATTCAATATTTTTATAAATATTTTTTAAAAACTTTTCTCTTTAGCACGAATAAATCTTTGGTATGTATTGATATTTTTATTCTTAAAATCAATTTGAATAATAATTTTTTTGAACCTACTGAGAAAATAATAATGACATAATGAATCGCTAGATTGTTATTTTTTATACTTAACAATAATTGTACAATTTTGATTCAAAAACTATTATTTATCTTAATTTTATAAATTCTATGTTTTCTTTCACTTTTGATCCTTTGGCTGCGATATTTGGTATATCAGGAATTGTAGGCTTCTTTTTCTTCGTTTCTGCTGCTAAGGGAACTTCCAGTATCAATACAAAACCAAAAAAGGAATTAGATTAGAACTTATTGTCTCAGAAAACTAATTTGAAATTTTAAATTTAGTATTTAAAAGGCTTTTTAATTATTACTTATTCCATTGTTTAGAAATAAATTCAAGAAAATCTTTTAGATCCTCTTCAGGACAATTTGTTTGTTTTTGTAAATCAATGCAAATTTGCTTAATATTTTCAAAGGCCTTTTTTACTATTTCGTTTTTTTCAATAACCTCAAAATATTCTTTATCAGTAAAAGGCATAATATTAGTTTCCTTCTTGAAAATTATTTATTAACCATATTTTATCTACATTGACTTAACAGTAAAGAAGAAAAAATCTTTTTTCTTAAATTTAGCTACCCAATCGATAATGTTTTTTAATACTTTTGGTTACTTCCCATTCGCAGTTAAGTCCAGCAGGAAACTCAACTAGATCTCCAGCTTTAATCACGTAAATGTCACCGTTTTGGGTACTTATTTTCGCTTGACCTTCAATAATTAAGCAAATTTCCTTATCATCGTAATTCCATTGAAATTTGCTTGGCTCACATTCCCAAATAGGCCAACTTTTTATTCCATACTGAATTATTACGCTTGCACTACAGGGGGAAGTTATTAGAACTTTCACGAAATAGTTTGGATGTGTTTTTTTATTTTACAAATTAAAGAAATATTTATTTTCGAGAAAGTGTATTTCTTTACTGTCTTTTATTTTTTTTCGTTTATCATAAAAAAAATATCTAATTTATGGATGAGCTTTCTGTATTGTCAATTTCGCTATCTGCAGCTTCTTTAGGTATATTTTTTTTATTTTTCGCTTCAAATGATGATGATGACCAAGATGGAGGTAAGTTGATTAAATCATTTGAAAGAATTAATTAATTCCAAGTAAATAAAACATTTAATAGAGATTTATAACCTATAAAGCCTGCATAAATGCAGCTAAAAAAAATAACATAAACTTCCAATGTGCCAAGTCTTTTTTTCTTTAATGTTTTCATTGTTTTGAGTGTTTATAGGGTAATTTTATATAATTCGATTTTTATTAACATGAGTATTTTTTACATCAATTCAGAGATTAAAGAATTATTAATGTCAAGCCAAAAAATAAAAAACAAGTAAAAAATATTATTTTTTTGGTAATTTCTCTTTCCTCAGTCTTAGCAAAAAATAAGGATATTACTGGAGATATGCTTAATAAAGCCCATCCTACCCCTATGGGAAGGGTTTTAAACACAACTTGTTGTAGAAATATTCCTATATTTGTTCCAAGAAGTATTGAAATAAAAAAACTTTTTTGTTGTTTTTTGTCTATGTTTTTTAAGAAAAAATTAATCTTAAATCCTTTTAGACTAATCAAAAAAATTATTGCACCTAATAATCTTATTTCAGTTGTAAGAAAAGGAGATAAATTGCTTTGAAGGAAAACCATCCTTGATAAAAGACCTCCAAGAACAGCACATAAAACTGATAAAAAAGGAAAAGCAAAAATCCTAAAGTTATTTTTTTCTGATAAAGAGGAGTTTTCCTCTTTAAAATCGTTACCTTTTCTGAGAATTATGAATAGCGAAATCGTTACTATACTTATTCCAACCCATGATTTAATTGTTAAATTTTCATTAATAAAAAATTCCCCTGATAAAGCTGCCATTAACGGAGAAAGAGTTTCTATAGATAAAGTTTTTCTTGTGCCAATTGTTTGTAGTGACTTTAAATAGAAAGTATCACCTAGACCAATACCTATTATTCCACTAATTAATAGGATAAATATGTTTTTTAATTCAGTTGCAGAACTTAGATTGATAAAAGCAGGTATAAAAATTAAAAAAGCTATTATATTTTTTATTAAATTAATATCTATTGATTTATATTTTTGAGTTTGCGAGCGCCAAATAAAGCACGCATATGTCCAAGATGTAGCAGCTCCAAAAGCAGAAAGGATTCCAATCAAAACGAATAATTTTTAAAATTTTATTTTATAAATTGAGTAAATGCTAAAAAGAATACATAAATAAGAATCAAAATCCCCGGTAAGTACTGAATTAGTGATTTGAAATTAATTTTTTTCATATTTTCTAAAATATTTTATTTTAAACAGTTTTTTTATTAGTAGGGTACAAACTCTCTAACTTCTTTCTTCTTTGAACTTTCGCATTAATCCTTTCTTCTTTTTCTTTTTTCTTGATCTCATCATTTATCTTATTTTGTCTATATCCAAACCAAAGTAGAACCCAAATAACAGAAGTTATTAAAAGAAGAGCAGTATATTGACCAGTCATAGGAAAACTGGCCTCAGAATATTTAACGTAAGAAAAAAAAGAACTCATTTAATTAACTTAAAGCATAAAAATAACGACTGTGTTGATTTTTCTAGAAATTTAAAAATTAGAGAATCGTACCTATTTATTATGTAGTTTTAAAGTTTTATATTTATTTTTTTATGGTTTTTGGACTAATTTTTCTTTATAACTACTTGCTATTATCAGATTGAAGCATATTAAATAATAAGTTTTTGGAACCTTTTGATTTAGCAGTTGTTGGAGGCGGTGCAGCCGGTTTTATGACAGCAATAACTGCTGCTGAAAATGGAGTAAAAAGAATAATAATTCTTGAGGGAACTTCAAAACTTATGGAGAAAGTAAGGATTAGTGGAGGGGGAAGATGTAACGTCACTAATGCGACATGGATACCGAATGAACTAATTGAGAATTACCCCAGAGGTGGAATTCAGCTCTTGGAATCATTTAATCGTTTTGCTGCTGGAGATGTATACGATTGGTTTGAGAAAAAAGGGTTAAAATTAAAAATTGAGGAAGATCTAAGAGTATTCCCAGTATCCAATTCTTCTTCAGATGTTATTGATTGTTTGAGAAAAAGTGCTTTATCAAAAAACGTAGAGATACTAACAAAATTTTTTGTAAAAGAAATTTCAAAAACTCCAGATAATATATTCAATATTTTTAGTCTTAAAAAAGCAAAGGTAACTGCAAAAAATATTATTCTTTCAACTGGAGGTAATCCAAGCGGATATAAACTAGCTCAAAATCTTGGACACACCATTATTAAACCTGTACCATCGCTTTTTACTTTTTCTACAAAAGAAACAAATTTGGGTGAATGTAGTGGGGTATCGATAAGGAGCATAGATATAGAAATTAATTTAAACAATAAGAGTTTTCAAAATAGAGGCGATTTACTAATAACGCATTGGGGGTTTAGTGGGCCAGCAGTATTAAAACTTTCATCAATTGCAGCAAGGGAACTTTATAGCCAAAAATATAAATTTCATTTAATCATTAAATGGTCTTCTTTAAGTTATGAGGAATTAAAAGAAAAAATTAATTATTTAAGATTAAATAAAGGAAAGGTGAATCTTATTAATAGTAGACCTGTTCCACTATTAACAAAAAGATTATGGATTTTTTTATTAAAGAAAATAGGTATTGATAAAGAGAAAAAGTGGGCTGATTTACTGGCGGATGAAAGAGAGAAAATGATAAATACTCTAATGAGGGATAAATATATAATTTCGGGCAAAGGTCCATATGGAGAGGAATTTGTTACTTCAGGAGGCGTAAAAATTGATGAGGTTAATTTTAAAAGTATGGAGAGCTTAATTTGTCCAAGGTTATTTTTTTCTGGAGAAGTTTTGGATGTTGATGGGATCACTGGTGGATTTAATTTTCAACATTGTTGGACAAGTGGATGGATCGCTGGGATGGCAGTCTCAAAGTTAAATCAATCAATAATAAATTAATAAGTAATAAATCAGTAAGTAACAATTCAATAAGTTTATCTTTTTTTTATTAAGTATTAGACGGAAAAAGTTTTTTGGAGAAACTTTAATTTTAAGATTTTAACTATTGGTGAAGATTAATGCAGAATCTTGTATCAAAAAAAGAAGAAGAGGAAAGAAGATTAAAAGCTTTAGCAGAATATAGGATTTTGGGAACCAAGCCAGAATCATGCTATGACGATATTACAAAAATTGCTGCAACAACCTGTAATGTGCCTATTTCTTTAATGACTTTGGTAGATAAAGATAAACAATGGTTTAAATCCAAAATAGGACTTCAAATATCAGAAACTAGAAGAGATTGGTCTTTTTGTACCCATGCAATAAAAGAAAATAGTCCATTAATTATTCATGATGCTTTCCAAGATGAAAGGTTTATAAATAATCCATTGGTAACAGGAGACCCCAAGATTCGTTTTTATGCAGGTTTTCCCCTTAGAAATAGTGATGGTAATAAACTTGGAACTCTTTGTGTAATAGACAGAAAGCCAGGAAATCTAACTACACAACAATTCAATATTATGGAATTATTATCCAAGCAAATAGTTTCATTTTTAGAGCTTAGAAAAAAGTCATTGAACTTGCTAGACGCTTTGTCTAACTTGCACAAACAGGAAGGTATTTTATCTGTCTGTTCATATTGCAGAGAAGTGAAAAATAAGGAGGGAGATTGGATGCATTTAGAAAAATATCTTTCTAAAATTAGTGATATTAGATTCAGTCATGGGGTTTGTGATAATTGTATGGAAAAACATTTCCCAGATGTGATCGAAGTATGGAATAAAAAGGATTTCTTTGAAGATGGTCAAAAAAGGTTTTTAGATTCCTAGATTCAATACCTAGCTTTTTATTGTTTAATTTATTTTCTAAACAAATTCTTTATTTGGTGGTTAGTATTGTATAAATTTTGACTAGAAAATGTTATTAGGAACTTTATTTACAGGTGAAATTGCTAAAAGTGCATTAGTAGCATACGTTCATTATTTAGGAATAATATTGTGTTTCGGTTCTCTTTTGTTTGAAAGATTGACTCTCAAAGTAGGTCTTAATAGAAATGAGACGATCTCAATGATAATTGCAGATGTGGTTTATGGTTTAGCAGGAGTTGCGATATTAGTTACTGGGATTTTGCGTGTTAAGTATTTTGGTCAAGGAGGGGATTTCTATACCAGTAATCCTGTTTTTTGGATAAAGGTTTCTCTTTATATTCTTGTTGGATTACTTTCTTTATACCCAACAACAACCTATATCTTATGGGCCATTCCATTAAGTAAGAATAAATTACCTGAAATATCTGAAAATCTAGTCAAGAGGTTCAGACTAATCATTACTACTGAATTAGTGGGCTTTGCAACAATACCTTTGTTTGCCACTCTCATGGCTCGAGGTGTAGGTTTAGGTTGAATAATTTATTTCTAGAAAGAAATTGTTTAATAAGTGCTAACAAACTATATAGATGGAGTTTAAGCTATAAGATTTCTAAATCTAAAAAAGAAATTATCTTTATTGGTTTAAATCCCTCATTATCGGATGAAGTTTTCTTGGACAACACAACAAAAAAGATAATCAAAATTTCGAAAAACAATAATTACGGCAAAGTAAAATTAATAAATCTATTTGCTCTTATTTCAAGCAAACCAGAAAAACTTTTTAAACATAAAAACCCTGTGGGTTATTTAAACAATAATCATATTTATAAAAACTTAAAACACTGGTCTGAAAGTAAAAATTGTGATTTATGGTTAGGTTGGGGTAACAAAGGTAAATTTCTAAATAGAAATAAAAGAATATCAAAAAAAATAATGCAATATAACTCAATTAGGAAAAATAATTTTGATAATCCTCTTGGACCGCTTTTAATTAAGAAAACAATCAAAGATAATCCAATACACCCTCTATATTGTTCTGATTATTCCATCCTCCAATCTTATTTTAGGTAGTAAGGCTCAAATGCAAACCAGTATTTTTAGCTATTCCATTAAATATGTGTTAATTTCTATTTGTTAATTTAATCTAATATGAAAATTTCAAAGCAATTAAATAAACTAAAAAACTTAAATGTTGAAGCAGAAAAATGTTCTACAAGAGAAGAAGCAAAAAAAATAATTATTAAAGCAAATAAAGCACAAAGTAAAATCAACAAATAAATAAAAAATAAATTTCACTTATTCATAAATTATAATTTTCAAAAATATTTAATTTACACAAATTCACCATATTTATTTCTTAGTATTTATGTCTTTGAAAATAATTAAAATAAGGAAATCGCAGGAAAGATTTAGATCGACTAGAGAATGGCTAAATTCGATGCATTCATTTTCTTTCGCAGAGCATAGAGATCCAAAATGGGATAATTTTGGGAAAATAAGAGTTATAAACGAAGATATTATTTCTCCTAATGCAGGATTTAATACACATTCTCATGCAAATATGGAAATAATTACTGTCGTAACAAAAGGAGCTATAACTCATAGAGACTCTTTAAACAATCTTGGAAAAATTCACAAAGATGAAGTGCAAGTTATGTCTGCAGGTACTGGAATCTCTCATAGCGAGAAGAATGAAGAAAATGAGAACTGTAAGTTGTTCCAGATTTGGATATACCCTAAAAAAGAAAATATCAAACCTCGATATGATCAAATTTCATTAAATGAAAAACTGTGGGACAATCTTATTTTTAATTACAAAGATGGTAAAAAAAATAAGCTTTTTCTAAATCAAAGTATCTCTTTATGGCGTTGTAAATATAAGCCAATTAAAGAAAAAAAATTGCCATTAAAAATCGATAAATATAATTGGATACAAATAATAGAAGGTAATCTTTTATTAAAAAGTAAAGACTCTAATTCAAACATATTTCTCGAATCTGGAGATGGCTTGGGTTTTGAAGTTAATTATTATGATGATGTTTCTATAGATACTGAAAAAAAATTAGATTTTCTCTTATTTTCGATGCCTTCCTTATAATTAATCTGTTACTTTTACCCATCAACTCCTTTATTAAATGCATTTAAGGCTTGCAAAGCCATATTAAGGTGAACCTCCATAGCGCCAAGTGC
>CACBAW010000034.1 GCA_902537275.1 uncultured Synechococcaceae cyanobacterium
TCTTTAGATGATATTTAACAATTACATTATGAATATTATTTATCATGATGCATCATGTAGAATAAAAATAAAGATTGCTAAATTTTGATTTTAAAATATAAATCATTATTAATAACAAAAATTTTTCATGATATCAAAGTTGCTTTAATTAATAAAATAAGAAAATTTTATTCTCGAAAACTTAATGATAGATTATTCATATTAGCTTCTAAAATAGATTCTAAACTTAATAAAAATAATTTAGAAATTACTATAGAAAGTAACAATTTCGATAAGTTTTCTGAAGAAAATAGAGAATTAAATCAGAAAATAAGTTGCTTCATATCACAGGAATTGAGGTCTAGAGCTATTAATGGATATATGAAAAATGGGATATTATTTAGTGGAAAACGTTTAGCAAAAAACTATGGCCTCGAAAAGATAGTTTTTCATGAATCAGATATATTTATAGATTGCGGTGCAAACATTGGCAATCTTTGGATTTATCTAAATCTGCTAAATATCCCAATTACATATATATGCGTTGAGCCTGGAAGTTTTGAATTTAGAGGTATATCAAGAACTATTAATTACCAGAAAAATTCTAAAATACATTCATATTTAATTAATAAGGCACTTTCTTCTCAAAATGGGAAAACTAATTTCTTTTATAGTGAAGAAGCGGACTCTTCATTAATTGAATATAAGGGGTTCTCAAAAAAATATGAAGTAGAAACTATTACTTTAGATTCACTTATAAAAGAACTTGGCTTACAAAATAAAAAATTAAAACTTTTAAAATTAGAGGCTGAGGGAGCTGAACCTGAGGTTATTAAAGGAGGAATGGATGTTATAAAAAATATTGAATATATAGCGGCAGATTTAGGTCCTGAAAGAGGCTTTAATCAAGAGATCACACTTAAAGAAGTTGCAAATATATTACTTCAAAATAATTTTGAAATAATTGACATTACATATCCAAGAATGTGCGTATTATTCAAAAATAGAAATTTACTTTGATTGATTTTCTTGTGATATCAATCCAAGTTAAAGTTTTCATTTCTGCAACAAATAAAATTCTTATAAGTGCATTTTAGGGTGCAGAGTTGCTTAAACAAGCTTGGACAAGCACGGACAAAAGTTATGTTATTACTAAACGCCGTTTGAAAACTCTTGGTATGAATGAAAAAAATTAAGTGGAGCCATGCGGATTTGAACCGCAGACCCCCTGCATGCCATGCAGGTGCTCTACCAACTGAGCTATGGCCCCCAATATTAAAGGTCAGTAATGATTAAAATCTTAAGATTTCTTTCGTAACTAACTTAGGTTTTATATTAATCTATGATATTTTTGATAAACAATGTACCTTAATTAACTTGAAATTTTAGTTAATATAATACTTTAAACTGAACAACATAAATGATTAATTTTTTACAATAGAACTCTTGAAATTTTTCTTACTTAAAAATTGTGCTAATTTACTCAAAAATCAACTTTATGAGGCAGCTTAATTGAAGGTGTATAATATTATTAATATTTAAAAGCATTTATTATTTTAATAAAGTAAATCCAGTTTTGACTGACTAATATTTTATTAAATTAAAGATAAAGATTTTTTTTGGAGAAATGCAAAAATTATGAATTGTATAAAAATGATTTTCACCTCCCTATTAGACTAATCTATTTACGGTACAACAATAAAAGTTTAAATCAATTTGTTAAGTAAAAAATTATGGAAGAAGACTTAAAAATATTACCTATTCTAAGGACCCTTAAAAGAGAAAAATTTATTATTATTTTTTTAACTTTTTTAAGTGCAATTGTAAGTTTTGGTTATAGTTCTACAATAAAGCCTATTTTTAAAGGTCAATTTGAAATACTCGTAAGAGAAAACAAATCTAATAGCAATAGCTTCTCACAAATATCTAATTTAAATTTTAATAATATGAGTAAATTAGGTAGCGGAGATACTCAATTATTAATCCTAAAAAGTCCTTCAGTTTTAATGCCAGTTTTTAATTTCGTTAAAAATGAATACATAAAAAAAGGAATTGATACTTCAAATATGTACTATAAATCTTGGTTAAAAAAGGAATTAGATATAAAATTCAAAGATAATTCTATGGTCTTATCAATAACATATTTTAACAATGATAAAAAATTGATTTCAGATACTCTTGATAAAATTTCAAGTCAGTATCAAAATTTTTCTAAGTCATCAACTGAAAAAGAATTAAATAAAACTATAAAATATTTGGAGACTCAACAAAAAATATTAAAAAAAGAATCAATTAAAGCTCTTAAAGATTTAAATACATATTCTTTAAACAATGGAATTGTTGGTGGAAATGGATTAGTTGGACTTTCAAAAAATGAAATAGAAGAAAAAAACATCAATAATGAAGATAAAGTAAACATGAGATATGCTTCACAATTTGCTCTCCTTGAAAACTATGAATTAAGATATCGAGATTATTCTTCAAAATTTAAAGAAGATTCAGAAGTTCTTAGGAGCTTAAAAATTAAAATAGAAAATTTAAAAAATGCATTAAAAAGACCCAATGAGATTCTTTTGAAATATCGAGATTTGTTGAGAGATTCAAAGACAAAAGAAGAATTTTTATCTTCAATTGAAAAAGAAATAGAGACCACAAAATTAATCAAAGCTAAACAAATTGAACCATGGGAACTCATTTCCCAGCCAACAGTAGACAAATTTAAAGTGAGTCCAATTAAAAGAAAAATTGTTGGAGGCTCTGTATTCCTTTCTTTAATTATTAGTAGTCTTATTGCATTTCTAGTTGATAAAAAGAAAGGTTTTTTATATGAGATAGACAACATAAATATGAAAATTGAAAGTGATTATTTAGATTCAATTTATTATGAAAATAAGATTCTTAGCTGCGAAAAAATAAAGAACATTATCAAATCAAATAATATATCTAAATTAGGTTTTTCAATAATTTCACCCGAAAATAAAAAGAGTAATGATTTAGTAAAAGATTTTGAAAAAGAATTTCCGAAAGGACTTATTTTTATTACCGATATATTTGATAAAATTTCAATTTCAAAAGTAGAAAAAATTATTATTTTAATTGAACCTGGGAAAATAAATATTAAAACTATTAATCTTTTTAATCAATATATTAATTTAAATAAAAATAAGATTATGGGATGGATATTCGTTTCGAAAGATTTAATTTAAAACTTTCAAAAATCTGTAAATAAAATCATACTTTCCTCCAAACTGCTAACAGTTTTCCCTGAACCACAACATCTTCTAAATTTATCTCAATTGGTTCATACGCTGGATTTGCTGCTTCTAGAAATATTTTTCCTCCCCTCTTAACAAAATACTTTAATGTTGTTCCTAAACCTGGGACCAATGCACTAACAATAGCTCCGTTTCTAAGAGAGAATGAATCTGTAATTGGCTCCATCAAAACCATATCTCCATCTGCAATACATGCGTCTATCATAGAATCTCCATTAACTGTAAGAGCAAAAACATTTTTCTTTTTTAAAACATCAGAAATATCTAAATTCTCTTGAACATCAGAATAAGTTTCAATTAAACCTCCAGCTGCGACTGAACCCATAATTGGTACACCTTCTATAATTTCATCAACTATTTGCATTGTTCTTGCTTTACCTTCTTGCCAAGAGATATAGCCCTTTTCTTGCAAATGTTTTAAGCGACTTTGAATTGGAGCAGGAGATTTTAATCCCATAGCTTGCATCATTTGTCTGATGGATGGGCTATGTTGAAAGTTTTTCATATATTCTTTTATCCATCCATAGAGCTCATTTTGAGCTTGGGTAAGATCATCCGCTGAAGAAGTTTCCATAAAACATATGTACTCTAATACATTTGTACCCTTTTATAAATCAATCCGCAAGTATTCCTATTGAAGAAGGCAAGATAAAAGAGCTTGTTGAGCATATAATCTATTTTCCGCTTGATCAAAAATTCTGCTTTTGTGACTTTCAAATACTTCATCAGTTATCTCTTTGGATCTATACGCGGGAAGGCAATGGAGAATAATTGCATCCTTATCAGCCTTACTTACTAAATCACTGTCAATAGTGAAACCATTAAAAACTTTTTCTTTCTTATCTTTTTGATTTTCTTCACCCATAGATGACCAAACATCTGTGTAGAGAACATTTGCTCCTGTAACAGCAGTATTGGGATTATTTGTGATTTTCAACAAATTCTTATTTTTATATATTTCATATGCTTTATCAATTAAAAACGAGTTAGGTTCATAACCTTTAGGACAAGCAATCCTAACTTCTACTCCTAATAACGCGCCACATAAAATAAGAGAATTTGCGACGTTATTACCGTCTCCAATAAATGTCAAAACTACATTGTTAAAATCAAGAAGTTCCTCTTTAATTGTCATAAAATCAGCTAAGGCCTGACATGGATGTTCTAAATCAGTAAGTGCATTAATAACTGGCTTAGAGGACCATTTTGCATACTCTTCCAAATCAGTTTGTTTAAACGTTCTTATCGCAAGAACGTCGCAGTATCTACTTAGCACTCTTGCTGTATCTCTAATTGGCTCTCCCCTCCCAATTTGTGAAGTAGTAGGATTTAGGTCAACTGTGGTACCGCCAAGTCTTGACATTGCTACCTGAAAACTAACTCTGGTACGAGTTGATGACTTATCAAATATTAACCCTAAAACTTTTTCTTTGAGTTTTATATTTAGATCTTTATTTTTAAAATTTTTGGCTAACTCTAAAATATGAAGAAATTCTTCAAGTGAAGTATCCAAGCTTGATAAAAAATTCTTACTTGCAAGCTTAATCGGATTTAACATCTAACTTTATACGAAACCTAAATTTTACTATGCAGGCATTTTACTCTCTGCCAAGAGTGTTTTAAGATCCTCACCTTCAATAACTTCTTCTTGGAGAATTTTTTGTGAAATCGATTCAAGAAGAGGTAAATTATTCCTCAAAATATTTAGTGCTGTTTCGTGGGCATCATCTACCAAGTCTCTAACCTCTTTGTCTATTGCTTGAGCAGTAGCATCACTAACAGATCTTCTTGGATTATTGCCATTTCCTAAGAACTGACCTCCACCTTGTTTGTCATAAGCAAGGGGACCAAGAATGTCACTCATTCCGAATGTACCGACCATTTGTTCTGCTATATCAGTTGCTCTTTGAAGATCATTTGAAGCTCCAGTTGTTATTTTTCCAAAAACGACTTCTTCTGCTGATCTTCCTCCAAGAAGTGTAGCTATTTGTCCTTTTAATTCCTCTTTGGAATTCAAAAATCTTTCTTCTGTTGGCAATTGCAGAGTATAACCCAGTGCACTCATACCTCTTGGTACAATAGAAATCTTGGCAACTTTTGAACCTCCAGGCATAAGATGACCAACTATTGCGTGACCAACCTCGTGGTAGGCAACCACTTTCTTTTCATCGTCTTGCAAAACACGACTCTTCTTTTCCAAACCAGCAACAACTCTCTCAATAGCCTCACTTAAATCCTGTTGCTCTACGCTTTTTCTTTTTGCTCTAGCTGCAAGTAAAGCAGCTTCATTTACCATGTTTGCTAAATCTGCACCTGCAAAACCGCTTGTTGCTTGTGCAATTGAATCCAGATCTATAGAGTCTGCTAATTTAACTTTTTTTGTGTAAATTTCTAGAATTGTTTTTCTTCCTAACAAATCAGGTCTATCGACTAAAACTTGCCTATCAAATCTTCCAGGCCTTAATAACGCGGCATCTAGGACTTCCGGTTGGTTAGTAGCAGCAAGAACAATAACAGGCTTATCGGTTGAAGCAAAGCCATCCATTTCAGTTAACAACTGATTTAAAGTTTGTTCTCTTTCATCATTTCCACCAACTACTCCCATAGATCCAGAACGGCTTTTACCTATAGCATCTAATTCATCAATAAAAATAATGCAAGGAGCTTTTTTCTTTGCTTGTTCAAACAAATCCCTAACTCTTGCCGCACCTGCACCAACAAAAAGCTCAACAAATTCAGAGCCTGAAATAATGAAGAAAGGGACTTCTGCTTCACCAGCTACAGCCTTTGAAAGAAGAGTTTTTCCTGTTCCTGGAGGTCCTACAAGAAGTACACCCTTAGGTATTCGAGCTCCAATATCAGTATATCTTTCTGGTTTTTTTAAAAAATCAACTATCTCTGTTAATTCATCCTTAGCTTCATCAACTCCAGCCACGTCTGCGAATGTTACTTTTGATTCATCATCTGGTACATAAACTTTAGCTTTGCTTTTAGTAAAACTTAGAGCTCCCTGAGCACCTCCGCCACCCATACTTCTTCTAGCAAAAAATTGTAAGACAAGGATAAAAATCAAAGGGGGTACAACCCAGCTCAATATAGTTGAGAAGAAATTAGGTTTCTTTGGAGGAGCAGCAGCGAATTCCACCCCTTTACTTTCTAACCTTTGAGGCAGATCCATATCAAAAATTGGGGTTGTTGCTAAAACTGAAGGTGCTCCTTCTTCAGCCCCATTTAACTCATATCTGATTTGTTCTTGGGTAATATATGCTCTCTTTACCTCTCCATCATTAACTTGATCAATAAATAAGGAGTAAGGAACCCTAGGGATTTGCATATTTTGATTAGGGAAAAGGCTACTAAATAAAAGTAGTGCTCCAACTCCTATCAAAATGATATTTACAATTCCAAATCTTCTATTAGGTTGATTATCGTCTTGTCTTATTGGCATAATTATGAACAAATTTGAACTTATTATAAACTAAACCAACAGTTTCCGTATCTGTATTGTTTTTTTTGGGTAAGAACCGAACGGTACTTTAACCCAAATTAATATCTTTAAAATTAATTTTTAAATAAACTCTTAAGGCATATATCATCACCAATCAAACTAAGCTGGGATTCGCTTAATTTAATAATTTCATGCATTTCTCCAAACTCAAAATCCCCAAAGGGATTCATACTATTTTCTCCGCCTAAAATTTTTGGAGCAATAAAAGTTATAGTTTCTTGAATACAATTAGATTTGATAGCGGCAGTAGCCAATCGAGGGCCACATTCCCACAAAACATTATTACATCCCCTTTCAGCAAGTAATTTTGAAACTAACTCTGGATTATCTGATGATACCCTTTCAACCTCCACACATTTCGGAATCCTAGAGAGATGACTTTCATTTGTTGTAGAAGAATCATAAATAACTAATGTTTTTGCCTTATTACAATCCCAAAGATTAGATTTTGTTGGCAGGTCTAAACTTTTTGTAAACACAACCCGCAAAGGCTCAGGATTTTTTAAACCTCTAGTAGTTAAGAGGGGATCATCTCTTCTTAATGTGTTTCCACCAATGATTATTGCATCAAATTCTGCTCTAAAAGAATGTACTAATGCCCTTGATTTTTCATTAGTAATCCATTTACTTTTTCCATTTTTTAAAGCTATTCTTCCATCAATACTCATTGCCCATTTAAAAACACCAAATGCCTTTTTAGTAATGTTTCTATGAATAAAAGCTTTATTTAAATCTAAGGATTCTTTTTTACATAAGCCTAAATGAACTTGTATTCCAGCTTCTTCAAGCATCTTAATACCTTTACCAGCGACTCTTAGATCAGGGTCTTTAATAGATATATAAGCCCTTTTTATCCCAGAGGATATCACCTTATCTACACATGGAGGTGTTCTACCCTGGTGGCAACAAGGTTCAAGATTTACATAAATTGACCCACCTTTAGCATCTTTTTTTAAATTATTAAAAGCCATTGCCTCTGCATGAGGCATCCCTGCCTTGAAATGAAACCCTTCTGAAATAAGCTTTCCATTTTTATCAAGTATCACTGCTCCCACCCTTGGGTTTGGACTCGTTGTATTTTTGCCTAAAGAAGCCAAAAAAATTGCTCTTTTCATCCATTTTGTATGGCTTACATTTTTTTCAGTCATCTCCAAAAATCAAATTCAGTTTAGTGATCTCCACTCTTTAACAACAAAAGGAGGAACAGGTAACTCAGAAAAAACTCCTGATAAAGATAATCTTAATGGTCTATTTTTATCTAAATTTTTAATCAATTCATCAAGATCGAATTCTGCTGCAGCTTGTCTTCCATCATTTGCTAATTCATTATTAAGTAATGTTTTATCATCTAAAAGCCACTCTTTTCTCCCTGATTCAACCCTCAAGTCAGTGGGATGATCAATCCTAAGATTTCCTGGATATCCTATTACTCTCAAGATCAATTTATCTTCAAAAAGAGGTGATTTATAGGCTACTAATTGCCAAGTTTCAAAGTCTAAATCTCTTAAAAACTCACTGCTGGCGTTAATAAACTCCCCATTTATTTCTGTTTCTGCAACTTCTGCGGATACTTTTAATGGATTAAAAATAAAGGATAGTAGTAAAAGTAAAGTTAATATTTTTTTTAAAAAAATATATTTATTTGATTTTGTAATTTTCTTCATTTTCAGAATCCATCAGGGCATCAAGAGTAACAGCTGTTCTTACAATAGC
>CACBAW010000035.1 GCA_902537275.1 uncultured Synechococcaceae cyanobacterium
TTGAAGAAGAAAAACTCAAGAATAGACCAGAAAATTGGCGACTCGCATGTCAAACATTGATAAAGTCATCTGCAGTAATTTTAACAAAACCACAATCCCCTCCCTCCAATTTGGAAGAACTAAAAAAAATTAGTGAAAATAAAAAATTACCACGCTAAATTGTTTAAGACTGTTAATCAGTTTATAAAATTTGTTTATTTTTCCACTTTATTTCTAGTTATATGTCTATAGTCTTAATACTTAATATAGAACTACCAACTAAATGGAAACAACTAACTTTGGATTCGTAGCTAGTCTTTTATTTGTAGGGGTGCCAACAATTTTCCTTATTGGTTTATTTATTTCTACTCAAGATGGAGAAAAATCAAGCTTCTACTCTGACTCTAGTAAAGGTAGGCTTGGACCAAAACGCTGATGCTTTAATAAATGCTTTGCATTTCTGTAGAGGAACTTTTATTTTGGAAAAAAAAGCAACTTTCAAAAGGTGGTGATCAAGAATCTTTTGAAGTTTTACTTGATTGTATAGGCGGGATAGCGAATAGTGATTTAAACTTGAAAATTTTAAATCCTAAGGGGAACTTACATTTAAAAAAAAATTTAGAATTTTTAGAGTCTGTTTGGGAAGATCATTTACAAAAATCTTGCCCAATTCAATACCTTTGTGGAATAACTTATTGGAGAGACTTAAAATTAGAAGTTACAAATAAGGTACTTATACCAAGGCCAGAAACAGAGCTCATAGTTGACATCGTCTTTAATAAATTTAAAAAGAAGTCAGAAAAATTATTTTTTGCTGAATTAGGAACTGGATCAGGCGCTATTAGTATCGCTTTAGCATTGGCTTATCCATTTAGCGATGGCTTAGCAACTGATATAGATCAAGACGCATTAGAAATAGCTGCTAAAAATTTTACAACTTCTTCCAAACAATCGAATTTGAACTTTTATTGTGGAAATTGGTGGTCACCTCTTGAAAATTTTAAAGGAAAATTAGACCTTGCTATTTCAAACCCGCCATATATTCCCAAGGATACTTATGAAAAATTACCTATAGAAGTTAAAAATTTCGAACCTAAAGTTGCTTTGCTAGGCGGGGAAGATGGTTTAAAACACATTAGAGAAATAATACAAAAAGCACCATTATTTTTAAAAGAGAAGGGTTGGTTAATTTTAGAGAATCATTTTGATCAAGGTGAAAAAATAAAACAAATACTTATTAAATATAAATTTACATCAATAGAAATTGTGAAAGATCTCTCAGGTGTTGGTAGGTTTACCATTGGAAGATATAAATAAATTATCAAATGTTCATAATTTAAATGAATTTAGTAGATTGCAAATCTGCCTTGAAGACTCTTAAAAGTGGGTTACCTTTAATTTTTCCAACTGATACATTACCTGCAATTGGATGCTTGCCAAAATTTTCAAATACTATTTATGAGTTTAAAAAAAGAGATAGAGACAAACCCTTAATTCTTATGGGATCAGAATACAAACAATTAATCGAATATGTTCACGAAACAGCTAAAGAAGATTACGAAGATATAGCTTCAAAATATTGGCCTGGAGCTCTGACAATTGTTATTCCTGCTTCAGAAAAGCAGACTACAATCCTCACTAGCAATGATCTTACTCTTGGGTTGAGGATTCCAAATTCATATATGGCTCAATCTCTTATGAGAGAAACAGGCCCATTGTTAACTTCAAGTGCAAATATTTCAGGTTTAAAAGGATCATCTACTGTTGAAGGTATTGCTTTAGATTTTCCTTCTGTAAAAATTTTGGGCCCTATCCCGTGGGAAAAAAGAAGTGGAAAAGCTAGTACTATTATATTCTGGAAGAAAAGCGGAGATTGGAGATTGATTAGAGAAGGAGAAGTACTAGTTAGGGAATTGTATTAATGTTTTTTTTATTATTTTTTGTTTTATTAATTCAACTTTTTACTCATTGGATATTTGAACCGCTTACATCTATTTTGGAGTATGTTCTCGAGATAAGATCGTTTCCTATCATTGCTCTGATAGGTTTAATCTTTTTATTTTCGGCAAAGAGTATTGAACAGAATTAAATAAATGAAAATGCCGGCTAACAGATTTGAACTGATGACCTTCGCTTTACAAAAGCGCTGCTCTACCGCTGAGCTAAGCCGGCAACCTCCTTATCTTACAATTAATCAGGGTCGATTATCAGTATTTTTTGGCTTTTTTTAAATTTCTTACTTTTTGATATCTTTATTAGCTTTATCAGTTTTTTTGAATTTTATTTCTCCTGAAATAGTTCTTTTGATTGGTAAATTGGCAACCAACGCAGTCATTCTATCCTCAGTCTCTAAACTTACTGCCACTTCCTCAAAATCAATCTCAACATATTTAGCAACAACATCAAGAATTTCTTTCCTCATTTTATCTAAAAGATCAGTTGTTAAGGAACTCATATCAACTCTGTCATGAGCAAGTACGAGTTGTAATCTTTCTCTAGCTGTATTTGCACTAGACGTTTCTCTGCCTAGTAATTTATTTATAAGATCTCTGAGAGTCATCATTTTAAAAAACCTTTGTTTGCATTAATCTCATGAATTTATCTTTAAGACTTTTACCTTCTTTTTTTGGATCGATAATTGGTACATCTTTATTTGTAAGTCTTTGAGAAACATTCAAATAACATTTTTTTGCAGGAGATCTACCATCTGAAAGTGTCAGTGGCTCTCCTCTATTTGTACTTATTATTACCTGTTCATCTTCTAAAACAATACCTAACAAAGGTAAAGAAAGGATTCCTTGAACATCTTCGATAGATAACATTTCTTGACTAGCCATCATGTTGGGGCGAACTCTATTGATTACAAGTTGGATAGGCTCAATATCTGAAGTATTAAGAATCCCTATTACTCTATCGGCATCCCGCACTGCGGATAATTCTGGATTAGTGACAACAATAGCTTCTTTACAAGCTGCAAGAGCATTTTTAAAGCCATCTTCTACACCAGCGGGACAATCTACTAAGACAAAATCAAAGTTCTCACTAAGTAGCTCACTAATTTTTTTCATATCTTCAGGCTTCATCCAATCCAACATCCTTGGATCTCCAGCAGGGAGAAGAGCAAGATTAGGTTCCTTTTTATGTCTAACCAATGCTTGGTCAAGACGACAATTCTTGTCTAGGACATCTTGAGCAGTATAAATGATGCGATTTTCTAACCCTAGAAGAAGATCTAAATTTCTTAAGCCAAAATCGGCATCTAATACAGCAGTTGTTGCTCCGCTATTAGCAAGAGCTATACCTAGGTTTGCAGTTAAAGTTGTTTTACCAACCCCTCCCTTGCCTGAACAAATTAATATTGTGCGAGTATTTTTCCCCAAGATTTTAAAGATTTTCCAAATAATAAAGCCACTTGCAGAAAGTTAAATATTTTAAAGATTAAGTAATTCTTAAATTTACCCTTTTTGAATTAATTTATTGCAAATTATTGCTTAATTTTTATTTTCAATTATGAGTGGTTTGATGATTATCGTTTGTTTATCTATTACCGCAATTTCTGGATAACAATTTTTGGGCTTTTCCTTTGGTCCAATAGCTATCACATCTGCAATTCTTAACTGTAGAGGGTTTAGATAAAGTGATGCAATTGAGGCATTTTGATTTCCACTTTTCCCTGCAAATGCGACCCCCAGTAATTTGCCCCAAACGTAGATATTTTTTTTGGCAGAAACTATTGCTCCTGGATTAACGTCACCAATAATACATAGGTTTCCATTTGAAGATATTCTTTCACCCGATCGTACTGTTCCTTTGTGAAGAATATCGTCTTTCTTTTTTGAATTTAATAACAATAACTTATTTTTAATCTCTTGCTCTTTTATAAAAGCTGAATCTATTTTTAAAGACTTTCCACTTAGTATCGTATCTCTATTATTTGAGTAAATGCATAAGGAACAAATATTAATTTTGTCAAAATGATTTTTTAATTTTGATAATTGATGAGAACTTATTGACTCATTGACTGCGAAAATTTTTGCTTCTAAAGGTTCCTTGATGGATGAAATTCTTTTGAAAGTTTCATGGATATTATCTAAATCTAAAAAAGAAAAAATTTCTATATATTTACCTTTAGTGTTTTTTAAAACGATTTCCATTGAATTTAATCTAGAAATTGTTTTTTTATTAATGAAATTTCTTTTTTAATTTCATTTTTGATCACATCTGGATAAATAATAAAAGAGCTTTCCTCAGATCTCATTAAAGTTTTTATTAATGCAGAACTATCTTCTAATGCGATTTGATAAGTGCCGTCCCATATCTTTAGTGCTTTATTAGATTCAAAACCTTTAAATGACCTTTCCTTAATCCCGCAAAATATTTTTGAATCATAACCATTTTTTTCACATAATTTTGAGGCAAATGCAAGAACTTTTAATCTATTAATTTTGCTTAAAAAACTTATGTCTGATGCTTTTAATAAATCTCTGTCAATAAACATTTTGCATAGTGTAGAAAGTGGTTCAATAGATTCATCTTTCCATCTAGTCAAATGATAATAAAAGGTTACATCATCATTTCTTATGAAATCATCAAAATCAACTTTTGAAGGTGAAAAAATCCATTTATAAAGAGAATTATCCAACCAAATATTCTTTTCATAATTATGTTTTATTGTGTGTAATATTTTTTCCAGAATCCATGTTGATATTTCGTTTATCCTGTGATTGTAGATTGTTCTATACATCAAGTTTCTAAGTACAAGAAAATGCTCAATAGCGATTACTCCTTTTGGTTTGATTCCGATATTTCCATCAGGTGCAAAGGTAAGAGCTGAAATTATTCTCTCTAAATCTACTAAGCCATAATTAGTACCTGTATTGTAACTATCGCGCAAAAGATAATCGAGACGATCGCAATCTATCTCACTACTAATCAATGTTTTTAAAGGTTTTGAAAATAATTGTTTTGATTGAAATAATTCACTAATTTTACTGGGTAATTCGTTGTCATACTTTTTGAGGATTGAATTTATTGGAGAATAATTTCTAACTAATTTTTCTGACCATTGTTCGTGATTATGCTTGAATATTGTTTCACTGGTATGGCTTAAAGGTCCATGACCTAAATCATGTAGTAAAGCTGCTCCATAAAGAACAAATTTATTTTCACAAAATGAAGATTTACTTTCAATTAATCTCTTATAAATTTTTCTAGCTATACAGAAAACACCAATTGAGTGAGTAAATCTACTAGATTCTGCACCATGAAAAAGTAAAGATGCCGCACCAAGTTGTTTTATTCTTCTTAATCTTTGAAAAGCAACAGTATCAATTAATTCCATAATCATTAATTCTTCTGGCTTTCCTGCATCAAATACTATTTCTTTATGAATTGGGTCATGAAAAATTCTTTTAATACTCATATTTTTAAGATTTTTTATTTTTAATCTTTAGCCATTTAAAGATTTAATTTCTTCATTGTTTATTTCAATTGTTTGAACTGAAACTTCTTCTTTTTCTAATAGCGACCCAAGAAATAATTCTGCATTTCGCAACCATTTATCGCCATTACTTCCATAATCACTTGCATCCGGTAAATCAAGTAATTTGTCAGGAGTCATACCTTGGCCTTGAATATTATTACCTTTGGGGGTTAGGTAACTAGCCACTGTTATAGCAATACCACTATCTTCTCCCAAACTTTTTAAGGATTGAATTAAACCTTTCCCATAAGTTTGTTCCCCCATAAGAATAGATCTCTCATTATCTTGTAGTGAACCAGCAAGTATTTCACTGGCACTTGCAGTACCTTTATTTACTAAAGTCACCATTGGTCCATCAAAAGATGTCTCTTTTTGAGAAATAATTGCATCTTTGATTCCATTTCTATCTTTTGTCTCGACTACAGGTTTCTCACTCAATAATGAGTCTGCAACTGCTATTCCTGAGCTTACTAATCCCCCTGAATTATTTCTAAGATCCAAGATCAAGCCTTCAACCTCTTTCTCTTTTAACTCTTGAAGTGCTTCTTCAACTTTTTTGGGCACACTTTCGCTAAATTGAGTTATCCTTAAATATCCTATTGTGTGAGAATCATCTCTTAATCTTTTTGTTCTGACTGGTCTGAGATCTACTGATCTCCTCTCTAGATCGACTTCCCTAATTTCTCCTGATTCCGAAGATATTTCAACTAAAACTTTTGTCCCTGATTCACCTCTTAATTTAGAGGCAGTACTTGCAAGCCCTAATTTTTCTGATGAGATCCCGTCCACTGTCTCTATCAAGTCCCCACTTACTATTCCAGCTTCTTCAGCTGGCGAACCTGCAAGAGTAGAGATAACTTTAACTTTATTCTCATCATCTTCACCTAATTGAAGCCCAACACCATTAATTTCACTCCCAAAATTACTTGATTTCAGTAGTTCATAATCTTTTGGGCGTAAAACTCTCGTGTAGGGATCGTCTAGAGGTCTTAACATATCTTCAATTGCGGAATAAGCCTCTTCACTTGTTTCAATTTGTTTCTGTAATGTTTTTTGTCTAATTCTTTTCCATTGGATTTCATCAAACTTTTCCGGATCATAAAAACCTTCGTTTACCAAGGTCCAAGCGTCAAGTACTAATTGCCTGCTATCACTGAGAGCATCAACTCTTTCAACCAACAAAAGATTGATAGAAAAAACGATGATCATTGATGCAGTGATCACAGTTTTGAATGTTAAAAGTTTGTTAAAAGATGAATTCATTGGGTTAAGTGTTAACACCAAGTATAAGAATTTTAAGTAAGCTCTTTATATCAAAGCTAATTTTTTTTGGATGGCGAATTCTTCATCTGTTTATGATTGGTTTCAAGAAAGGCTTGAAATACAAGACATAACTGACGACGTAACTTCCAAGTACGTACCCCCTCACGTAAATATTTTTTATTGTTTAGGAGGCATAACCTTAGTATGCTTCCTAATTCAATTTGCAACAGGTTTTGCAATGACTTTTTACTATAAGCCAACAGTTACGCAAGCTTATAGTTCAGTAAGTTATTTAATGACCGATGTAAGTTTTGGATGGTTAATAAGATCTGTGCATAGATGGAGTGCATCAATGATGGTTTTGATGTTAATCCTTCATGTCTTTAGGGTTTATCTTACTGGAGGTTTTAAAAGGCCAAGAGAATTAACTTGGGTTACAGGTGTTGTAATGGCAGTCATAACTGTCGCTTTTGGAGTGACTGGATACTCCCTACCTTGGGATCAAGTAGGTTATTGGGCAGTCAAGATTGTTTCTGGTGTTCCAGCTGCAATACCAGTAATTGGTGACTTTATGGTTGAACTACTTAGAGGTGGAGAAAGTGTAGGACAATCTACTTTAACCAGATTTTACAGTCTTCATACTTTTGTATTGCCATGGTCACTAGCAGTTTTCATGTTGATGCATTTTTTAATGATTCGTAAACAGGGTATTTCAGGTCCCTTATAAACTCTTATACTGAAACCATTACTAGTTCACCATATGTCTACATTAAAAAA
>CACBAW010000036.1 GCA_902537275.1 uncultured Synechococcaceae cyanobacterium
TAGGGTGAAAAAATGGGTTGATTTGGCTTTGAGAATTGAAGGAACTAATAAAACATATGGAGTTCATGCTGCTGGAGTTGTTATCGCAGCAGATCCTCTTGACGAACTTGTACCTCTTCAAAGAAATAATGAAGGGCAAATAATAACCCAATATTCTATGGACGATATCGAATCTCTTGGATTATTGAAAATGGATTTCTTGGGCCTTAAGAATCTGACAATGATTGAAAAAACAGTTTCCCTAATTAATCAATCTACTGGAAGGAAAATAAACATTGATGAGTTACCACAAAATGATGATAAAACTTTTGATCTTATCGGGAGAGGAGATCTTGAAGGTATTTTTCAACTTGAATCTTCCGGTATGAAACAGGTCGTTAGGGATTTCAAACCTAGCTCTCTAGAAGATATTTCGTCCATATTGGCACTTTATAGACCTGGTCCTCTTGATGCAGGCCTTATACCTAAATTCATAAATAGAAAAAATGGGAACGAAAAGATTGATTTCCCTCATCCTTTTATTAAGTCAATCCTCACTGAAACCTATGGAATTATGGTTTACCAAGAACAAATCATGAAAATTGCTCAAGACCTAGCCGGTTATTCTCTGGGTGATGCAGATTTACTTCGGAGAGCAATGGGGAAAAAGAAAGTTTCTGAAATGGTAAAGCATAGGAATATTTTTGTAGACGGTTCCATGAAGAAAGGTGTAAATGAAAAATTAGCTAATGATCTTTTTGATCAAATGGTTTTATTCGCAGAATATTGTTTTAACAAAAGCCACTCAACTGCTTATGGTGCCGTAACTTATCAAACTGCATTTTTAAAAGCCCATTTTCCTGTTGCATATATGGCAGCCCTCTTAAGTGTTAATTCTGGCTCTAGCGACAAGATGCAAAGATATATTTCTAATTGCTATTCCATGGGAATAGATGTTATTTCACCGAGTATTAATTTTTCTGGTGTTGATTTCACTATTAAGAATAATCAGATTTTATTCGGTTTATCTGCAATTAAGAATTTAGGAGATTCTGCAATAAGAAATATAATTGAAAACCGAAATAGGTTTGGACCCTTTAATTCATTATCAGATTTGTGCGACCGTTTGCCTTCTAATGTTCTTAATAAAAGAAGTCTTGAATCTCTAATTCATTGTGGTGCATTAGATGAGTTTTCAAATAATAATAATAGAGCTCAGTTATTGTCAAATCTTGAACATATTATTGAGTGGGCTTCTTCGAGAAATCGTGATAGATTATCAGGGCAAGGAAATCTATTTGACTCTAAAGAAGAATTTTCTAATGTTGCTTTTTCAGATTCACAATTAGCTAAGGTTGATGATTATTCACTTATTGAGAAATTAAAGTTAGAAAAGCAGCTATTAGGCTTTTATTTATCTGATCATCCTTTAAAGCACTTAACTAAACCCGCAAAACTTGTATCACCTATAAGCATTTCGCAGTTAGAAGAAACAAAAGATAGAACCAAAGTCTCTTTAGTTGGAATGATCCCTGATTTAAAGCAAATTACAACGAGAAAAGGAGATAGGATGGCTATAGTTCAGCTTGAAGATCTTTCTGGAAGTTGCGAAGGAATAGTTTTTCCAAAAACCTATTTCAGATTATCCGAATTTCTTTTGACTGATACTAGATTATTAATTTGGGGAACAATAGATAAAAAAAGTGATAAGACTCAATTAATAATTGATGATTGCAGAGAAATAGATAACCTTAAATTGCTTATTATTAATCTTGAAAGTTCTCAAGCTTCAGATGTAAGAGTACAAAATACTTTAAGAAACTGTTTAACTAAATTTAAACCAGATAAAGATAGATGTGGAATCAAGATTCCAGTTTTAGCTGCAGTAAGAAATGAGCATAGTGTTACTTACGTTAAATTTGGCGATCAATTCTGTATAGGAGATATACAAGGAGCATGCAAATTATTAGAAGAAAATTCATTCCAAGTTAACTTGAAATCTTTAGTTTCCTAGATTAACTTTTATCCTCGAAATTTTGTGTTGCTGGTTTGAAGGCTGCTTTTGCGCGTTGTATGTTCATTGGAATATTTTCAATACCAAAAAAAGAGCCAGGTTCTTTATCCCAACTAGCTGATAATATTCCAAAACTTAATCCTCCAAGACCTAACAAAAAAAACAATGCTGAAATTGCAATTGTTGATGAAGGAGGTATTTCAGCAATATTTCTCGTTACAATAATGTAGCTAATTACGAAAACCGACATCCCTAATATTGTGGGAATTCCTGCTGCAAAAAATATTCTTCTTGCCATTCTATCAGCAACATATTTTGGTATTCCAGTGGATGATCTTTTTGGGGTAGTTAAAGTACTTGATGCTTTTTCTAGATTTGCAAACACAGTTTTTTCAGAATAATTTTTTTTCTTTTTAAATTGTGTCTTTTTTTTAGATTGTTTTTTTTTCATTAATTGAAATCATCCTCTGATTCCAATTTTTTTTACTAGCTCTTGATATCTCTGAAAGTTTTTGTCTTTTATGAAAGAAAGTAATCTTTTCCTTTTACCTATCATTTTTAATAATCCTTGCCTTGAAGCGAAATCATGAATGTTTCCTTGGAGGTGGTCACTTAATTTCGATATTCTTTTTGAAAGCAGTGCTACTTGAACTTCGGCTGAACCTGTATCAGTTGGATGAACTTGATGAGTCTCAATCAGCTTCTGTTTTTCAGCTGTATCTAATGACATAAATTTTATTTCTTTTATTCTATGATACTACGTAAGCTAGCTAAATTACTACTTTCCTTATCTAGATAATTCATAGCTAATTTCAATAAATTTTCAAATGATAAATTATTTTCTTTTTTTGCAAGGAAATCTACTTCATTAATAATAATTGGCAAAATAGTCTTAATTTCTTTATTTTTGTAATTTAATGATTGAAGAGTTAACTGAAGATCTTCGAACATTTTATTAATTTCTGGATCTTTAATCTCTAATTCATCTTTCGCTTTTTCATCTTCAAATTGTATTTCACTTTTAAATTTATTTTTTAGTTCTAAAAATAACCGATCACTCATTTTTTGACCTATACCAGGTACGGAACAAATTAATTTTTTGTTTTGTGTCTTTATTGCATTGATAACTTCACCAATAGAGAATTTATTTAATATCCCCATACCAATTTGAGATCCAACACCTCGGATACTTAAAATTTCAATAAAAAAATTCTTTTGTTCCTTTGATGTAAAGCCAAATAATAAATCTGAATCTTCTTTTTTAATATGTTTTAACCAAAGAGTAATTTTTTTATTAGATATTTGATTTGTTTTTAATTTGAGAAAAAAGGATTCTAGTATTTGTATTTCGTATCCTAATCCTTGACAATTTATTAAAACAAAAAATTTTTGATTAGTTTGCCATGACTCAACCAATTCTCCATTTATCCAACTAATCAATTAACCACCATCCACCTGACAACCAATTAGTGCTCCTGCCGTTCCGCCAGCAGGTACTGCCCAAAATCTATCTTTGCCTCTAGAGGAAGATAGTGCTATTCCAGCACCAAGAAGACCGCCTATAACAGAACCTTCACTACAGTCATTATCATCTATTTTTTCAGCTGTATTTTGACCTCCACAAGGTATTACAACACTTAGTATATTAACTATTAAGAGAGCTAGAGCTCCATATAAGAACTCTTTTTTATTAGGAAATTCAGTATTAGATTTAAATATTGGCTTTCTCCTTTTTAAAGCTGAAAATGTATTATTTTTATCTTTTTTATTTAAATTTTCAATATTTTTATTTTTAGGAGAATTATTCAAAAATTTTACATTTTTTTCTGAACGTTTTGTATTGTTAGGATAATAACCAAAATCAGAATTTTTTTTGTAATTATTATTATTTTTTCCGAAAAAATTTTTTTTAGATGAGTTTTTCATAGGTTTAATTCATATTTAATTCTAAATATTCAAAAAGTGTTGATAATCTTTGAGGATCTTTTAGAAATAGCCAACCAATGAGAGTTTCAAAACCTGTTGCTCTAGAATATATAGTAGGGTCTGAAGACTTTGGATATCTTTTTGTTTTATTTCTAGCACGCCTAATTAAATCAATTTCATTTGAATTTAATAAATGTTCAATTTGACTTAATGATTTTGACTGAGATTTTGCTTTTACTTCGTTTACTACAGATAAATGTAGATCTTTAGATTTTAAAGGGAAATGAACATGTCTTAATCTTTGGTGAAGCTCCCATACCGAATCACCAAGCCAAGCAAGTTGAATTACACCTATATCCTCGGGAGATCCATAAGGAACCAAGTTTTGAATCCAATAATTCAATTCTTTAAATAATTTAATGCATCTTCAAGGCTGGAATTCAAATTAAGAAAATCCCCCAAACGTACAAGTTTAATTGTTTGGGCCACTCTAGAATTTCCAACGACAGAAAAACCAATTTTCGACTTTTTGCATTCTTTAGCAGTTTGAACAAGGGCTCCAAGACCAGAGGAATCTAAAAAATCTATTTTTGTAAGATCAATAATGAATGGAAGCTCATTTTTTAAATTATTAGTAACAAAAGTCTTAAATTGCTTTTCTGAGAAGGCATCAAGTTGGCCTTTAAAAGTAAACACAATAATGTTAGTTTTAAACTCAAGGTTTCCTCTTAAAGAAACCGTTAATTTCTGAAAATCTTCTATGATCTAATACCTCCAGTAAAATAATGTATCAAATGTAATTATCAAATCAAAAGAAAACAATATGTCAACATCTTTCTAACATTAGAGAAACAAATTTATTGAATAAATAATCTGAATCATGTGGACCAGGTCCTGCTTCTGGATGATATTGGACACTAAATATTGGCTTATTATTAACCTCAAGGCCAGCTACAGTATTATCGTTGAGGTTGTAGTGGGTTATTCTAACTTTATCCCTTGAAAGGGAATTAGGATCAATAGCAAAACCATGATTCTGACTAGTTATTTCAATTTTATTATTTTCTCCGCAAGGGTGATTTAAACCACGATGTCCAAATGGTAATTTATAAGTTGAACCTCCTAATGCCAATCCAAATATTTGGTGGCCAAGGCAAATACCAAACATAGGTATTTCACCATATTCAATAAGTGATTTTGCTAAGTCTATACCTTCAGAAACAGAAGAAGGATCGCCTGGACCATTTGAAAAAAATATCCCATCAGGCTTGTTAGATAAAACATCTTCTAGAGAAGATCGAGAAGGTAAAACCAAAACTTCACAACCATGGGATACAAGTCTATTTAGAATTGAATTTTTAATTCCAAAATCAATTGCTATTATTTTTAATTTTTTAGACGACTCAGCATGTCTTTTTCTCACATCAAAAATTGTTTGTGTGTGACTTTTCCATAAATATTGTTTCTTTGTTGAAACTACTTTTGATAAATTTAACCCCTCCATCTTTGGAGTATCTTTAATTATTTTTAAACAACTTTCATCCGTTTTTTCTAGAGATGTAATAACTCCATTCATTGCACCACTAGATCTTAGAATTTTAACTAGAGCCCTTGTATCAATTCCATAAAGACCTATGATGTTTTTCTCAACTAGCCATTGATTAAAATTCTTTTTAGATCTCCAATTGCTGTTATTTAATGAAAAATTTCTAACAATTAAACCTTTAATATTAGTATTAGATTCTGAATCTTCAAAATTTATGCCAGTATTTCCAATCTCTGGATAAGTGAATGTTAATAACTGTCCATAATAACTTGGATCAGTAATAACTTCTTGATATCCAGTCATTCCCGTATTAAAAACTATTTCACCAATTGCGGTTCCAGAAGCACCAAAAAAGAATCCTGGGAATACAATTCCATTACTTAAAACTAATTTAGCGTTCTTCTTATATGGATTAATCATCAATATGAAATTAGTTAAACTGCAGATAAATAATTTTTTAAAAGTAAAAACTTTTTCCAAGGATCGCCTCGACTAATAGAAAATAAAGCTTTATTAAATCCATCATTTAAATCATTCTCAATTCCTGCTGCCCAAAGCACCAAAGCAGAATTTAATGCAACTACATCAATATGAGATTGTTGTCCAGAACCATTTAAAACTGACTTTAATATTTCTTCGTTAGAGTCAAAATCAGAAACTACGAGCTTTTCATTGGATATATTTTCACAGTTGAAGTCTGAAATATTTATTTCTGAAAAACGCAATTCACCATTTTCAACAAATACTAATTTATTTTTTCCCTGAAGCGAAGCTTCATCAAGGCCACCAGCACCATGAACGACTATTGCTCTATTCATACCCATTTTTAAAAGGGCGCTTCCCATAGGTTCTAAAAGTTCCTCAGAAGCAACACCCAAAACTTGTGCATTAGGTCTTAAAGGATTTACCAATGGTCCAAGTTGATTAAATACTGTCCTTATTCCAAGGGTCTTTCTTAATGGAGCAAGTTTTATTAAAGATTTATGCCAAACAGGTGCGAACAAAAAAGTTATCCCAATTTCACTTACGGCATTGATTACTTTTTCTAATGAACAATTTAAATTCAAACCAAGATTCAACAAAACATCCGCAGAGCCAACTTTTCCACTAGCACTTTTATTTCCGTGTTTTGCAATTTTTACCCCGCAAGATGCACATACAAATGCTACTGCAGTTGAAATATTGAATGTATTAGCTCCATCACCTCCTGTTCCACAAGTATCTACCAAATACAAATTTGGTCTTGATACTGGTAATTCGCAAACATTTAAGAGTTCCTCAGCCATAGAACTTAGTTCGAGACCTGTAGAGCTTTTAGCTCTCAAAGCACTCAAAAAAGCTCCTGTTTCAACCTCTGAAATTTCATCATTAAGCCATCTTTGCATTAAAGATCTAGAAGTTAAATCATCAAGATCTATCCCCTCTAACAAATTATTTAGGATTTCAGCGTTTGATAAATTAGAAAACATTTACTTATTGAAGAAAAATTTATGCAGTTTAAATTTAATTTGAGGTATCAAAACCTGAACCAACTAAATCTTTATTTGTATTAGAAGGCCTGAAGCTTTTTGACCAAATATTTTTGGTTTTTAAAAAAAGTTCATTTTTAGTGAGCCTCCAAAAATTTAGAATTTTTTCAATATCGTTTTTAATATCAATTTCTCCAGGAAAATTGGCATAACGATTTATTAATCTAGCTAAATTTATATAGTCAATATCTTCTGGTGTTTTTTTAGTGATAAGGGAATCTATAATGCTCTTGTCTGTTTCATGTAATGGATGAGTTTGCTCGTTACCCATAAATAAATACTTAATCATTTATAAAATTAGCTCACATATTCAAAATTGAAACATTATCTTAATCATATCGGCAAAATAAAATGAAAAATTTAAAGATAAAAGTTATATCTAAATACCTAAT
>CACBAW010000037.1 GCA_902537275.1 uncultured Synechococcaceae cyanobacterium
CAAATTACTTTTTACAAATCTAGATAGCCAAGACAAGAGAAATTATATTGCAATGAAATCTTTAGGAATCTCAAAAAAGACTAGTTGGCTTCTAGGTTTATTTTCTCAACAAGCAAAAAGTTACTTAGCATATTGCGCTTATAGATCTGACATCATTATTAGAGAAACTGCAATTGTTGGGGTTATTGGAAGTGTTGGTCTAGGTTGGCAATTGCAAGAATCACTAAGTTCCTTCGCATGGCAAGAAGTCACTATAGTTTTGATAGCTTATAGCTCCATCGCAATAGTTGGCGAATTAATAAATGGTAAAATCAAAAATAGTTTAACTTGATTTGTAAGAATAATTTGTTAAATCGAGTGATTATTTTTTCCGGTTATAGTGATTAGTTTACCAAAACAGCTAGTTGTAATTGGAGATAGCTCAGTTTATGGATGGGGGGATAATGAGGGTGGTGGATGGTGTGAGAGGCTTAGAAAAGATTGGTGCAATAAACAAAATGGGCCAGTTATTTATCAACTTGGCGTTAGGGGAGATGGGATAGAAAAAGTTTCATCTAGATGGGAAAAAGAATGGTCATCTAGAGGAGAAACCAGAAGAAATAAACCTAAAGCAATCCTACTAAATGTAGGTCTTAACGACACTGCAGCAGTTGGTCAGATAAATGGAAGACATCAATTAGATATAGATGGATTTGAATATGGATTAGGGAGGCTAATTAATGAAATGAACTCTCAAACAAATGTATTTGTTATTGGTTTGACACCAGTTGACGAAAGCAAAATGCCGTTCGCAGGATGTCTATGGTACTCAAATGATTTTTGTAATTCTTATGAAAGGAGAATGGAGGAAGTATGCCTCAATCAGAATGTTCCCTTTCTTCCAACTTTTAGAGAAATGTACTCTGATAAAAGGAGTAAAGATTGGATTACGCATGATGGAATTCATCTAAATTCCGAAGGTCATTTCTGGCTTTTCCAAAGACTTAAAAGCTGGGAGATTCTTACAAAATGGAAGGAATCCTAGATCTTTCCAAATATTATTAATTTAAAAAATACGAATATAAAATAAGAGAAAAGATAGCAAAAACAGAAGCAATACTTGTCTGAATAGCATTTACCAATTCATTACTTAATTTATATTTGTTTTGAAATTTAGCACCAATAATACTCTCAGAAAGGGTTGCCAAGAATCCAGAAACTACAACAACTAAAAAATGATATTTTGTAGAAATAATTGATAGAAGAAGCATTATAAAAGCCATAAATATTGATCCCAAAACACTAGCTAATGTTCCTTCTATACTTATTCCTCCTTCAGTTCCTCTATCCACCTTTTTAAGTGAAGTAATTAAATATGTGTCTTTACCAAATCTTTTTCCAATTTCGCTGCCAAAAGTATCCGCCAACTTTGCAGCAAAACTTGCAGCAAAACCTACTTTTAACATAACTACATTGGTAGCATTAAATTTGGTCATAATTGCAAGAAATAATCCTGTAGCTGCAGAGCCCCATACATTCTCAGGACCTCTTCTCCCTCCTCTTTTTTCAGCGATTCCTTGTGCTTTTTTAAATTTAAAACCTATTCTTGTAACGAGTGATCCAAATAATAAATAAATTACAACTGACATCCATCCCTGCCAAGACAAACATCCCCACAAAATTGTCCCTAAGATGCCTGCACTTACCCAACCACTTTTCGTCATCAAAGGTATCTTACAAAATATATAAATCAAAATGAAATTAATAATAAAACCTACAAAAAATTGATTTCTAATTAAATCCATATTCATCTAATTCGTTAATTTCAAATCAATTCTCCACTGATTTAGAATTGATGATGCGTTAATACTAGCCGTCGAAGTTCTTAAGATAGTGTCGGAAAGTTTAACAAAGGTAATATTATTTTTATTAAAAAAATCAATTTCTTTTGAGGACCAACCTCCTTCAGGACCAATTACATTCCAAAAAATACCTCCTTTTTTATTTCCAAATTCTTGTTGTTTTCTTAACCATTGATTTAAGTCATATAGTTTTTCTTCTCTAGTAATGGAAATTGAAACTCTTTCTTGATTATCTCTACTTTTTAGCCATTCAATAATATCCATTCCATTTAAAATAGATGGTTTCCATAATCTCTCACTTTGCTCAACAGCTTCTTTGATAATTAAATTCCATCTCAAAAGTTTTCTAGAAAAATTTAAATTTTTGTTTACCTGTCTTTCTGAAAATAATGGCTGTATATAATCAATTCCTATTTCAGTACACATTTTTAAAATATCCTCAAAACCACTTTTTGGTATAACAACAGCTATGCCTAATAAGTAAATTTCTTGTTCTTGAAATAAGTAAGGTTTTTTTAATTTAATTATTTCTAAAGAATCATTTTTAACTTTTATAGCTTTCCATAATGAACCCTTTCCGTTGGCTATAAATATTTCTTTACCATTTTTTATCCTCATTACTTTATTTAGATAATGAGACTCTTCTTTAGAAAGTTCTAAATTATTATTCTTAATATTTTCAATTCTTTCATGGGAAATAATTAATCTTGTTAAGTCTTCCATCTAAAACACTTAATCTTTGAAAACTAAATCTTCATGTTCTTCAATTGCCCAATCATTATTTTCACCCCCAATAATTAACTCTTCAATCTTTACATAATTATTTGATATCTCATTCAAAGAATTAATTAATATATCTATTGAAATGGAGTCTGAAGTTCCAAAATCAACCCAACATCTTCCCCACAGATTTTGATATTCCATAACTCCTAAATTATGCATTAAGGCTGGAAGAGATGCGTTTTTTTGGTCATTATCGTAGGACATCCAACTTAGATCGGAACCCTCTTCATGAGTTTGCAAATTTTCAGAATTAAATCCTCCTAACCTTCCTAAAACGTACCAACTATCAAAAACACCATCTAAATAATTTTTTTCATCTTGAGTTGGTGGTTCTGAAAACCTGATCCATATCCAACAGTTAAAAGGATCAACTTCCCTAAAAATAATATTCATATTGACTAATAGCTTTTTAGATATACAGCTATTATAAGTAAGTTATTACTAGATTAAAATTCATACCTATAACTTAATTAATAATGCTTGATTTAAAAGAAATATCTTTTCAACCCCAAACTGGTGAAAGAAAAATATTAGACAATTTGAATTTAAAAGTTCATGAAAATGAAATCATTTTAATTTGCGGCACTAGTGGTTCTGGGAAAACAACACTTCTCGAAATAATAAGTGGATTAACAAATCCACAAAAAGGAAAAATTACTTGGAAGAATAAAACTTTATCTCCTAGACAAAGAAGATGGTTTTGTGGAGTAGTATTCCAATTTCCTGAAAGATATTTTATAGGTACAACGATTGGGAAAGAATTAAAAATAGGCCATAAATCTTTAAGAGAAAAAAATATAGAAATAGTTCTAAATAAAGTTGGTTTGAAAAAAATTAATCTGACCCAACCACCGGAACAACTAAGTGGCGGACAACAAAGAAGATTAGCTGTAGCAGTTCAACTTCTTAGAAACCCCTCAATTCTTTTACTTGATGAACCAACTGCTGGATTAGACTATTCAATGAGAAATGATGTGAAGAATTTAATTCTTGATTTAAAAAATAAAAATACAATTATTATTGTTACTCACGAACCTGCCTTATTTGAGGGAATTTCTTCTAGGATATTATTCTTGGAAAAAGGAAAAATCAAAAATTTTATGAAAGAAAATCATGCAGGATAGGATAGTTCGGGCTACTGCAGCAAATGGAGGAATAAGATTAGTTGCTGTCGTAACAACAAAGTCTTCTTTAGAAGCAAAAAAAAGACACGACCTTTCTTATTTAACCACCTGTATCTTAGGAAGAGCATTTAGTGCTTCACTGCTTTTAGCAAGCTCGATGAAGATAATGCATGGGAGAGTTACTTTAAGAGTTAGATCTGACGGACCCTTAAAAGGGTTACTAGTTGATGCAGGTAGAGACGGAAAAGTAAGGGGTTATGTAGGGAATCCTAATTTAGAATTAGACTTAGTGAAAATAGGCAATAATAAATATTCTTTTGATTTTACAAAAGCAATAGGTACAGGATATTTAAATGTAATTAGAGATAGTGGATTTGGAGAACCCTTTACAAGCACTGTTGAATTAGTAAATGGGAATATTGCTGAAGACTTAGCTTCATATTTATATCATTCAGAGCAAACTCCCTCAGCTGTATTTATTGGAGAAAAAATTCAAAAAAAAAGAGTTATTTGTAGTGGTGGCTTATTAGCTCAAGTTCTACCTAAAAAAGATACTGACCCTCTACTTGTCTCACTACTTGAAGAAAGATGTAAAGAAATTAATTCTTTCAGCGAAGACCTATTTAAGTCAAAAGATAATCTTCTTTCGTTAATTAAAAATATATTTCCCGATATTGACGATAAATCAATTTCTGAAAAAGCTCGTTCCCAAGAAGTTAGTTTTAAATGTAAGTGTTCCAAACAAAGAAGTTTGAATGCGATGAAAATGCTTGATAAGAGCGAGTTGGAGGACATCCTCAAGAAAGAGGGCAAAGCAGAGTTGGTTTGTGAATTTTGTAAGAATAAATATCTTATAAATTATGAAGAAATTAAATCAATGATTGAAAATCAATCATAAAAAAATTATGCCTATCCATAAAATAACCATGGCTGGAATACTTTGAATTTTTTGTATTGATAAAGAGTTGTTTGATACCTCCTGAATGAAAGAATTATTTTCAAGCAATCCACCAAATATTAATCCTATCGAGAGAAAGGTAACACTCCAACCCAGAGAACCTATAAATCTTTTCCCCGATTTAATTTGAGTATAGGTAAGTATTAATGTTGAGATAGAGAGTAAAAGTCTATTATTAGAGTCTGGACTGATAAATAACAAAATTAAAAATAATAGCCCAACAGATATTTTTATTGAAAGGTTATCAAATGAGGGGGGGGTTATTTTTGGCAGACTATACTGACTTGAGTTATTAGAGTTATTATTTAAATTTTTTATCTTAGAAAGCAGTGGGAAATTATTATTGGTAAGTTGATTAATTTGTTTTTCTTTTTTTGAGGCACTTACAGCTTCATAGCTTACACTTCCTGATTGCCTGGCTTTCAAACTCCCCATGAGTAATTGATCAAAGGAAGACTCTATTTTCGCTTTTAAAATTAAATCTTCACCAGCCTCTTTAACTTTAATATCTCTAGCCTTCTGAATAGCCTCAAAAGCAGCCCCTTCTTCTACACCTAAAATTTCATAGGGTGATTTTTCGTTATTGTTTTTACTACTGTTTGAATCCAAAATTTTTTTTCCAATACTTACAGATTAACTAATTTTATAATCCATTAAGACTTTATAAAACAATTGGTTCGACTCCACTAACAACGGGAGCAACTTTGTTTAAATTTAATTGATTATTGTCTTCAACAAATTGATTTAGATTCCACTCATTTTTGAAAAGAATAACTGGCCTATTCCAACAGTCTTTTACTATTTTACAATTAAATATTCTGCCTAGTTTTTCAATGGCTGGCCATCCATCAGAAATCCATCTAGCCAATTGGAATGGCATTGGCTCAAGATTTGCATCTACACCATATTCACTTTTTAATCTGTGAGTTACTACCTCCAACTGCAATTGACCAACAGCTGCGAGTATAGGGTCTCTTTTGCTCTCATCAAAGTCATAAAGAATCTGAACAGCACCTTCTTCTCGAAGTTCATTAACACCCTTTCTAAAGTTTTTAAATGCCGAGGGATTTGGATTTCTTAGCCAGCTGAATATTTCAGGACTAAAGGACGGTATACCTTCGTACTCAAGATGAGTACCAGTATAAAGAGTATCTCCAATAGAAAACATACCTGGATTATTTAATCCGATAACATCTCCAGGATAGGCATCATCAACTACTTCTCTATCTTGCCCAAATATTTTTTGTGGTCTTGATAATCTAATTATTTTACGAGTTCTGGAATGTTTCACTGACATATCCTTTTCAAATTTGCCACTACAAACTCTTATAAAAGCAACCCTATCTCTGTGTTTTGGATCCATATTTGCCTGAAGCTTAAAAACAAACCCACTAAATTCATCACTTACAGGTTCAATATCCCCTTTATTACTATTTCTTGAAGTTGGTTTTTGTGCCATTTTTAAAAAACTATCTAAAAATGGTCTTACACCAAAATTAGTCATGGCAGATCCAAAAAAAACTGGGGTTAAGGAACCATTAAAAACTTTTTCTCTTTCAAATTTCGATCCTGCCTCATCAAGAACCTCCAATTCTTCAAGTGCGTTTTCAAGTAAATCTCTTTCTACATATTTTGATAGCTCTTTATCTTCAAGACTTAATCTTTTCTCATTCGATTGTTTCCCTCTCACAGCTTTATCAAATAAAATCACCTCTTTCGAAAATCTATCAATAACCCCTCTAAATTCCTCGCCACTTCCAATTGGCCAGTTAATAGGTAAAGTATTTAATCCAAGTTCTGATTCAATTTCATCAAGTAAAGAAAATGGCTCTCTTCCTGGTCTATCCATTTTATTTATGAAAGTAAATATTGGTATTTTTCGCATCTTGCAAACTTCAAACAATTTTCTAGTTTGAGGTTCTAGTCCTTTAGCAGCATCTTC
>CACBAW010000038.1 GCA_902537275.1 uncultured Synechococcaceae cyanobacterium
TATTGAATCATTACTATCGAAATGCAAAACTAAAAAAATTTGAGATATTGTCTCAATGGAAGTTAAGTAATTAACAATTTACTTTTATGAGTAAGGGTTTTTATAAAAATCGAAGATTGAAGTCGTTTATATTTCTTAGTGCTTGTCTTTTAGTAGCTTTTATTCCTCATGCTAACAATATCGCAAATTTATTTTACATTATATTAACTCTGTCTTTTGTGATTGTTTTTTACGGTTTAATAGTTATTTCTAGAAATTTCAAAAGAAACAAAGTTTTAAATACTGTAAGCCGAAGAATTAGAAATAAAGAGTTACCTGTGCTTGATATTTTAGTCGCAGCTAGAGATGAAGAGAATGTCATATCAAGATTAGTTGAAAGATTATTTAGCTTAGATTATCCAACAAATAAATTAAATATTTACATAATCGATGATGGTAGTTCTGATAAGACGCCTTTAATTTTAGATCGATTATCTAGACAATATGACAAGCTAAAAGTCATAAGTCGTTCTCCAAATGCAGGAGGAGGAAAGTCAGGAGCTTTGAATTATGCCTTAAAATTTACCCATGGTGAATGGTTATTAGTTTTGGATGCTGATGCTGAATTAAAACAAGATTCTTTGATAAGGTTATTTAGTTTTGTAGAGGAGGGTGATTGGTCTGCAGTTCAACTAAGAAAATCAGTAACAAATGTAAGTAAGAATTTTTTAACTTCCTGTCAGTCAATGGAGATGGCTATGGATGCAATCTTTCAATATGGAAGATTATCAGTTGCTGGAGTTTCCGAATTAAGGGGAAATGGTCAATTAATTAAGAAAGAAACATTATTAGCATGTGGTTCTTTTAATGAAGATACAGTTACAGATGATCTTGATTTGAGTTTAAGATTATTATTAACAAAATCTAGAATTGGAATCTTATGGGATCCTCCAGTCATGGAGGAAGCAGTTGAGAATTTAAATGCTTTATTATCGCAAAGGCAAAGATGGGCAGAGGGGGGGTTGCAAAGATTCTTCGATTATGGAGATCAATTATTTACTAATAAAATTGATTATTTGCAGAAATTTGATTTAACTTACTTTTTCATCTTGCAATATGCCTTACCAATCATTTCTATTTTTGATTTAGTTTTCAGTATTGCTTTTTTAGATTCACCAATTTACTGGCCTATTTCATTTACAGCTTTTATGTTATCTGGAATTGCTTTTTGGTACGGTTCTTCTTGTAAAAGTGAAGTACCTGTATTGCAAAAAAGTAATTTTTTGATGGTATTTGTATCAGTTTTTTATTTATCACATTGGTTTTTAGTAATCCCTTGGGTAACTATAAAAATGTCTATTTTTCCCAAAAAGATACTCTGGCGAAAGACTCTTCATACTGGAGTTTAATCTATTCATCAAGGTCTATAATTTCACCATTAAAAAAATTTGCCAAGTTTTTTGAACTATCATAATAAGTTTCCTCGTTAGATATTTTTGTTGACGAATTAGTTTTTGGTTCTCTTTTTTTTATTGGTCGGAAATTATTTACTTCTTTTTGGGTTATTTCTGGAGTGTTTGTTGGGTTACTTTTATTTAATTGTTTGGTTGAAAAATTAAGTATTATTCCATCTCCAAATATCTTTTTTACAGTATTTTCAATTATAACTTTTCTGCTTTTTATCATACTTTCCCAGTTTGGAGATAATGCAATTGTGATTTTCTCCGAATCAAAACTTTCAAGTTCGGCTTGTTGTGAAAGTAACATTCTTGTTGATGGTAACTCTACTTTAGAAAGAATTAATTCCCATTTATCTTTTAAATTTGATCCAGGATTATTTTGGTTATTTTCAGAAATATTTTCAATACTTTCTTTTTCAAGAACCTTAAATTTTTCTAATTTTTCGTCTTTTTTTCTGATCAATTCCTTGTGAGTTATCTTTTCTTGGATAATTGGTTCTGGAATCTCATCTGAAATATTTTTTTTATTAATTGGAATGTTTTTTCTACTTTCATGCTTCTCCTCAGTCGTATTATTTTTACTTTCTTGTTTATTTTCAAAACTATTTACTTCTTGAATATCTAGAAGTCCAGTTAAATGTATTTCAAACCAAAGCCTTGGATTATCACTTGATTTTATTTGATATTCAATATTTCTTAGATTATTATGCCAATTAATTATTGTTATTTTATTGATTGTTTTTGAGATTTTATCTAATTCATCTCGAAATTCATCAGAAGTATAATAAAGATCTGAATATTTATTATTAGTAGTATGTAATAGTAGATCCCTTGTTATATTCAATAATCCTATAATTATTTGGAGAGGTTCGTTGCCGGCATCATATAGTTTGTTGCAGGTTTCAATTAATGACTCTGGATTATTCTCAACCAATGATTTAATCAGATTTGTTAATTCACTTTCTGATACTTCTCCTAGGAGGTTTTGGATATTATTAATTGTTATCCCTTCTGGTAAAAGATTCAATTGTTCAAGGAGGCTTTGTGCATCTCTCATACCTCCATTAGACCTTTTTGCAATCATTTTTAATGCCTGAACTTCGTACTTAATGGATTCTTTTTCAGCGATTTCTGATAAATGTTGAAAAATATCACTAGGGCTTATTCTTCTAAAATCAAACTTTTGGCATCTACTTTTTATTGTATTTAATACTCGCTCAGGATTTGTCGTCGCGAGTATAAATACGACTCTTGAGGGCGGTTCTTCAATAGTTTTTAGTAAAGCATTTGAAGCTGCCGTTGAGAGCATATGACATTCATCAATTACATAGACTTTCCATCTCGCTTGAGTGGGTGCAAATCTCGCTCTTTCTATAATTTCTCTTATATTTTCTACTCCTGTATTTGATGCTGCATCAATCTCGATAATATCTAGAGCGCTCCCATCTGTAATTTGTCTACATAAGTCACACTTACAACAAGGAGTTATCGTAGGTTGGTCGAATGCCTGGCAATTTAGAGATTTTGCAAATATTCTTGCACTTGATGTTTTTCCAGTGCCTCTTGGACCATTAAAAAGATATGCAGGAGCAATTTTTTTTGTTAATAGAGCTTGTTTGAGTGTAATAGATATAAATTTTTGCCCAACCAGTTCGTCTAGGTTGTTTGGTCTATATTTTTGATGAAAAGGCTTATGTATATTTGGCATTTATTTTTCCTTAATTAGAAAAATTAGGTATTAAATTAAAAAAATTAAACTCTAATTTTATGCAGACTCTTTAATGATTCTTTTTGATCCTGAAGGTAGTTTAACAATTTTAGATGAGAACAAATTATCAACCATTTTTTTCGTAATTGTGAATTCTTTTATATTTTCTTCAGAAGGCAAAGTGTACATTATGTCTAGCATTAGCTCTTCAATTATTGATCTTAATGCTCTTGCACCTGTTTTTCTTTTGTATGCTTCATTTGCTATCGCTTCAACAGAATCAGGTTCAAATGATAATTCAACATTATCCATACTTAGCAAAGTTTTGAATTGCTTTACTAATGCATCTCTTGGTTGAGTTAAGATAGATTCTAAAGTTTCTTTAGTAAGACGATCTAAAACAGCACAGACTGGAATTCTACCAATAAATTCTGGAATTAAGCCATATTTCACTAAGTCATCTAATTCTAAATTTTTCAGGGAATCTCTTGGGTCTACTATTTTTTTTGTATCAACTTTGTTTTGATCTGAATTGGTGGTAAATCCTATAGAGTGTTTACCCATACGCTTTTGAACGATATCCTCTAAACCTATAAAAGCTCCCCCACAAATAAATAGTATTTGACTCGTATCAATTTGGATGCAGTCATGATAAGGATGTTTTCTTCCGCCTTGAGGTGGCACATTAGCAATTGTTCCTTCAAGCATTTTTAATAATGCTTGTTGTACCCCTTCACCGGAGACATCTCTAGTAATTGAAGGATTCTCGCTTTTTCTTGCAATTTTATCTATTTCATCAATATAAATAATTCCTTTTTGAGCTAGTTCTACATTCATTTCTGATTTCTGTAGAAGTCTTAAAAGTATGTTTTCAACATCCTCCCCAACATATCCAGCTTCTGTCAAAGTCGTTGCATCAGCTACTGCAAAAGGAACATCTAAAAACTCTGCTAAAGTTTGCGCCAATAATGTTTTTCCACTTCCAGTAGGGCCGATGAGTAAAATATTTGATTTTTGTAATTTAGTGGCTTGTGAATCAGTTGAATTGCTATTTTTATTGTCTTCTTTAACTTTCCAAGCTAATCGCTTGTAGTGATTGTATACGGCTACTGATAATATTTTTTTTGCAGATTCTTGTCCAACAACTTGATTATCTAGAAAACTTTTTATTTCTAATGGCTTAGGAATTGAGGTTAATTCTAAAGGAACAGATTTTTTTGGATTATCAGTTGGTAATTTCTTTTTTACTTGTGGAGAGTTGTTTGTGTTCGCTTGATTATCAAGTAGTTCTTCATCGAGAATCTCATTACAAAGATCTATGCACTCATCACAGATATAAACCCCAGGACCAGCTATAAGCTTTCTTACTTGGTCTTGTGACTTCCCGCAAAATGAACATTTAAGATGGGCGTCGAATTTAGCCATCGATTATAAGTTTTAAAGTGAAAGGTGTTAAATATTCCCTATTCACTAGGATTGCTTATAAATATCGATTCGTCATCATATTCTTAAAAAATCAGAACCCCTTGTCACTTTTTGATAACTTTATCTATTAATCCATATTCGACTGCTTCAGAGGGGGATAAAAAGTAATCTCTTTCTGTATCTTCATTAATTTTTTCTAAAGGTTGACCAGTATGTTCAGCTAAAAGTGAATTTAATGTTTTCTTGAGAAAAAGTATTTCTTTAGCTTGTATTTCAATCTCTACTGCTTGACCTTGTGCACCTCCCAGAGGTTGATGAATCATAATTCTAGAATTAGGTAAAGCCAATCTTTTCCCCTTTGCTCCTCCAGAAAGTAGAAATGCCCCCATACTTGCGGCTACTCCAAAACATATTGTCACTACATCAGGCGATATTTGTTGCATGGTATCGTAAATGGCCATCCCTGCAGTTACTGAGCCTCCAGGAGAATTGATATATATTTGTATGTCTTTTTCGGGATCTTCAGCTTCAAGAAATAATAATTGTGCAACAAGGGAGTCAGATACTTGATCATTAATTCCAGTACCTAAAAAAATTATTCTTTCCCTCAATAATCTTGAATATATATCAAAAGCTCTTTCTCCTCTACCTGATTGTTCTATAACGGTGGGAACAGCGGCAATAGTTTTATGATTACTTTCGTAAGAACTTATTGAGCTTTGGATTAAATGTTTTTTTTCTGAGTTCACAAATTAGATTTCGTCTTATAAACAATTTAGGGGGTTTTTGTTTAATTAGTAGGAAATTTCATAAATTATTTTTTTTCTTTTTTATATCGATTTTTTGTAGTTTTTGTAGTTCCTGTAGTTTTAGTTGTAGTTTTTGCTGCTTTTGATGTTTTGGAGGTTTTTGTAGCTTTAGAAGTTTTTGTAGTTTTTTCTTTTACTTCAGAATTTTCTTCAAGCCAAATTATTAACTTTTCTTTGAGTAGATCGTTACTTATTACTTCTGTTAATCTTTTAATATCTATTTGTTTTGAAGATTGAGAGATTGCATCTTCATAATCTTTCATTTTTAAATCAATTTCATCTTTCTCGACTTTTATGTTTTCTTTTTCAGCTAATGCTTTTAAAGCTAAATTTCTTTGAACATTTTTTTCAGCTTGAGGCCTTGTGGACTCTGCTAATGACTTAACTAATTCCGGAGTGAAAGTTGATTTTACATCAAGACCTTGTTGAGCAAATCTTTGAACGGTTTGTTCAATATTATTCCTCACTTCTATATCAATCATAGATTTTGGAATTTCAGCAACCAATTCGTTTGTTAAGGCATCTAATAATGCTTCAATTTTGATATCTTTTTGAGTTTTTTCAAAATTTTCTTTAAGTTGCTTCTCAATATTTTTCTTTAAATCTTTTAATGATTCTTTGTTGCCAGACTGTTTTGCAAAATCGTCATTAAGTTCAGGTAATTCTTTTTCCTTAAGATCCTTAAGATTTACTTCAAAAATTGCTTCTTTGCCTCTTGAATCCTCATGAGAATAATCATCAGGAAATTTGAGGTTAAGTGTTTTAGTATCACCAATATTCATCTTTACGATTCCCTCAACGAAACCGGGAATCATTTTGTTCTTTTCTAACTCAAGATCCATCGATTCACTTGTTCCACCATCAATCTCTTTACCAGAATCTTTATATTTTCCTTTGAAACTAACTATAGCAATATCTCCTAATTTCGCTGCTCTATTGGTAACTGGAATAATGTTTGCAAACTGATTTCTAGATTTTTCTAGCGCTTCATCTATTGACTTAGGATCAAACTTTGTCTTTGATATTTCAACACTTAGTCCTTTGGATTTTTTAAGTTTTAATTCTGGGGCAACATCAGTTTGAAGAGTAACCTTAAGTGATTTTTCAGGACTAAACTTTGCAAGTAAAGATTCAAATCCATCTACCAATTCTGGCTCACTTAGTGGCTCTATAGATTTT
>CACBAW010000039.1 GCA_902537275.1 uncultured Synechococcaceae cyanobacterium
GAATTTAAGAAAAATAGCTTTTCAAAAAAAATAGATAACATTGATCTGACAAATCCAGATAAACCCAAAATAAAAGTGTTCAAACCCTAATATTTGAAAAAGGTTTTTGAGTAATTTTTTTTAATTATTGTAGTGTTGATATGGGTTTTGCATTCAAACAAAATATTTTATAAATAAATATTTTTAGGATTTTCCTCAACAAATTCCTACAGATGAGCTCAGTAAGTTCATAATGCATCCAATATTAGTATTAGATTCCCATTAAGAGATGAGCTTCGGTAACAATCCAAACTTTGATCAATCTAGAGAAATCCTTCCAAGTCAAAACGCCAAAATAGAAGTTATTGGTGTAGGTGGTGGTGGCAGTAATGCAGTCAATAGAATGATAAATAGTGATTTAGAAGGTGTTTCATTTAGAGTCCTCAATACCGATGCACAAGCTCTACTACAATCTTCTGCTGATAGCAGGGTTCAACTTGGACAAAATCTCACTAGAGGTTTAGGTGCAGGTGGTAATCCAAGTATTGGGCAAAAAGCAGCCGAAGAATCTAAAGAAGAGCTCCAACAAGCTTTAGAAGGATCCGATCTAGTTTTTATAGCAGCTGGAATGGGTGGAGGAACTGGTACAGGTGCAGCTCCCGTTGTCGCAGAGGTAGCCAAACAAAGTGGAGCTCTAACAGTAGGTATAGTTACCAAACCATTTTCTTTTGAAGGGAAGAGAAGAATGCGTCAAGCAGAGGAGGGGATCGCAAGACTAGCTGAAAACGTTGATACTCTTATAGTAATTCCAAATGACCGATTAAAAGACGTTATAGCTGGAGCTCCCCTTCAAGAAGCATTTAGGAATGCTGACGATGTTCTAAGGATGGGCGTCAAAGGGATTAGTGACATAATTACTTGCCCAGGATTAGTCAATGTTGATTTTGCAGACGTAAGATCAGTTATGACAGAAGCTGGCACTGCTCTTCTGGGAATAGGTATAGGTTCAGGAAGATCGAGAGCTATAGAGGCAGCACAGGCAGCAATGAATAGTCCTTTATTAGAAGCAGCTAGAATTGATGGAGCTAAAGGTTGCGTTATAAATATTACTGGTGGCAAAGACATGACTTTAGAAGACATGACTTCCGCATCTGAAATTATTTATGATGTTGTTGATCAAGAAGCAAATATTATTGTTGGTGCAGTGGTCGATGAGGCAATGGAAGGGCAAATACAAGTTACTGTAATTGCTACAGGATTTGAAACAACTCAACCATTAAACCAACAAAGAATAAAAAACAGGTTATCTAATCAACCTTTATATAATTTTTCAGACAATAAAGAATCAGGTGCAAGTATTCCTGAGTTCTTGAGATTAAGGCAAAATAAAAAAGATATAGGTTAAAAGGTAAAATAAAGTGACTCGGTTATCTCGCCTGCCTCAAGCATCCCATGTGGCTGCTACCTTCCGGTCCTGACCAGGTTTAGGCGTTAAAACCGCGAAAGGCCGAGTCAAAAACATACTAGCAATTCTTGTTTAAAAAAGATACATAAATTTATTATGTTACCTTCAGAACTAGTTAATTATAAAAAAAAATCTCGCAAAATTATTGCACTTACTGCATGGGACTCCATATCAGGATCTATTGCAGAACAAGCAAATGTTGATCTCGTACTAGTTGGAGATTCATTAGCAATGGTCTGCTTAGGTTACAAATCTACATTGCCATTAACTTTAGAAAATATAATCTATCATACTAATGCTGTTTCAAGAGGATTTAAGAAAAAAATTGAGGAACAACCTCTTATCGTTTCAGATATGCCTTTTTTGACTTACCAATGTGGTGAGGATAAAGCTGTTGAGTATGCAGGGAAAATCATTCAGAGTACTTTTGCAAAAGCTGTAAAAGTAGAAGGAGCTGAACCAGAAATACAAAAAGTTATTTCTCGATTAATAAGAATGGGAATCCCTGTTATGGGTCATATAGGTCTTACACCACAAAGCTATCTAAATATTGGATTGAAAAAACAAGGAGAAAGCTTAGCAAGCCAAGAAAAAATCAAGAAAGAGGCTTTAATCCTAGAAGAATTAGGATGTTTTTCAATAGTTCTTGAACATATTCCTGATTTGCTTGCTAAAGAAATACAAAATTCTTTAACAATTCCCATAATAGGTATCGGTGCAGGTAATTATTGCGATGGGCAAGTAAGAGTTACTGCAGATTTGTTAGGCCTCAATGATGATCAACCACCATTCTGCCAACCAATTATCCAAGGGAAGAAATTATTTAAGGATAAATTAAAAGAATGGGTAGACTCTGAAAGACTTAATCAATCTCATCCCACCACTTAAACATCGAAACAAGAACTTGATTGCTGAGTTCCATTCCATTAGGATCGCTTAAAAAGAATCTATTACCCTTTCTTACTAATAGTCCACTTTCAAGAAATCTTTCCCATTCCTCAAGCAATTTAATGAAGTTTCTTGAAAATTTTTTGTTTTCCCAGTTTTGTTCTTTAAACACTTCTTTAATATCTACTCCTTCTTTGAGTCTCAATCCCAACATTATTTTCTCGTCAAGTTCATCATAGATAAACTCTGTATTAGTTAGGGTTGAATCTAAATTAAATTCGTATTGTCTAATTACCCATTCTTTATATTCTTTACTAACTCTTGGTCTAGTTAACTTTTCCCCCCAAGGTGAACTTGTGGAACCTTGACCAAAACTCCACCAACCTAAACCACTCCAATAAACTCTATTATGTCTCGATTGATGTCGCGGAAGGCAATAGTTTGAGATTTCATATCTTGAATACCCTGAGTTTTTTAAAATTAAATGAGTTGATTCGCTATTTCTAAAAGCTTCTTCATCACTTGGGAGTTTTAATTTTCCTAAATTAACTAATTTTTTAAAAACGGTGCCATTTTCAATATTTAAATCATAAATAGATATATGCGGTGGTGAAAATTTTATTGCTTTTTTCAGATCATCTTGCCATTCTTTAAATCCGCTAAGTGGCAAGTTTTGAATTAAATCTAAACTCCAGCTTTTTATTAATCCAGAATCATATTCTTTCTTCAACCAAAAACAAGATTTTTCTGCATCTTCTTTTAAATGACGCCTTCCAGACTTTTGAAGTATCTGATTATTAAAACTTTGTACTCCGAGACTAAATCTATTTATCCCGGCATTTATAAATCCAGAAAGATCATCTTGAGTAAAACTAGCTGGATCAACCTCCATAGTGATTTCAGCACCATAGTCAATTCCATAATTTTCTTTAAAAAGATCAATTAATTCTTTGATTTGGGTTGGATCTAAAATTGATGGTGTACCACCTCCTATATAAATTGTAGATAGAGATGATTTATGCTTAATTGACAATATTTCTTTATATAAAATTTGCAAATACTCTTGAACAGTTTTGCTTCCATAACCTTCTAAAGTTTCAACTTTGTTTCCTAATGGAATAACTGCAAAATCACAATAAAAACATCTCCTGTGGCAAAAAGGAATGTGCACATAAGCACTTCTTGGAAACTTATTCATAATCTATGTTCATTTTTTAAGCTCCAAAAAAAGCATTAAGGATCGGAAAAAATAAAATCCTTATTTACTCAATTAATAAATCCTAGTAGATTATAGGTATGACAGATATCTTAGTATTAATTTTATTTGTATTGTCTGGAGCTGCTTCAGGATGGCTTGGTGTTGATTTATTGCCAGTAGACATACTCAAACAGGTATCTAATGTAGAGGGTTTTAGAATTGTTTTAGCAATAATTGGTTTTTTTGTAGGGTTAGCAGCTGGTTTTGTATTTCTTCAACTTAGAAAGACGTTTCTCGATCAAATAAGAACAATGCCAACAGACTTACTAATAAGTAGGTCCGTTGGATTAATTTTAGGATTGCTTGTTGCGAATCTCCTACTGGCTCCAATACTATTAATTCCTTTCCCCAGAGAGGTTTTTTTCGCAAAACCATTAGCAGCAATATTAAGCAATATTTTCTTTGGTGTGCTTGGTTATAAGTTGGCAGACACCCATGGAAGGACATTATTGAGATTGTTTAATCCTAATAATACTGATGCATATCTTGTCAATGAGGGAATCCTCCCTGCTGCAAGTCCAAAAATTCTAGACACAAGCGTAATTATTGATGGAAGAATCAATGGCTTATTAAGTTGCGGCTTGTTGGAAGGGCAATTAATTGTTGCTCAAAGTGTAATTGATGAATTACAAACTTTAGCTGACTCAAGCAGTAATGAAAAAAGATCCAAAGGCAGAAGAGGACTCAAGTTATTAAAAGAATTGAGAGATTTATATGGGAGAAGACTCGTAATAAACCCAACAAAATATGAAGGTAATGGGGTAGATGAAAAACTGTTGAAAATTACTGAGGATATGACGGGAACTTTGATTACGGCTGATTATAATCTTTCTCAGATAGCTGAAGTAAAAGAATTAAAAGTTATGAATTTGAGTGATTTGGTTATTGCCTTAAGGCCAGAAGTACAACCAGGAGAATCACTTAATATAAAAATTGTGAGAGAAGGCAAAGAAAAAATGCAAGGTATTGGATATTTAGATGACGGCACAATGGTAGTTATTGATGAAGCAAAGAATTTTGTAGGAAGCAGATTAGATATTGTTATCACAGGAGCATTACAAACTCCCACTGGAAGAATGGTCTTTGGAAAACTAATAAATAATCCTGAGTCAAACAAATCTTTTAAATCACCAGCGACACAGATGCAGATCTAAGTCTTTTAGATAATAAAACAATAGCGATTATTGGATATGGTTCACAAGGTCATGCACATGCCCTAAACCTTAAAGATAGCGGTATGGATGTAATTGTTGGATTATATAAAGGAAGTAAGTCTGAAAGCAAAGCAACTAGCGATGGTCTACAAGTATTTAGTGTTTCTGAAGCTTGCAAAAAAGCAGACTGGATTATGATTCTCCTCCCAGATGAGTTTCAGAAAGATAGGTTTGGAATTATCATCAGAATCTAAATAAAGCATTTGTGCAACAAGGCTATTGGCAATCCCATCATTCACTTCTTGTCCAAGAAAAAGAATTCTTTCAACACCTAGTCTTGTATATATGTCAACCCACCTTTCGTATTGACTTCCTGGAAGTCTGTAAGGCACGCTTGGAGTTCCTATTGGCATGATTTTAAAAAAGTTTTGTGAGTGTTAAATTTTATTTGGTAGATCTTTTTGACTTGTGAGTATTCTATCGATGACTCCATATTCTAGTGCTTCTTGGGGATTGAGATAACTCATCCTATCAGAGTCTTTTGAGAGCTCTTCGATGGTCTTTCCAGTATTTCGAGATAAAATTTCTAGCATTGATTTTTTATTTTTCAAAACTTCCTCAGCTCTTATTTGAATATCGGTTGCTTGCCCTCTTGCTCCGCTTATGGGTTGATGCAAAACAATAGAAGCATGTGGAAGAGCGGCTCTTTGCCCCTTAGTGCCAGATGAAAGGATAACTGCAGCAGTCCCCATGGCTTGTCCTATACATATTGTATGTACTGGAGGCTTAATGTAACTTATTGTATCGCAGATAGCGAAAGCTTCCGTTTCAAAACCAACTGCGTCACCAGTGTACCAACTTGTCCCAGTTGAATTGATATAGAAATAGATTGGTTTTTCTGGATCCTCAAACTCTAGATAAAGTAGTTGAGCAATTATTAGCTCAGTAACATCCATCCCTAGTTGTCTTTTTGCATCATCATCTGAGAATAATGGTAAACCAAGATAAACAATTCTCTCTTTCAGTAAAAGAGAGGGGAGATCAGGTGGAGGAGTCCTCATAACGGTATTTTCGCCGTAATAAGGAGCAGAT
>CACBAW010000040.1 GCA_902537275.1 uncultured Synechococcaceae cyanobacterium
ATAATTTCCCAGGGTTGGTTAATTATGAAGGAGACTTATATTTTACTAATGATTATTTTTTTTAAAGATAAAAAGTAAGTTTTATGTAAGGAATCATAACTTATGTTTATCCTGAGACCAGCTCTGTGACCAACTTAGCTAAATATTTGCAAACTAGTTATGCTCAATTGAGTACCTAAATGGTATGCAGGGGCTCTGCAGCTTGAGTCCGATCTGCTCCATCATGATTTTCTATTAAATTATTTTTATATTTAAAGTTATTATTATTTTTTAAATAATAAAAAATACAAAAAATATCTAATTTACTTTTTGATTATTACCTTGAGATAAAATGGTTTATTATCGAGGAAAGGTCAACTCCTCTCAATAATTTTTTAGGTTCTAATCTTATTAATATGACAAGTGGTTCCCGAGGTTTATTTAATAAAATACTAGAAAAAATTAAATTTAAATCGACGGTTCAATTTTATCAAACAGAATTACGTTATCTTTTGAGAAAGTATAGAATTTCAGAGGTCTTAATAAAGCACATATCACAAAGTCTGGGTTTTAAAAATAAATCTATATTTACACTAATATGGCTTTCTAATCAAAGAATGATTAAAGGTTTTACACAAATTTAAAATAGTATGAATTTATTAGGAAGTATACATAAGCAACAAAAAATCTTAATACTTATATCTTTCTTCTATAGAGTTTTAATTTTCCTATGCTCTAAAGAAAATCCATTTATTACGCGAAAGATTAATTCATATACTGAAATGCTAGATAATTATTTTTTATCTTTTATCTCTTATGAACATACAAAACCGATCTTGTTTTTTTTTAAGGATTATTTAGCTTTTAAAATATATCCTTATAATTATTCATTAATAAATTTATTAATAATTTCAGTTTTAGATATTATTTCTGTTCTAATTTATTATCAATTAATATTAAAAATTTCGGGTAATTTAAAAAATTCATTGATCATATCAATTTTACTTAGTTTTTCTTTTGTGACTTGGGAATACTGGCGAGAAGCCTCACATTATGATCATTTAAATATCTTTTTATTCGCGATTTTCCTTCATTCAAACTATTTAATATTCTTAAAAAAAAGATTTACTAACTATTTATATTATACTTTTTCATTAATATTTATAAGTATTATGACTTCTTTTGGGGTTATTTTTGCGCTGACTTCGATAGTTATAAATTTTAAGATTATAAATAAAAAAGTAATTTGCATAATTCTATCATTCTTATTTTCTTTTTATTTGATATTTGTTAGCGGTAATATTAAAAATCATGGCACACCACTGTTATCTACAGTAGGAGGTCAAAATTTATTGCAGTTTGTTTGGAACAGTAATAATGCTGAAGCGCAAATATTCCAAAAATTAGATAATTCAAATAAATATCCCAGTTGGTATAAAAATTGTTTTTATGAAGCATTTAGAGAAAATGGGAAATATGGGAGTATATATGGGAAGTGTTTCCCTGATCCAATAAAAGATAATATTGAACTTAAGAAATACCTTCTGAATTTATCGAATAATTCAAAAGATAAAAAATTAAAATCTTATGTAAAAAAAGATTTAGAAGTTTTAGATAATCCTTTTCATTTCGCAGGAGGTGTAGGAGAAGTGAAATTAGGTTTTTCTGTATATTATGGAAAATATAGTAGTAAGTTAGCTAGAGATGTAATTATAGAAAATCCCTTTGTAATTTTAAATTCATTATTAAGATCAGTATATTCAGGTTTAACAAGCTCATTATTTTTTACAGGTTTATATTACGAGTCTCAACTTATTAAAGTCCCAATTTTTCATAAATTTTTTAACTTTATAATTTCAGTATTTTTGTTTTGGGGGATAGTTTTTTCAATTATTTACTCTACTTTAAGTTTGGCAAAATTTATATTAAATAATATTCACTTTAAATTTAAATCATATTTATATTTAAAACTGAAATTTTTTAATTCTGATTATTTACTAAATTACGCAAGTTTCTTCGTGATCTTAAATTATTTTTTATTTTCCATAACTACTTGTTGCGAAAATAGTAGGATGTTGGTTGGAATTTTACCTTATTGTTTATTGACAACTATAGGCTTCTTAATAAATATAAGAGATAAAAAATTAAATTTATTAAAAAGTTGATGAAAAAAAAGTTTTTTTACTTCCTTTTTCTTAGTCAATTTGGTGCCTTACTTCAGATAGCGTCTTCATATGTTGGTGCTCATATATTAATATTACCTCTTGCTTATCTTGATAAAAAAACTATAAAAAACTATTTTTATATTTTTCCTATATTACTTTTATCTATTTTTAATAGTTTGATAAATTTTGGAGAATTTAGGTTTTTAGAAGTATCTCAAAGATTATTGTCATTTTCAATAATAATTTATGTAATCACTTTTTTTAGAGAAATTTGCAAAAAGTCTTTATTCCTAGAAAAATTTAATCTCATTAAAATTGCTTTAGTTATTTCATTACCAACTATATTAATAAACTATTTAGAATTATTTTTTAGATTTTCAAACTTAAAATTATTTGCAAATATTGTAATCTTGTTGAAAACTTTCTTCATACCAAAAAGAGTAAATTACACATATGGAACAATTTCAGGATTTTTCCCGGAGCATGGTCTTTTCCCTCCTTACTTATTAATGATGGTTGGAGTATCTTTAACATATATTTTGTTTAGAGATAAAAAAATAAAAAAATTTGATTTATTTTACTTTCTATCTATATCATGGATCTTTTTTTCAATATTTCATTTGTCAGGATTGTATTACTTTACCTTATTGATAACTATTTTCTTATTTCTATCATGTATCTTTTTAAATTCTCTAAAACGAATGAAAGCTTCAAAATTTTTAATTTACATAGTCAGTTTTAGTATTATGATTTTTACTTCGGTAACATATTTTTTTAATTTAGATGATAGCTGGCTATTTAAACGTTTGATGAATTTAATAGAAAATTCAAATTCAATTTTAACTCTTGATTTAAAAAATGTATTAGATATTTCATTTATCTTTAAATTCTTACCTTTCATTTCTCTAAAATTTTTAAATTACCTAGAGTTTTTATTTGGAGTTGGACTGGCTTCTTATACAGATTTCATAATCAAAATCCAAGACTCGCTACCTTCTTATATAGTTAGTATGGCTTATTTTAAACAGAATCTATCAATTGAAAGATTTGCATTAAATTCTTATCTTGTTTGCCTTTTTATTGAATTAGGAGTGTTTTTTTTACTTTTGATTTTAATTATTTTATTAAAAATAGCAAACTTAAATCTACGAGATATCTCTCCTTTATCATGTTATAAATATTTCAAGCTTGCAAATAATAATTATGAAAAATTTATTGGTTTAATGATTATACTTTCATTTTGTGGATCATTCCTAACAATTCTTGGGGCAGTTCCTTTACTTTATCCTTACCCATGGATTTCTTTGGGTTTCTTAGCTCTTGCATTCCAAATAAAAAAAGAAAAGCTACTTAAAAATGGTTTATAAAATAAAAACCAGTTTCGCATTAATCAAAACTTTCTATTATTTCCTTAGTAGCATAGATTCCAATAAATGGATCTGTAGCTTCAGTTATAAGTTCTGTGGTTTGTCGTATTACACCTTCTTTGACTGTAATTAATTCACCACCTGTTAGATAAGGATTTCTTTTAGAACCCGGATTAGCTCTAGGAGAATAGGAAATATAATTTTTTGTCAAAGAGCCGTCTTTTTCATATCTGATTAAGATGACCTTGCCTGCAAAAGGTTTCTTTCCACCACTTAACTCAATTAAGTCTGATAATGATGCTTCCAAAGGGAGAGTAATCTTTCCTGGTGATCTCACCGCTCCAGAAATGTTAACTTCAATAAACTGGGGCGTTAAACCTTTTAATATGGATTTCGGTATTTGATCCTTTAATTTCTTATCTAATTTTGGGAAATATAGACGATCTCCATCAAATAATCTAATATCGTTTGTTGGATCTGAATTTATTAGAAATGAGTTTAAATTTATAAGTGCTCTTTTTTTTCCTCCTCCTTTACCTAATGGAATATCTCGAGTAATTTCGATCCTAGATAAATCTGTAAATGCTGTTATACCTCCTGCACTACGAATTGCATCAGATATTGTAGGTATAAAATCATTGGATCTTTTAACTGCAAATTTTTTATCTAATTCGCTAGTAGTTAATTTTTCAGCTAATTCTTCATTTTTATCTAAGGAATATGGATTTTCTTTTAGTGATTTAAAATTTTTAATTCCTGATGCACTATAACCAGGTAGATAAAGTATACCGGGTTTTCTGACTTCTCCATATACTAATACCCTCTGAGGTTTAAAATCTACTATCCTTATTTTAACTTTCGGAAATATAATTTCTGAATCTTGATATTTCTTAGATAATAATTTTGATAATTCGCCTTTCGTCAAACCTCTGACATATGTTTCTTCAATTAAAGGAAGAATCATTTCACCTTCTGCATTAACTTCATAAATTCCAGAATCTATAAATCTAAAAGAAAAAATATTAATTTCAATCTTTGGGTTCAATAAATAATCTTCATAACGTTTTTTTAATAATATAGTAAGTTCATCTATGTTAAGTCCTCTAACATATACTTCACCTACATCAGGCAAAACAATTAAGCCCTCTTGATCAATGGTATACTTTTTTTCTCTATAATCTGGTACTTCATCTATAAAAAAGTTGATTGAAATAATATCACCTTTATCTAATAAATAATTTTTTAAATCATTTCTTGGATTTAGATAGGAAACATCTTTGGTGCTTAAAGATTTATCGTTTATTTCTCCTAATCCTCTTGGACGGTTTTCAAATTCAATAAATAGTTTATCTCCTGTATCTATAATGTAATCTTCGAGTTCGTTTTTGGGCAATAAGTATTGAGTATCTAATTTAGTATCATTTATATTTTTTATTAAATTTGAATTGTTTGTTTCAGCATAGATTTTATTAAAAATAATACA
>CACBAW010000041.1 GCA_902537275.1 uncultured Synechococcaceae cyanobacterium
AGGATAAAAACGAATGTAAAAAGAATATATTAAAAGCCCTAAAGCTACAAAATCAAGAATGTCTATAGAGGGTAAAATTTTTTTAATTATTTTCATATATACAACTCTTGTGGACTCAACCTAAAGTCTCTTTCTAAAGTATCAATAACAAATTATTTTTGCTATCAGTTAATGAAACGCTTACTAGTTGCTACTTTTATCTTTTCTTTAGCAATAGATGCTAATTCATATCCAATCAAAAATTATAAAAGTGAACAGAATTCCTATGTTTCAGCTATGGAAACTTGTCAAAGTGTTTTAAAAGAACATTTAACTAATAACCCTTCTTTTAAGACAAAGCAAATAGGATATACTACGTATGAAAAATATAATCACCAATTAGTATGTACTTCTGGCTCTGATAAACCAAAATCAAAAAAAGGTTACGTAAAAGGAACTATCTATTATCAAGAGATAAAGAAATCGATATATCAAGATGAAACAATTAAGGTCCCAAGTGATAGTAGAGATGAACTTTTTTTTGCCACCTATCCTAGGTATGAAAATTACTCCATAAGAGAATTAGAAAGAGAACTAAAGAGATAGTATGAAGTAAACTTTCCCATGAAATTAAGTTCGAAAACATTTGGAATTATTACCTCTACAGTCGCTTTTTCACTTATCTTTGGAATCCCTCGCCTGAAGAAAGCAATCAACTCTGTAAGTCTTGCTGAAGAAATGGCGACAATAATGTGTACTCTAAAAGCAGAAGGATATACAACAAGGGAGTTAGCTAAAAAAGCTTATTATCAAATGGGTGAAGAAAAGATGGTTAATACGCCTATTTATGGAAAACTTATGGCTTCAACTTTGGAGAAAAAAACATCTGAGTGTGGAATAAATCTTAAATAATTTATTTTTTTATTCCCGCACAATTTTTCTGAGTTCGTCCATTTTTGATTGTGATTGAGATAACTTTAAAGCCTCTTTATTAATATTACTTACCTTCTCAAATTCAACATCAGCAATAAATTCCTCAATATTCGAATAGACACACGATTCACTTTCACCTATTTTAAAGTATTTTTCCATATCATCTTCATCCTCTTGAAAATCATCTATCTCAGTATTTACGAAGCATTGGAGAGAATTATCTTCAGAATTTAATTCTTTAAGTTCTGGTATTCTTTCATCACCCCATTCTGGATCGGTATCATAATTTTCTTCGACATCAGCTACTTCAGTAGAAATATCCCAAACTACTAGCCAAGATGCACAAGAAATATTACCCGTGATTTTGTAATAGAGATCAGCAAGTAATTGCAAAGACTCCATATAAGCAATATCAGATTTACTTAAAGAGAAAGATGACATAAATCCTTAGGAATTTTTTAGATAAATTTATGAACTAGATTATACGATTAAGTTTAATGAGCTTACCCCATACCACCTTACACTTTCCTTAATGGGTACTTTGATGGATAATGAATTTATATCTTAACGAGTTATTCTAACTTTATTCGAACCCTATATTTTCGCCGAGATCCCATGCCACAACAGGAACCTAGCTACTGGATAATGAAAAGTGAGCCTGATGCTTACAGCATAGATACTTTAAAAAATGACGGTATAACTTTATGGGATGGAATAAGAAATTATCAGGCGCGAAATTATATGAGAAAAATGAATAAAGGAGATAAAGTTTTTTTCTATCATTCGAATTGTAAACCCCCAGGTATTGTGGGACTTATGGAAGTAATAGATCTAAATATTGTTGATCCCACTCAATTTGATCAAGATTCAAAATATTTTGATCCAAAATCGAAACCTGATAATCCGAGATGGGATTGTGTAAAAGTAAAATACATTTCTAAATCAAATGAGATTTTAAGTTTACCTAAATTAAAGATTTTATTTAATGAGGATGAGTTATTAGTCGTAAAAAAAGGAAATAGATTATCTATATTGCCTATCAGAAATGACATTGCAAAAATACTACTAGATAAAATATAAAAATTTTAATCTTCAAAATTCATTGAAAACATATTGCCAATATAGAGTCTCGTTAAATCCCTATTTTGAAATCCTTTTTGCATCAAAAATCCTGCAATGGCGGCTTGCAATATCCTATATTGATCCCAATTAGGATGCTCCTCAACGAATTCTTTCATAGCCTTTTGAAGATTTTCTTGAAGTTCACACTTGAAACTTATTACTTCATCATTATTGTTTAATACTTTTGAATTTTTGTCGTAATTTAACTCTTGCATTTAAAAAACTTTTTGAAATTAAAATCTACAAGATCTAGTTTTCTCCAAAATTACCAAATCGTCAACAAGCATTATTAAGAGACAGTCTCAGGTTATAGAATAATGAGAATTTAGTCATAAAAGGGGAAGTCATGAAAATTAATTTTGCAAAATTAAATCTTACTTTAATATAAAGATTTATATACAATCAGAAGTTTTCCACATGCTTTTGATCGTCAGATATTTTTAAAAAAAATACTGTGGAAAAGTTGTGAAAAAAATTTTTTTTGAGTGGGAAATATTTTCTAAAATTTCCAATTTTTTTTATCTTTTAATCCATTGATTCCCACATGTTTTTTATTTCATAAAATAAATTTTGTGCTATTGGTATCGGCCAATACATTTCGAAGGATCTAGTTTGGTCTTGGCTTTCAAAAACAAACCTTAAACTCCATTCATTCTTTTTCCCATCTAACTGAATATACCAAGGAAGTTTTTCTAATTCCAAAGTAATAGATTCTTCATCCATTAGTTGATCCTTGATAACTAATAATTGTTCATTAATTCTTAAGAGTAGAAGGTAAAGTGAATAGAATTCACTTTTTTGTAACTCGATTGACCAATTATCGACACCAATCAAAAAGCAAAATTTGCCTTTTTTAAAATCTTTAAGTAATCTCCATCCTTTTTGGTCTTTTACCAAAACTAGCCTGGAAGTAAATCTGGTTGATCTTGTTCATCGCTTAGTTCAATAATTGACCTTTGAACGGGTTTAATAGTTGACTCCTCTAATAAGCCATCAAAATCATCAAAACGTCTTTGTTTTGCTCTAAAAGCAATTTTCACTGTAGTTAAATATCTATTAGTTGATTTTCTTATCAAGCTCTCACCTCTCTTTGCAAGATCATTAGAATCGATTCCTGCATTATTAGATATGTTCATTAAAAAAAGTTTTTTACTATAAACTGTATTTTACAGTTAATTCGACCATTTCAAAACATAAATTACAAAAAGAACTTAATTGATTTAATTAATTTCATATGAAAGAAAGTTTATCTGGAACACTTGCAATTGATTTAGGGAACACTAATACTGTAGTAGCTTTTCAAGATCAAAAAGATATAAATTCTGTTTTAGTTGAAATACCGAATATTACATCATCTCCAGGAGTTATTCCTTCAGCAGTATGGTACGAGGAACCTTCAAAGATTCCTAAAATTGGTATTAGTGCATTAAAGATGAGGGATAACTCAAATTCTGATTTATTTTTTCATTCAAACTTTAAAAGGTTAATTGGAAATCCTAATGAAAAAATTAACCAAAAAAATATCTTAAACCCTAATGAATGTGGTGAAAAATTTTTTCAAATTTTGTGGGCAAACATTCCGCAAAAGTATGAGATTAAAAGACTTGTTTTAACTGCTCCTATAGACACATATAAGGGGTATAGAGAATGGTTAGTTAACCTTTGCGAGGATTTATCTGTAGATGAAATAGCCCTTGTTGACGAGCCTACTGCGGCAAGTCTAGGAATAAATATACCATTTGGCTCAAAAATTATGACATTAGATATTGGAGGAAGTACAGTCGATATGAATATAGTCAAAATAGAAGGAGGAGAAGGAAAATCTGGTCCAATAGCTGAATTATTAAAATTTAAGGGAAATGATGTAAGCTCAACATCAAAACAAAAATTAAGGTGTGCTGAAATAATTGGAAAAACAGGATCAAAAATTGGTGGGAAAGATATTGATCAATGGATAGTTGATTATTTTATTCCAGGTAATAATTACATTAATAATCTTTCAAAGGCAGAAAAAATAAAATGTAAACTCAGTTCATCTTTAATCAAATATGAAAATAAATATCCAATAAAATTATTTACTGAACAAAATAAAGAAGGTGAATTTTACCTAAGTAAAGAAATTTTTGAGAAAATACTTATTGACAATAATCTTCTTAATCTCCTTGACTCTTTACTTAAAGATTTATTAAATCAAGCAAGAGGTAAATTTTGCACAATTGACGACTTAAATGCAATTGTTTTGGTTGGCGGAGGAACTCAAATACCCCTGATTAAAGAATGGATAACAAAAAAAATTCCAAAGATTCAAATAAAGTCACCGCCTCCTATTGAATCAATAGCTTTGGGAGCTTTAGCAATGACTCCGGGGGTGAAAATTAAAGATATATTAAATAAAGGATTATCTATAAGATTATTTAATAAAAGAGAGCAAAAACACTTTTGGCACCCTATTTTTTGCAAAGGTCAAACATGGCCAACAGAAACACCTTTTAAACTGATCCTTCAAGCCAGTAAAAAGAATCAGAAAATTTTCGAAATAATAATTGGAGAGACACTAAAAGAAAGAGCATTTGATGTTATTTTTGAAAATGGATTACCAAAGTTATCAGAGATTCAAAGAGAAGAAGAAATTATAAAATGGAGCAAAAAACCACTCAAAATAATATTAAAAAATAGATCTAATATTGGAGAAGACACTTTAAAACTTTTTTTTAAAATTACAAAAAATGCTGATTTACTAGTTAAGTGCTTTGATATTAAAGATGAATTTTTTGGAGAATATA
>CACBAW010000042.1 GCA_902537275.1 uncultured Synechococcaceae cyanobacterium
GGGGCACTTATCTTCAATTCTATTCTCAGAAAACTATCCAAAGAAATCCTTTCTTACTTTACTTGTTAGCGGCGGGCATACTGAATTGATAAAGGTTGATGAAAGAAGGGGAATGCAAAGACTTGGGAAAAGTTTTGATGATGCTGCTGGGGAAGCTTTTGATAAAGTTGGCAGATTATTAGGTCTTAGTTATCCAGGAGGACCTGCAATTGAAAAGATTGCTAAAAATGGGGACCCAATGAAATATGATTTACCAAAATGCAGGATTTCTGATAAAAAAGGTGGATTTCTTAAATATGACTTCTCTTTTAGTGGTCTAAAAACTGCCGTATTAAGATTAGTTGAGAGAATAAACTTGGATGGGAAGACCGTTCCAATTCCTGATATTGCTGCAAGTTTTGAGAGAGTAGTTGCAGAGGTCTTGGTAGAAAGAACAATAAAATGCGCAGACGATCATAATTTGGATAATGTTGTTGTGGTTGGTGGAGTGGCTGCTAATAATACATTAAGAAAAATGATGATTAGTGAAGCTAGTAAAAAATCAATTAAAGTTCATTTAGCTCCTCTTAATCTTTGTACAGATAATGCTGCAATGATTGGAGCAGCGGCGTTGTTCAGGATTAAATTTAAGGATCATTTAAGTTCCCTTAAATTAGGTGTCGCAGGAAGACTATCAATTGAACAAGCAAATACCCTATATGAAGAAAATCCTCCTTTTTAACTTAAATGAACAAACAACCTAAAATCGAGATCAAAGAGACAAAAAACTTCGTTGATAAAAAGGAATTGAATTTGTGGAAAAGGGGTTTTACCCCTCAAGCTGAAATTTGGAATGGAAGGATGGCAACTGTTGGTATAGGAATTATTTTTATTATTATTGCTTTAATAAGCCAGTTTTCTTAATAGAAATAAAATTATTTTATTTAAAAATAGTTTTGAAAGTAGTTTTGAAAGATTTAACAAAAATTACTCTTGTTCAGCTGATGAATTAAATTAAAAAGTATTGTATTTATTGGACTTAAGATAAGATTATTGATTTAATCAAAATAATTAATATTTTTATTATTTATAATTTTATATGACGCCTGAAAGGCTTGGATTACTTTGGGGGATAACTGTATTTGCAGGTGCTTGTGCTCGATTATTTTCTTCTTTTACAGGATTCCCAAGCGTTGTTATTTTATTGCTTTCTGGATTATTAATCGGAAGATCAGGATTAGGATTTGTTGAGCCCTTAGACCTCGGGCAAGGGCTTGAAACTATTGTGGGGCTTTTGGTCTGTTTGGTCCTTTTTGAAGGGGGATTAAATTTAAAATTGCCTGAGGGGAATATAAGAAATACTGTTTTGAAAATTTCATTGGTAAGACTTTTTATTTCATTATCAGCTGGAATTTTTATTGCTCATTGGCTGGCTGGCCTCTCATGGCAAGTCGCTGGAATATATAGTGCCATAGTTCTAGCTACTGGACCAACAGTAGTCTCTCCACTAGTGGAACAAATAAAATTAACTTCCCCACTCTCGGAAGTTTTAAAAGCTGAGGGGTTGTTGCTTGAACCAATTGGTGCAGTACTAGCATTACTGCTTTTGGAACTGACTTTAGGGGACCTTCGGGGGATTAACGATGTATTTATAGCATTAATGCAAAGATTAGGGGGAGGAGTCATAATCGGATTAAGTGCAGGATGGTTACTATCAGAAATTTTAAAAAAAATAAAAAATGAAGCCTCATTTGGTATAGAGCTTCAAGTTACCCTTGGATTTATTTTTCTGGTGTATGGTATTTGCGAATATTTTTTACCAGAATCAGGCTTGCCAGCTTCAGTTTCGGCAGGTTTTATTGTAGGTAAAAGAGAAGTTATAGATAAGGAGAGATTGGATAATCTAATTGGTGAATTAGCTCAATTAGCAATAACAGTTCTTTTCCCTCTTTTGGCCGCTGACGTTTCTTGGGGTGAATTAAGTCCGCTTGGCTGGGGAGGGGTTGTTTGCGTTTTAATGTTGATGGTAATTGTTCGCCCAATCTCTATCTGGATAGCAACAATGGGGAGAGACTTGAACTTAAAAGAAAAAATATTTTTAGCCTGGTTAGCCCCAAGAGGTATTGTTACTGCAGCTGTAGCTTCTCTTTTTTCTATCAGATTAGAGCAGGCTGGTATCCTTGGGGCTGGCCGTCTCCAAGGTTTAGTTTTTTTGACAATATTGATGACAGTTGGAATACAAGGTCTTTCAGCTAAACCTTTGGCGAATATGCTTGAATTAGGTCAAAAAGAATAGTTTAGATTGATTTAAGACACCTTTCAATTCGAGTTATATCAGTTTTACTCTCTGAGAAAAGCTCCCAACTTTGAATTAAATCTGGCCCGCTGAGAGATCCAAAAAAGGCTACTCTTAATGATTTCATCAATATCCCTTTTTTGAGATTATTCACTTTTGCGATTTCGTTTATTATCTCTTTGGCTGTATCTTTATTTAGTTTTAAAGTGTTTTGCTCGATTAAATAATTTAAGATTAGTTTTAGAGATTCTTTACTATCCTGGTTTCCCAGAAAATCTTGACCTTCTTTTTGAATTGTAGGAATTAAGAAAAATGGTCTTGATTGATCAATTGAATCTTTTAGAAGGGTCATAGAGTCTCTAAGTAAAATTGCTAATTTATAAGCCCATTCTTGAGATGGCGGCACCCAACCATTATCATTCCAGTATTTCCTCATAATCTCACTTAACTTCATTGATTCCATATTTTTTATATATTGAGAATTAATCCAGTTGAGTTTTTCCCAACTGAATTTGGCTCCAGCTTTATTTATTTCTGATAATTCAAAAATTTCAGATATCTCTTTAACCGAAAGTATTTCTCTGTCGGCAGATTTTGGAGACCAACCTAAAAAGGCCATATAGTTAGTTAAGGCCTCAGGTAAATATCCCATTTCCCTAAATTCGTCGATTGAAGTAACGCAATCTCTTTTAGATAATTTTTTCCCTTCGCTATTTAATATTAAGGGTGTATGCGAAAAAGTCGGCAAATAAAAATTTAATGCTTTATAAATCAATATTTGTTTTGCAGTGTTCGAGATATGGTCTTCGCCCCTTACAACATGAGTAATATTCATAAAATTGTCATCAACTACAACTGCAAGATTATACAAAGGATCTCCAATCTCATATCCCTTTGCCCTTCTTGACAAAACTAAATCACCACCCAAATCCTTTCCATGCCATTTGATTTCACCTCTTATCTGATCTACCCATTTAATTTCAATTTTTTCATCAATCTTAAACCTTATTACTGAAGTCCTCCCTTGGGATATGAGCGTTTTTATTTCTTCTTTTGATAGATTTCTGTGTCTATTATCATGCTTTGGAGGTAATCCTTTCTTTTTTTGTTCTTCTCTTAATTCAGATATTTCATCTTCTGTTGTAAAGCACCTATATGCAGCTCCACATTCCAATAGCTTTTTGATATAACTTTTGTGAATCGAAATTCGGTCACTTTGCTTTATAGGTTCTTCATCCCATTTAAGTCCAAGCCATTTCAAGCCCTCTAATATATTTTTTGTATATTCAGATTTAGATCGGAGAAAATCCGTATCTTCTATTCTGATAAGAAATTTTCCACCTATTTTTTGTGCATACAAATAGTTAAATAGTGCTGTTCTAGCTGTCCCAATATGAAATAAACCCGTTGGACTCGGTGCTAGTCTTAAACGTTTTTCCAAATTTCTTTTAGAAAAAACGGGACCGACGGGATTCGAACCCGCAACTTCCGCCGTGACAGGGCGGTGCTCTAACCAGTTGAACTACGGTCCCAGAGTTTTGTTCTAAATTTATTTAGAACTTCATTCTTAAAATTATCAGATCATAATACTTAATTTATGGGGTTGTAATAAAAAAAATTTATTAATTTGAGGATTTACAGAAATAATTAGTTTTTTAAATTTCTTAGAATAATCAACTATTTATTTTTGAGGTCTAAAACCAGCAGGTTCTATCAACCTAACTTGATTGCCTCTAGCAGTAAATTCTCTGCCTTGGTCACTTTGTACGACAACTCTTCCACCAGACTTAACTCTGATAACTCTTGCACGAACCCATCCTAAAGCTGCTGATTCGAGGACTTTAACTACGTCCCCAGGTTGAAGATCTAACTCCATCTTATGAAAAATTGATTTACATAATGTTGATCAAACGCGTCGTGGAGGACTTGAACCCCCGACATCAGGTTTTGGAGACCTGCGTTCTACCAACTGAACTAACGACGCATTTAGATGATTATAAGCGTCTTTGTGACCAATAAGTTGATTAATTTACAACTTTATCGATCAAAGCGTTGTTTTACGCGAGTAGCTTTTCCTACTCTATCTCTCAGATAGAATAACTTAGCTCTTCTTACTTTACCTCTACGTTCAACTTTTAGAGAGGCAACTTGTGGACTATGTAGCATAAATACTCTTTCAACACCTATACCCTGAAAAATTCTTCTTAC
>CACBAW010000043.1 GCA_902537275.1 uncultured Synechococcaceae cyanobacterium
TAACTTATTAAACTCGCTTCAGTATAAAGAGAGTCTAAACCTTCTTTCTTTGCTTCATCTTCTAATTTATGAAGCAACTTAGAGCCGTAGCCTTTTCTTTGGAATTTACCTTTACAATAAAATAGCGCAATTCTATCAGTGGGATATCTTGTGGCAAAAGCAATAATAATGCCTTGTATACTTATAAGCCATCCTTTTCCTTTAATTATTGACTTTTCGAAATTTGGGTTATTCCAAGCTTGGCTTGACCAGGCTCTTTTTTGTTCTTGACTATAATTTTTTTCATCTAAAGATTGAATCGAATCAAAATAAACCTTCTTTAATTCCAGTTGATCTTTAATGGTAATTTGTCTTAAATTCATATATAAATCTATTATTTAATATGCCTATTAAAAATATAGTCGCAATTGGGGGAGGAGGGTTTGGACGTTCATTAGGCTCTCTTGAAATTGAAAAATATATAATTTCATTAATTAATAAAAAAAGACCAAAAATTTGCTTTATTCCAACTGCATCTGGTGATAGTAGTTTGTACAAAATGAATTTTTATAGAGCATTTTCCAAGCTTGATTGTATAACAAGTCATATTGATTTTTTCTCTAGAACAGAAAACTTAGAAGCTAAAGTTTTTGCCCAAGATATTATTTACGTTGGCGGCGGAAATACAAAAAGTATGTTAGCTGTCTGGAAAGAATGGAATTTATATGAAATTTTGCAAGATGCTTATGAAAAAGGAATTTTAATGAGTGGTGTAAGTGCTGGGGCTATTTGTTGGTTTGATAAAGGTATAACTGACTCTTATGCTGAAGAATTAAATATAATTGATTGCTTAGGAATAGTTGAAGGTATTGCCTGCCCGCATTTTGATGAAGAAAAGGAGAGGGAACCTTATGTTAATGATGTTATAAATAGAGAAATTATTAAATCTTGTATTTGTATTGAGGGCAATTGCGCCCTGCACGTCAAAAATAATATTGAATATTCTTCAATAGATTTTGGTAATGGTAAAAAGTGTTTTAGAGTCTACAAAGAAAATAATACTTTAAAGAAAGAAATCCTATAAAAAGAAAATAATACTTTAAAGAAAGAAATCCTATAAAAAGAAAATATCTATAAATGTATATTAGATTTCTTCATTTTTTGAGATTGAAGTTAATTCAATCCCTTTATATTTTACAAAAGATGCAGTCCATACTTCTTTGGAGAGATTGCCAAGGTATTTTAAAAATTGTTGTGTGTCACCGTCTCTTATCCATTCAGATTTAATGAATGGAAGCTCTTTCTGCATTCTTTTAGGATGCATATGAACCAGTAGCAAACCTTTTTCTTCAGAAGCCCGTTTTAAAGCACCTTCATCACTTCTTTGAAAAACCCTCATTAGAAGATTTAAAATAACTTCTTCTCCAAGTTTCTTTAAATTTTCTGATTCCTCTAAATTATCTTTAATTTCTTTACCTCCAAGAGGCATTGCTCTTAAAAGGTTTTGCTCTATTAAAGCTATTGCAATTAGATAATTCTGGCTTGCCATATTCTGAAATAAATCTTTTTTGATATTCTAACCTCTCGAGTTCATGAAAATCTTTTTTGGATAAATCAATTGCTAAAAAAGGAAATAATAAATTATTTACCTACATACTTGATACTTATTTGTATATATATTTAACAGTAAGAAAAATATTTTTGATATGAGATTATTTTTTTTTCTAATTTGCGGTATTTTTACAGGTCTTTATTTATCATGGCCAGGTTTGGTAATACCAGAAAATTGGAAATGTTTTAATGACATTATTACAAAATCTACTGAAGATAAAATTTCTTTAAGAGCTGCAATGGAGATTTCTCCTAGTTATATTTTAAAGCGTAAGAATAGAAAGACGGTTTCAAAAATAAGAATCGTAGCAGATGCCTGTTTTCGTTAATATGTTTAAAAATAAAATTTGAATACAAAATAATGAATAACAATACAAGATTTGAATTGTCATTTAAAAATATTACTCAGTTAGAAAATAAACTTAATTTCTGTAAATTAAATAATATAAAAAATATCAATATTCCATGTAAAGGACTAATTAAGAAGGAATTATTCAACTACACCATAAATTATATATCTAAAAATTTTCATGAATTTAATGTTACCTATCACTATAGTCTTTATCATCAATACTCAAAAAATAAAGATAAATCATATCAGGATTTTTTAGATTTTATTAAAAATTCTCACGCTAATAGAAATTATGAAATTCTTCTTGTTTCAGGATCAAATAAGAAAAAAAACTTTGATTCAATTGATGCATTAGGTTTTTTAAAAAAAGAAAAAAATTTAAAAATTAAATTAGGTACTGCTTATAATCCATATTTGAAAAAACATTATAATATTTATTCAGAAAGAGATAGGTTCGAAAGAAAATTTTCGACTAGATTAATAAATTCAATTTGGTTTCAATATGGCACAGATATTGAAGTTCTTCAGAATGAAGTGACTTATCTCAATAACATAGCAAAAGATGAAAAATTAAAGCTATTTGGAAGTTTATTTATTCCTTCTAAACAATTTATAGCGCGTTTTAAATTTCGTCCTTGGAAAGAGGTATACATATCAGAAAAGTATTTAAATACCATAGATAATTTTTTTGATTTCACAAGCGATTTAGTTAGTTTTTATAAAGATAATAATATTACTCCTGTAATTGAATCTGATTTTTCATCATCAGAAAAACTTGCTTCTGTTTACAGTTTTTTAGAAAATGAAAGATAATTTCTTTCAATATGAAACCTATGAAAAGTGATTTTACTTATGACTTATTAATAGTAGGTGGTGGTATATCTGCGTGTGTTTTCGCTTCGAAGTATCTGAAAAATAATATTTCAAAAAAAGTTGCATTAATTGAAATTGGTCGTGGACTTGGAGGGAGATCAAGTACAAGAATTAGCAAAAGATTTAAAGGATGGAAATTAAACCATGGTTCTCCAAATTTTAATATATCTAATAATAAAAATAATCTTCTATTAAAAAGTTATATTGATGAATTATTGGAAAATAAATATATAAAAATTGACGACTCAGATATTTTTTTTCTAAATGAAAATTCTAATTTAGAAATCATAAAAAAATCTGAATTTTCTTGCGGGGTTAATTATCTATCTTTAGATTCCATGAGTGAATTATCGAAAAAGATAATTGAGTCAAATAATCTAAAAGGTAAAATTGATTTTTTCTTTGAAACTTTAATAGTTGATATGAAGTTTAATGATAAGGAATGGTTACTAACATCAAAAAATGGCGATAGTTTCAAGTCTAAATATCTAATTTGTTCAACTAATTTGTTGTTACATAAAAGGTCATTAAAAATATTAAACGTAAATCAAGTTCCATTAAGAAAAGCTATTCCTATAAACTGTGATAAAAAAATAGATTTACTATTAAATTCTCTAGAAGAACAAACATTTATTCCTAGGTTAACTTTTTTAATTTATACAAATGAAAATTATAGATATAAAGATTATTATTCTAAAAAACAAAGGTTTTTTTATTTAAAAAATAATTTAGAAAAAAAATTTCAATTTGAAAGAATTATATTTCAGCTGCAAGATAATAATAAATTAGGAATTGTGGTACATTCAAAAAACGTAGAGTTAATTAATTCTTATATAAGTGCAAAAGATGAAGAAGTTTTTAAACAAAAAATAATTACTAATTTCAATAAACTTTTTGAAGAGAATTCTGTAGTAAATAAATTAACTTTTGATGAAAAAATATCTATTATGAAATGGAGAGCTTCACAGCCTTCTGGTATCGCCGTACCATTATCTTTACAATTTAGTAGAAAATATAGAATTGGATTTTGCGGAGACTGGTTTGAAGGAGATGGATTTGGAAGAATTGAAGGTTCTATTCTAAGTGCTTTAATATTAGAGAAAAAAATTAAAGACTTAATTAAATAATTTTTTTAGAATGTGATCTATATCACTGTCTTTTTCAATAATGAATTTATTTATATCATTTTTTATGCTATTAGCTATGAATTTTTCGTAATAAATTTCCCAAGATTTTAAGAAATCATTTTCAG
>CACBAW010000044.1 GCA_902537275.1 uncultured Synechococcaceae cyanobacterium
ATAGAGCTACTAGTAATCCTGAAATCTGGAGAAAAGCGTCTGCTTTTGGTATGCACGGCGAGGAAGTTGATGGGATGGATGTATTAGCAGTTAGAGGAGCAGCACAAAGAGCAATTGAGCGCGCCAGAGCAGGAGAAGGCCCGACACTTTTAGAATGTTTGACTTATAGATACAGAGGACATTCTCTTGCAGATCCAGATGAATTAAGGTCTGAGAAAGAGAAGGATTTTTGGGGAAAAAGAGATCCTATTAAGAAATTAGCCAAAGAAATTATTGACGGTAAATTCGCCACAGAAGAAGAATTAAAAATTATTGAAAAGAAAATTGATGCAGAAATATCGGAGTCAGTTAAAAATGCTATTGAAGCACCCGAACCCCCTTCAGAAGAATTAACCAAATATATTTGGGCAGAAGATTAGATTAAATACCGCTAGGCAATTTTCTGGTTAAATTCCTTAGTTTTCTGAGTGCCTTAAGTTCAACTTGTCTTACTCTTTCTCTAGAAACTTCTAATAATCTTCCAATTTCTGCAAGCGTATGTCTCTCATTTGCATCAAGTCCAAACCTTAGTTTGAGAACATGTTGTTCTTGCTCGCTTAAATGACTTAACCACTTACCAAGTTGCTCTTGATGCATTTTCTGTTCAACTTGATCTAAAGGCTCTTCATTATTACTATCTGCAATTAAATCACCTAAAAAGCTCCTGCCATCATCACCATTTACTGGAGCATCTAAACTACTTGTCGATAAAGCTTGTCTTAAAACAGAATCCAATTCTTCAACATCAATTTCCATTGCTTCTGCAATTTCAATTCTGCTTGGCATAGCGCCAAGTTTATGAGCCAAATCTCTACTAACTTTTCTAATAGAAGCTAATCTTTCACTTAGGTGAACAGGTAAACGGATAGTTCTTGATTGACAGGCAATTGCTCTCGTCATACTCTGCCTAATCCACCAAAAGGCATAAGTAGAAAACTTATATCCTCTTGTCGGATCAAATTTTTCAACAGCCCTCTCTAACCCAAGAGAACCTTCTTGTACTAAATCAAGTAATTCCAGTCCTTTACCTTGATATTTTTTTGCCACACTGACAACCAATCTTAAATTAGCTTTCATCATTCTTTCTTTAGCTCTTCGGCCAATTTTTATAGTTCTTTTTTGCTGAGTTGTAAAATCATTAATCTTTTCATTCAATTGTCCATCTTCTGTAAGAATCATCATCTTCTGGACTTGATTACCCAATTCAATCTCCTCGGCAGGTGTTAATAAGGGAACTCTACCAATATTCTGTAAATACCAACTTATTGGATCATTACTCCTCCTTTTTGGTTGTTCTGATTGAGTTGGTAACGAAGAGACCATTTTTTCTGACCTAATTAGGTAGTAAAACTCTCCTATACTTTTATAGAAATGGCCAAATATTTAATGCGCGCTTCAGATTTCAAGTAATATTTGTTCACTTATGTGTTTAAAACTATAAATAACCCTCTTAAATTGTTTCTTTCAAGATATTTGTCTCGTTTTTATATTTCTCATTAATTTTGTCAGTTCATCACCAATAGCAGAAGCATTTGACCCACTTTTGCACTTCGATGCAGCAAATGAATGCAAAAGTACATATTTAGCAAAAAAATCTGTTGATATATTTCTACACAAGGTTAAATCAATCGCAGAACTACCAGCTACAAAACCAGATAAAAGATCACCCAATCCAGCTCGAGCTGTCTGAGAATCGGTTCCAAAAAGTTGCCATAATTTTTTATTATCCGCAACTACACTGTTAGCTCCCTTTAACAAAATACTGATATTGAATTCTTTTGCCGCATAACTAGCAAGCCCAACATTGGTCTTAGATTTGATATTGGGAAATAATCTTCCAAATTCTTTGCTATGTGGTGTAATCCATGTTTTAAATTTTCTCTCTAAAAAGAAATTTGACCCCAACTTAGATTCCGAAATTCTATTAAGTGCATCTGCATCCAAGATCAATAACCCTCCATAATCTATAAGAAAGTCTTTTGATTTTTGCCAATCATCATTATCAATTCCTATTCCTGGGCCGACAGCTACTGAATCAAATGTACTTAAATCAATATTTTTTAATGAACTATATAAAGATGCATTTCCATTTTGGTTAGATGGCATAGTATCCTTTAAAACTATTTCTGGGGCAACTTGCCAAATAGATTCAGCAACTATCCCAGGGAGGACCGCAGAGACAAAGCCTGCTCCACTCGCTATGGCCCCTTTCAATGCCAAGTATGCAGCGCCAGGATATTTTTCACTCCCAGCTATTAATAATGTTCTACCTCTTTGATATTTGTTGGAATTTTTTGGTAAAGAAGGTAAATAAATATTTTTGATATCTTTGTAAGTAACCTTAAAAATCTTTTTATCAATTTTGGACAGCTTATTAGTAGGAACCCCAATATCTATATGGTGCAATTCTCCAATGAAGGGTAAAGCAGAATCTTGCGTCAACCCAATCTTATAAAGACCAATAGCCAAGGTATAGTCTGCTTTTACTGCGTCTTCTAAAAAAGGCTCTCCTTTATCAGGACATAATCCTGTTGGAATATCAATACTTATTACCTTTCCAGATTTTTTATGAAATTTTTGATTAAACATTTTTATTAATTTATCATCGACTTTTCTTGTTTGATTATTTCCAAAAACTGCATCAATCCAAAGATCTTTCCCATTTGCATTAGGAGGCTCTACTAATTTTGTGACACCAATAGATGTAAGATAATTAAGGTGATCATTTGTTAGTGTTTTTTTTATCGGGAATGGACACCATACCTGAACATAAAAACCTTTCAAAAAAAGCTCTCTAGCTATTACTGCACCATCTCCGCCATTATGCCCAGGACCTATAAAAACAGTTATTCCATTCTTGAGAAGAGGTTTCTTTTTTAAGAGCCATCTACTAATTTGGATACCAGCTTTTTCCATCAATGCTTCTTGTGGCATTCCATCAGAAAACATTTCTTTCTCTACTATCAACATTTGCTTTGAATCAACAATGAAATGTTTAGAATCCATTGTTGGCCATATAATTTCGTTCATAATTAGTACAAAGCGATTGAAGAACTGTTCAAAAATTTAAACTTCCATGTTAAAGACTCAAAAGGATAAAAAATTAGAGAACTTTTTTTCTTCTAATAATAAAACTAAAAAGAAGAAAAATATTATTGTAGGTCTTTCTGGTGGTGTTGATAGCTCCCTTTCAGCTGCTCTTCTTGTAGAAAGTGGCTGGAATGTTGAGGGACTAACTCTTTGGCTAATGAAAGGACAAGGCTCCTGTTGTTCTGAAGGATTAGTAGATGCTGCTGGCCTTTGTGAAGATTTGGGAATTAATCATAAAATAATAGACTCAAGAGAAATTTTCGAAAGAGAGGTAATTAAAAAAACTACTGAAAGCTATGAGAAAGGATTCACTCCACTTCCATGTTCTATGTGCAACAAAAATGTGAAGTTTGAAGAGATGCTTAATTACGCAATAAGCAAAAAAGACTTTACTCATATTGCGACCGGACATTACGCGAGGATAAAAAAATCATCTTATGCTGAAAAACTTGATTGCAAGAGCTTTGTATTTAAAGACTTCATTCTTCTCAGAGGTGCTGACGAAAACAAAGACCAAAGTTATTTTCTTTATTCTCTTTCTCAAGAAGTACTAAGCAGATTAGAGTTTCCTCTTGGTGAAATGAAAAAAGAAGAAACAAGAAGGGAAGCCCTTAGATTAGGCCTTAGAACTGCTCAAAAGCCAGAAAGTCAAGATTTATGTTTAGTTGAGCATTATGGATCAATGCAGATATTTATAGACAAACACATTGAACCCAAAGAAGGAGAAATTGTTCATATAAATGGGAAAGTCCTAGGAACGCATAATGGAATTCAGCACTTTACGGTAGGTCAAAGAAAAGGTTTGGGTATTGCTTGGCCGGAACCATTATATGTAAAAAGTTTAGATAGGGAAAAAAACATAGTTTATGTAGCAGATAAAAGAGATATTTT
>CACBAW010000045.1 GCA_902537275.1 uncultured Synechococcaceae cyanobacterium
CATCTTTTGCTTCATAACCGCTACCTTGAGCGATTCTTTGCCTTCTTGAAGGCTGAGCAGCAAGAACCTCAGGTTTTTGTTTTTCCTCAAGAGTCATTGAAGAGATCATAGATTCTATTCTCTTAAGTTGATCTTCTCCATCTTTTATCATCCCATCATCAATTTTATTCATTCCAGGAATCAATTTAATCAATCCACCAAGTGATCCCATTCTTTTGATTAATCTCATTTGCTTAACAAAATCATTAAAATCAAAAGTCGCTTCTTGAAGTTTCTTTTGCATTGCCTCTGCATCAGCAAGTTCAACTTCTTTTTGGGCTTTTTCAACAAGTGTTAATACATCACCCATGCCTAAAATTCTGCTAGCCATTCTCTCTGGATGAAACGGTTGCAGTGCCTCTATTTTTTCTCCTACACCTATAAATTTGATTGGTTTACCACTTATTTTTCTTATTGATAAAGCAGCACCTCCTCTTGAGTCTCCATCCAACTTAGTTAATATCGCCCCCGTAATTCCTACTTTTTCATGAAATGACTTTGTTAAGTCCGCAGCTTCTTGCCCAATCATTGAATCAACAACTAGCAAAACTTCATCAGGATTAGAAACTTTTTTAATTCGAACCATTTCACTCATCATGGAATCATCAATTTGCAGTCTTCCTGCGGTATCAATAATTATCGAATTAAAATCATTTTCACTAGCAAAATTCAATGCTTCTTTTGCTATCTCTTCTGGTTTACTATTTTTATCTTTAGCTGAAAAAACTTCCAAGTCATATTGACTTCCCAATGTTTTAAGCTGCTCTGCAGCTGCTGGTCGATAAATATCTGCAGCAACCAAAAGGACTTTTTTATCTTTTTCCTTCAAATAAAGTCCCAATTTTCCTGTTGCAGTTGTTTTACCCGCTCCCTGAAGTCCAGCCATCAAAATGACTGTAGGACTTTTTTGATTTTCATTTAATGGGGAATTTTCATTCCCCATAATGTTAATCAATTCTTTATTTACAACTTCTATAAATTTTTGACCTGGGTTTACACCCCTGACTACTTCTTCTCCAATAGCTTTATCTTTGACATCTGATATAAACTCTTTTACCACAGACAAACTTACATCTGCATCAAGAAGTGCTCTTTTTACTTCCTTCAAGGCATCGTTAATGTTATTTTCACTAATTTTTGCTTCGCCTCTTAAACCCTTTACTGCGTCTTCAAAGCGTGATGAGAGTTCATCAAACATTATTAAAAAGTAATTTTAATTATTATAGATGATCTTAAAGTTTGTAATTACAAACCACTCACAAAATCAACCAATTTCCATGATTTATTTGAAAAACCGAAAATATATTTAACTTTAAGGGGAGTCAATGATGTTTCATTAACAAATTCGCCAGAATTCTTTACTATTTTCTCTAAATAATTTAAATCAACTAAAACAACTATCCGGGATGAATTTTGTGATTCTAAATCAATCTTAAGTATCTTGGAATTAATTTCTTTATAAATTCCCTTCTTGACATCGTTCTGTCTCTCTTCGATTGTTCGATCGATCAAACCTTTACTTACAATTTTAGAAAGGTTAATTTCACTCTTTCCAGCTAAGTAATTACTTTTATTTAGAAGCCATCCATTAATTAAATTCCTAATTTCTTCCAAAGAAGGTGAAGGGGTATTAAGTTCCTTGATTTCATTTAAAATAATTGAAGTAGATTTCTCAGTAATAGAATTCAATTTGCTTGAAGGATTTTTTTTTATTTCTTGAATAATATCTTTCTGATTAATCTTTTGATTTTTATCTATTACAATTAAAGATTTTTCAGCAATAGCTTCCTTCTGGATTGATTTTTTTAAATTATTTCTTAAAAATCCAATTCCAATACCAAATACAAATAAGATCAAAAACGCATAAATATAAATTAAATAAGGAGACCGATTAATAATCTCTTTATCCTTCAAGAATTCCCCAAAACTAAATTTTAATTCGGCAATTCTTTCAATTAAAAAGTTATAAAACTCTATTGGTTTTTTCTTAAAGTATTCCTCATTAAATACGTTTTCTTTGATCTCTACCTTTTCATAATCTTGTTTTATACCACCAGGCCAGGGTAATCTCCTTTCATCAATATTGCCCAGTAAATTATCATAGTCTTCTGTCGTTTTTGTGGAGGATTCCTTTTCTATCTGCTGGTTGAGAAGATTTGACCTAATTGCAATTTTATTTGATTTCTTTTCTAATTTTTCAATAAATTCTTGAATTTCCCTATCCTCAAACCAAGAATCTAAATCTACCTCTTTTAAGTCAATATCTCTATACCCAACTAAAACATCATTCTCTAACCAATTTTTACAGAAAACACATATCGCTTCTAACTTATTTCCGGGGTAATTGTTAAGCCAATCTCGTAAGTTTTCATCAGAACTACTTGAAAACCTTGCGGAGGCTTGGTCAATGTCAGCTAAAAGTAAGTCTAAACAACCAACTAAAGGCATTGAATCAAGACCTGATAAATTTAGTTTCTTTAAAATTCTTCTCGCTTCAAATAACTTTTCAGGCTTTCTTCTGGAGAAGCCAATTGCAGTTAAGGATAGAAAAGCCAAAAATCCTGCTTCTAATGATCCTCTTTTTTGTAATTCAAGAAACAAATCAATCTGTTCTTGAACTGTCAAAAATGGCTTAATTTGTTGAAAAAAAGCTTCAAACTCCTTCTGATTTAAATAATCTTTATATTCAGATTTATTATTACCCTCCAAACCACCTCTTTTAATTATTAAATTTTCCAACATACTTAAGCCTTTTTTATGTGACTCTTGATCATTTAGATCCCTACTAAGTAGATCTAGGATTCTGTAAGGAAGCAAAGCAACTAAGTCTTCTTCAAGTTCTTTTCTTATTTCTCCAAGCTTTCCCATTCTTTGTAGAAGTTGTATACCTTCATGTAAAAAGTCTGCCGCGTTAGAGTAGGCTCTAAGCTGTTGTTCTTGAATTGCAGAATCTCTAGCTGTTAAAGCAGCCAATAATGTTAAATCAGCTTCTCTGCTACTCCCTAAAGCTGGAGTTTGTGGTGGCTGCAATGCTTTTCTCGTAATTTTAAATGCTTCTTTTGGTGAACCTGATTCCCAAAGAAGTATTAATCCTGCTACTTCTCTATTTGAGGAAAAATCCAATCCAGAATTCCCATTTAATAACAAATTTTCATACTCTCTTCTGTTTTCTGGATCTGTAAGTAGATCGGCAGTTAGACGAAGCAACTCGGATCTTTGGGTTAAAACTTCATAAGTAAAACCTTCATTGGGTGTTTTATCTAACCGTAATTGAAACGCCCTTAATATTTCCTCAGAAGTTGCCGAGGGGCTTACGCCAATTAAACGAAAATGGTCTAAAGGAAGTTCCAAACAATTATCCTATTGAAAATTCTTAGACAAATTTTATCAAGTTAAAAATTTTTTTCACAAGGTCTTACAGAGTTATTAAAAAAAATCATGAAAATCGCCCTTCACAGCTTAGAATGTTAACAAATCAAAACTTCGTTAAGGTATTTTTCTTGGAAACACATGTAGAGAGAATCTCAAATCTTCAAGACATAAAAAAAGCCGAATTAGATCGAGAAACCGGTTTATTTCTTTATGAAGACATGACGCTTGGTCGTAGATTTGAAGATAAGTGTGCAGAAATGTATTACAGGGGAAAAATGTTTGGTTTCGTTCATTTATATAACGGTCAAGAGGCTATAAGCACGGGAGTAATTGGCGCAATGAAAAAGAAACATGATTGGTTTTGTAGTACCTACCGCGATCATGTTCATGCACTAAGTGCGGGGGTCCCTTCATTTGAAGTAATGAGTGAACTTTTTGGTAAAGCTACTGGTTGCAGTAAAGGCCGCGGTGGATCCATGCACTTATTTTCAAGAGAGCATCACTTACTCGGAGGATATGCGTTTATTGGAGAGGGAATTCCAGTTGC
>CACBAW010000046.1 GCA_902537275.1 uncultured Synechococcaceae cyanobacterium
CAAAATAGTTGAGGACTTTGAGAAAGACAAACTTTCTGAAAACTCCCTTGGAGCAAATGTTGAACAACCTATACCTAATCTAGAACAAAATAGATTCGAATGTAGAAGTTGTGGATATATTTATGACCCGGCTGAAGGAAATAAAAAATTAAACATACCTAAAAATACGCCTTTTTCAGAGTTGGATGGGAATACTTTTGCTTGCCCTGTTTGTAGAGCCGGTAAAAATTTTTATAAGGATATTGGATCTAGAGCAAAACCTAGTGGATTTGAAGAGAATTTAGTTTATGGATTTGGATTTAATAGTTTACCTCCTGGACAAAAAAATATATTGATTTTTGGAGGACTGGCTTTTGCCGCTGCTATGTTCCTTTCTTTGTACTCTTTGCATTAATATAATTAAATGAAAAATTTTCTTACCAGTATTCCTAATCTTCTATTATCTGTGGTTCTCTGTTTTGTTTTAAGCAGTTGTTCATCTACAGGTGTCAAGATGAATGAAAGTAGCCCTTGGAAAACAATTCATTTTGAAGATCAGGCTAATGCTTTAGATGTTGATTTTATAGATGATAATCATGGATTTTTAGTTGGCTCAAACAGATTGATTATGGAATCTACTGATGGTGGTGAAACATGGGAAAAAAGATCATTAGATATTTCTGCTGAAGAGAACTTTCGCCTTCTCGATATTGATTTCAAGGGTTCTGAAGGTTGGTTAATAGGGCAACCCTCTCTTGTAATGCATACTTTCGATGAAGGTAAAAACTGGACTAGGCTTTCACTTGGTAAGTTACCAGGCCAGCCTTTCTTAGTTACTACTATTGATGAAGGAGTTGCTCAATTGGCGACAACCTCAGCAGCTATTTATGAAACTTCTAATAGCGGTGAAACATGGGAGGCAAAAGTATCAGACCCTTCAGAACAGGGAGGTATAAGAGATTTAAGAAGAACATCTGGCGGTGATTATGTTAGCGTAAGCAGTCTTGGAAATTTCTTCTCTACTCTGGATAGTGGTAGCAATACTTGGATTGCTCACCAAAGAGCAAGTAGTAAGAGAGTGCAAAGCATTGGTTTCAATCCAGAAGGAAGTTTGTGGATGCTTTCAAGAGGTGCGGAAATTAGATTTAATGAAGATTCTAATAATCTAGAAAATTGGTCAAAGCCTATAATCCCTATTCTTAATGGATACAATTATTTAGACATGGGATGGGATCCAAATGGTGATATATGGGCTGGCGGAGGCAATGGAACTTTAATAGTAAGTAAAGATCAAGGTAAAACTTGGAACAAAGATCCTATTGCTTCTGAATTGCCAACAAACTACATCAAAGTAGTTTTTCTCGATAAGGAGGCTTTAGACAAACAAAAAGGATTCGTACTTGGCGAGCGTGGTTACATTCTTAAATGGAATGGTTAAATCTGTAATAACTTAAGAAAATAATAAAAAAAATCTTAATTTTGCATGAGTTTAACAACTGTCTGTAACCAAGCTGTTAATTTCTTCGCGAACTTATGATTCTACACTGTAAGATCATATGGTAAACATTTGTGATTATGGCCGCAGGTTCAACGGGTGAACGCCCATTCTTTGAAATAATCACCAGTATTAGATACTGGATTATTCATGCAGTAACATTACCAGCTATCTTTATAGCGGGCTTCTTATTTGTATATACAGGCTTAGCTTACGATGCTTTCGGAACTCCTCGTCCAGATAGTTATTTCCAATCATCTGAATCTAAAGCACCTGTCGTTACACAAAGATATGAAGCTAAATCTCAACTAGATTTAAGAACAAAATAACAATGACTAATTCTCAAGCTCCAATGCAGGCTGCAGAAGTCCGCGTTTATCCTATCTTTACTGTCCGTTGGCTAGCAGTTCACGCTCTAGCTATTCCATCAGTATTCTTTTTAGGTTCTATTGCTGCTATGCAATTCGTAGCCCGATAAATTTAACTATCATGCAAGTAAACGAAAATCCTAACAAAGTTCCAGTTGAACTTAATCGTACAAGCCTTTATTTAGGCTTATTATCAGTCTTTGTATTGGGAATTTTATTTTCCAGCTACTTTTTCAATTAAATTAAAATCATGAGTAAATTAAAAGGACCTGATGGAAGAATTCCAGATAGACTTCCCGACGGTAGACCAGCAGTTGCATGGGAAAGAAGATGGACTGAAGGAACTCTTCCTCTATGGCTTGTTGCTACAGCAGGAGGAATTGCAGTTATCTTCGTTTTAGGAATATTCTTCTATGGCTCATATCAAGGCGTAGGCGGTGGAGGCTAATAAATCCTTACCATAACCTGACAATTACATATATCTAATAAGGCTGATAAGAATCAGTGAATATCCTTAGCTTCTCTTTAGTGGAGCTTGGGATATTTTCTTTTTGGGTTATCAATCCATCTTTTAATGAAAAATGTGACTTACTTTTTGGTCTCTCTTTTTCAATTAATTTAGCTACCTCAAATATTATTTTATTTGCCACTTCAGTATTAGATCTAAGATTATCCAAAACCATCTCTACTGAGACTTCTTGATGAGTTTGATGCCAGCAATCATAATCAGTAACCATAGATAATGAGGAGTAAGCTATTTCAGCTTCTTTAGCTAATCTTGCTTCTGTATGGTTCGTCATTCCAATTATTGAACATCCCCAACTTCTATATAAATTAGATTCTGCTCTAGTTGAGAAAGCGGGACCTTCCATTGCTAGATAGGTACCGCCTCTATGCAACTGTCTGCCTCCAGGAATATTTTTTTCTCCAATTTCACTTAATATACGTGATAGATTTGTGCAGAAGGGATCTCCCATAGTTACATGTGCCACTGCTCCTTCGTTAAAGAAGGTTGCAGGTCTATTTTTTGTCCGGTCTATAAATTGATCTGGAACCACTATATCAAGAGGCCTTATCTGTTCTTGTAATGAACCAACTGCTGATGGAGCTATAATCCATCTTACTCCTATTGATCTTAGAGCCCAAATATTAGCTTTGTAAGGGATTTCAGAAGGATTTAATCTATGTGTTTTGCCATGTCTAGGAATGAATGCTATCTCTAGATTTCCAAGATTATATACTTTTATTGAATCAGAAGGTTTACCATAGGGAGTATTGATTTCAAGTTCTCTTAAGTACTCTATTTGATCCATTGAATAAAATCCACTCCCACCAATCACTCCTAATCTTGATTTTTCAATTGGTAATAAATGTTCTTTATTCATAGTAATTTAAATGACTTTTAATCATCTGGTACTAATTGGAGGAGGACACACAAATGTTCTTTTATTGAACAAATGGTTAATGTATCCGAAATTAAAGCCAGAAATTCCTGTTTCAATTATATCTAGAGATTCTCATTTGGTTTATTCGGCGATATTCCCATCGGTGCTTTCAAAATCAATCACTTTAGAAGAGAGTTTAATTGATATAAAATCTCTAGCAACAAATGCAAAAGTATCTTTTATAGAAGAAGAAGTAAAGGATATTGATTTTAATTTAAGGGAAATTGTTTTAAGTAATAGACCTTCAGTTAATTATTCGAAGTTAGTGCTTAATTATGGAAGTCAAACAATAATTCCAAAAGAATTTGAGTTACTAGTTAAAAATCGAAATGCTTTTTCAATAAAACCTTTTTTAAGGGCTTATGACTCAATACAAAAAGAGGATATTTTTGATTCAGTTAATGAGCTTCCATTTGTAATTGTTGGGAGTGGCCTTGCTGCAATTGAAGTATCATATGCTTTGAGAAAAAGATGGAGAGAAAGATCTTTAAAACTATTATTTGATTCAAGAAAAATTAATAATACAATTCTAAAAAGTTTACGGAATTCCAATATTGATTTAGTTGAAAACCTTAATTTCGAGTATGGAAAGATTCTTTTATGTACTGGAAATACATCTCCTTCATGGGCACAAAAAAAATTATTAGATTCGGATTCTCATGGCA
>CACBAW010000047.1 GCA_902537275.1 uncultured Synechococcaceae cyanobacterium
TTGTAGATCAGGATCGAATAGAGAACTATTATATGGATCGTCTTTAACAACATCGATTGCAGGCAACAAATCAGCTAAGGCTCTTATTGTAGTAGACTTTCCAGTTCCTCTATCACCCATTATCATCACTCCTCCAATTCTTGGATCAATAACATTTAACAAGAGAGCCAATTTCATTTCTTCTTGACCAATTACAGCTGTAAAGGGGAAAACTCGTCTTTTCTTTGTTGTAGGCACAGTTTTTGTTTTCGTAAATATTCAAATAATCAATAGATGCTACTTCAGAAAATGTTTTTAGTAAATATCCCTTTCAAATTAAAACTACAAAGAAATAAAATCTAACCTAATTTATTATATAGCTAGTTTCCTTTTGAATTGTTCAAAAACCAGTTTATTTGATGAACAATTCCTCTTAAAACATTTATTTCGTGCATTGATGTATTTGCCCTCAAAATAAAATTCTTAAATTTACTGATTTTTGCCTTAGAAGTTTGTTTTAAAAGATATCCAACCTTCAAAAGTAATTCCTCTATCTCCAAAAACGAATCATGAATTTGTTTTGATGATGCAAGATTAAAAACTTTTAGTTCTTGATCAAAGTTTCTTTTTGAAGACTTATTTAACTCATACAAAGCTATGGAAACTGCGTGAGAAAGATTTAATGAAGGATTATTCTGAGAAGTTGGGATATTAAAAGTTTTATTTGCCAGAAGCAATTCACTGTTAGTTAAACCTCTATCTTCTCTTCCAAACATAATTGCTAAATTATTTATCTTTTTAAAGGATAAAGTCCAATCAAATATATCTTCAGAAGATCCAAAAAATGAATTTTTATTAACATCAATCCTTCCACAAGATGCTAGAACTAAATCACAGTCAAGAATTGCTTTTTGAAGATCATCAAAAATCTTACAATTTTCAAGAAATTTATGACCTTTAAGGGCCATTTTTTTTGCTTCTAAAGAAAATATATCGCATTTCGGAGAAACAATTCTTAATTCATCAACTTCAAAGTTGGAGCATAATCTAGCAACGCTCCCTACATTTAAAGGGCCATTAGGTTCAACTAATATTATCTTTAAATTAGAAAAATTTTTTCCCAAAATCATTCAAGGCTATGAAGATATTTCAATAAATTGGACATATTTACAGGATCAATTTCAAAACTTGGCATAGGAGGAGTTAGGCCTCCAGTAACTTGTTTTATAATCTGTTTATCATTCAAACGTTTAGTTATTGAGTGTAAGTCTGGGCCCACTAATCCTCTTGCTGTAATCCCATGACATCCAACACAATTCATCTTAAAAAGAGCATCTCCTTCCTTAGCAGAGCCATTAAGCTCAAGAGTTTCAATAATATATTTATTATTTTCATGATGATTTACGAAAAATATTGAAAAACAAATCAATAAAACTCCAATTACAATAAAAACAATTTTTAAGAATTCTCTTTTAAAGTCTCTTTCTGCTGCAGTTGATGAAGATGTTGACACAAAAAATAATCTCTATGTAACAATTGTGAATAAGAATTTCAAAAAAGTCAAAAAAAATGATCGAGCCTCTTCTATGCGGAATAGTTTTAGGTTTAGTTCCAATAACTCTTCTTGGATTATTTGTAAGTGCGTGGAATCAATATAGAAGAGGTTCAGGGATGCTGGACATTGATTAAAAATGTCAATCTTGACTGCCCATAATTTCTTACATCTATAGTTTCCCACAAAGTACTTTTTTTAATTAATAGGTTTGGGGAATGTTCACAAATAACTGTTGAATCTTTTTTTAAAAAATTACATCTGAATAATTGATTTAAAACTAATTCATGGAAATCCACATCGTAGGGAGGATCCAGATAAACAAAATCAAATTTTAATTTATTTAAATCCATATTTCTAGATGATAAGTTTCTCTCAAAATTTGGTTTTGTCCATTTCAAAACGTCTTTACAAATAACTTCGATATCATTTCTCCTATTCTCTATATTCTCCAACGAGAGTAAATTTTCTAAGCAAATTTTTGAGTTGACTTTGTTTCTTTCAATTGCAAGTATTTTGCTTGCGCCGTGATTATAGGCTTCACAAGCTATTGCCCCTGTTCCACTAAATAAATCTAACCAGTTACTATTTTCAACTCTATTGTTCAATATATTAAATATGGCCTCTCTCACTCTCAATGTTGTAGGTCTGGTGTAAGAATTATTTGGACTTTGGAGTTTTTTACCACCTATTAATCTTAAGTTAGTCTTCATCCCTAAGAATCTGTTATTGAATATTACTAAGCCATCTTCTCAAAAGTTTTTCACCGGTTTTTCCAGATTTTTCCGGATGAAATTGACAGGCCAATAGATTATCATTCTCAATAATTGCAGTTAATTTTTCAGAGCCATAATCAACTTGAGCTGCAATAATATTTAAGTCATCTGGGATTGCATGATAGGAATGTACAAAATAGACCCAATTATTTAGTTCCTCAAGCTCTAATAATGTATTTTGTTTTGTAGGTAAAAGTTGGCACCAACCCATGTGTGGGATTCTTTGGTTAACAATATTGGGTATTTTTTGTATTTTTCCTTTTAAAATCCCCAACCCTTGAATTTTTCCTTCATCACTGGATTCAAAAAGGAGTTGGAGACCTAAACATATTCCCAGAAAGGACTTCCCACTTTTAATCCAATTTTTCAAATCAGTTATCAAATCAGTATTTATGAGATTATTCATTGCTGGATCAAATGCCCCAACCCCAGGAAGTATTATGGACTTACAGCTTTTGGAATCGTTAAAGTTTTTAATTAATATAATTTCTTCTCCAAGACTTTCTAGAGATTTTGTTACAGAATGAATATTACCCATTCCATAGTCTATAAGTCCAATTTTATGCAAAGCTTTTAAATTTATAAATGCTTAGTTAAAGTGCTCGAAAGAGTTGCTTTTGGCACAGCACCAACAACGGTATCAACCTTTTGACCTCCCTTAAAAATCATTAATGTAGGAATACTTCTAATTCCGTATTGACTGGCTACATTGGGATTTTCATCTGTGTTTAATTTAAAAACTTTAATTTTCCCTTCAAAGTCTTTTGAGATTTCTTCTACAACTGGAGCGACCATCCTACATGGACCGCACCATGGTGCCCAAAAATCAACCAATACTGGTAGATCACTTTGAAGTACATCCTTGTCAAATGAAGAATCAGTTACGGCTGGAGCTGATGACATAATTTAAGTATTCCTTTTTGAAAATTTAGCAGGCAATTCTTTTAAGTGATGATTTCATTACAGATAAAATAATATAAGTAACAAAATATCTAAAAAAGCCCGATTAATCGGGCGGTTTAGTGTGTGAGGAGTATGGGGTTTCCCCCATCATTTTATAATAACTCCTAATTAGAAAATTTTTCAATTTAATACTTAATTCACTAAGGTTTTACAATTTTGCTCTAAATTACTTACTTACCCATCCCAAGCTGCTGAGCTTTTTGATAAACCTTACCCTCTGTAAGAAGCGATGGTGCAATAACTATTTCAACTTCTTGCATTTCTTTAATATTTTTTGCCCCAAGAGTACTCATTGAGGTTCTAATTGCTCCTAATAAATTATGTGTCCCATCATCAAGCAGGGCAGGTCCTTTAATTATTCTTTCTAGGGATCCTGTAGAACCGACTTCAATTCTTGTGCCCCTTGGCAATACTGGACTTGGAGTAGCCATACCCCAGTGAAATCCTTTACCTGGAGCGTTTGAGGATTTAGCTATTGGGGATCCAATCATTACAGCATCTGCTCCACATGCTAAACATTTACAGATATCTCCACCCGTTACAATTCCTCCATCACCAATAATAGGTATATAGCGACCACTTTCTTTAAAGTATTCATTTCTTGCCGCACTACAATCTGCAATTGCAGTTGCTTGAGGGATTCCAATTCCCAATACTCCTCTTGATGTAC
>CACBAW010000048.1 GCA_902537275.1 uncultured Synechococcaceae cyanobacterium
TGTTCTTGAAAATCCAAGGTGGTACACGTCTTATACTCCATATCAAGCAGAAATTGCACAAGGAAGATTAGAAGCTCTATTTAATTTTCAGACTATTGTTTGTGAACTAACAGGATTCCCTGTCGCCAATGCATCTTTGTTGGATGAGGGAACTGCTGCAGCAGAAGCTATGGCCATGAGTTTTTCCGCAAGAAAAAATAAATCTTCAAAAGTGTATTTAGTGGAATCAAATGTTTTTGATCATACTTTCAATGTTCTACAAACCAGAGCAAAACCTTTGGGAATATTATTAAAACGCTTTACTCAAAGCAACCTTCCTAATCATGATGATGTTTTTGGAATGTTGTTGCAATTACCTGGTAAAAATGGGGAATTATATGATCCCACATTCTTAATATCCCAAGCACATAGATCAGAAATTATTGTTACGGCATGTATTGATCCACTAGCACAAGTTTTGATTAAACCAATTTCTGAATTTGGTGTTGATGTAGCAGTGGGGAGTATGCAAAGATTTGGTGTTCCAATGGGTTTTGGTGGCCCCCATGCAGCATATTTTGCTTGTAGCGAAAAATATAAAAGGCTGATACCCGGAAGAATTGTTGGGCAAACACTATCTAAAAATGGAGAAAAATCTCTGAGACTAGCATTGCAAACAAGAGAGCAACATATTAGAAGGGAAAAGGCCACTAGTAATATTTGTACTGCTCAATCTTTGTTAGCCATAATTTCTTCTTTTTATGCTATTTATCATGGACCCTCTGGATTAACGCAAATTGCTAAGAGATTAGTTGAGTTGAGAATAAATTTAGAATCAAGTTTAGCTGCTTTGGGTTTTGATATTCCAAATGGGATTAGATTTGATAGTGTTGATGTTTATTCTGAGCACTCCCAGAGGATCCATAATGAAGCTTTAAAAAATGGCTATAACTTAAGAATTTTGCCGTTGGGATCAACTATTGAAAATTCAACTGGCTTTGGGATCTCTTTAGATGAGCTTAGTAATGAAAAAGAAATAAAAGATATTTTGACTTTCATAGCAAACCTTATAGAAAAAGAAGAAGATTTAGAGCATATAAAATTTGATAAAGAATTTCATCTTGAAAGTTTAGCTTTGAGATCCAGTGCATGGATGCAGCAAGATATATTCACAAATTACCAAAGTGAAAATGAATTAATGAGATATATATTCCGACTTGCTGAAAAAGATTTTTCTTTGGTAGATGGGATGATGCCATTGGGAAGCTGTACCATGAAGTTAAATTCTGCAGCAGAGTTAAATCCAGTCTCTTGGGCTAATTTATCTTCCATGCATCCTTTTTCCCCACCAGATCAAACTAAAGGCTATTCAAAAATTATATCTGACTTAGAAAAATGGATAAGTGAGATTGTTGGTTTAAAATCAGTTTCTTTTCAACCAAATGCAGGTTCTCAAGGAGAGTTTGCAGGTTTATTGGCAATTAATTCTTATTTTGAATCAAAAGGTGAACTTTTAAGAAAAAAATGTTTAATTCCAAAAAGTGCTCATGGAACAAATCCTGCTAGTGCAGTTATGGCAGGTTTCGACGTGTTAACTGTTGAATGTGATGATGAAGGAAATATTGATTATCAAGATTTGTCAATCAAGGTCAAGAAATTTGATAACCAAATTGGGGCTCTTATGTTAACTTATCCCTCTACTCATGGAGTTTTTGAATTACAAATCAGAAAGATATGTGATTTAATTCATTCTGTGGGAGGATTTGTCTATTTAGATGGAGCGAATTTGAACGCTCAGGTTGGATTATGCAAACCTGGAAACTATGGCGTTGATGTTTGTCATTTGAATTTACATAAAACATTCTGTATTCCACATGGAGGTGGTGGTCCAGGAGTAGGTCCAGTTGCTGCATCAGAAACTTTAAGCCCATACCTTCCTACTCATTCTTTAATGGATAATAATTTATCTAATAGTTTTAATTTCGTATCTTCTGCCAAGCATGGGAGTGCAAGTATTCTTCCAATAAGTTGGATGTATATAAAAATGGCAGGTCTTAGTGGGTTAAGGAAAGCAACTTCGCACGCAATTTTATCTGCAAATTATATTGCGCATTCCTTAAAACATAAATTCAAGATTCTATATAAAGGAAAAAATAATTTTGTCGCACATGAATGTATTTTAGATTTTAGAGATTTAAAATCCAAAACTGGATTGAGTGTCAATGATTTAGCTAAACGATTAATTGATTATAGTTTTCATGCCCCAACTATTAGTTGGCCTGTTCCAGAAACCATAATGATAGAGCCTACTGAAAGTGAAAGTTTGGCAGAAGTAGATAGATTTTGTGAGGCAATGCTATTGATTGGAGAAGAAATCAGTGAAATAGAAAATAATCATGAATTAAAAAATAATAATGTAATAAGCAATGCTCCCCATACGCTGAAAGAGTTAATTGCTGATAATTGGCAATATCCTTATTCAAAAGAAAAAGCTTCTTTCCCTTATATAACTCCAACAACTATTAAGTTTTGGTCTTCAGTTTCTAGGATCAATAATGCATATGGCGATCGAAATTTAATTTGTTCTTGCAATGTAAATCAAGATGAGACTTTAGAAGAAAAAAAATGTGCTTAAAGGACTAGCGTCCTCGTATTTACTTAGTTATTATCAATTTAAATAAAAATTTAATATTTTCTTATAGAATTTTTTTAAATTTTTTTATTAAGATATTTGAGCATCAAATTTTTTGGGGTATTTGAAGCTATGACCAAAGATTTTAATTCTGGTAACGTTAAGCAACTGCCAGTTAAAAACGTCAACTTACCAAATTTTGTAAATAATTTTTCTGGAGATAACTCAAATATTTGTTCCATTGAGGGGACTAATGTTATAAGAGTACCTTTTGGCAAAAAATTCTCAAAGAAAAAAAGGCCTGAAAAGAATCAGAATATAGCTACTCTAATACTCCCTATAAGTTCATATAGTAATCCTACGCCTCCACACGTAGCATAATAATTTAGATCAAATTTAATCTGTTTCTTTGAGCGTATCTGAATAATAATTTTGCAGTTGTAACGTTGCTTGATTCCAATCCCATTTTTCTGCTTCATTTCGTGCCTCTTTTCTCATAATTTCTCTTTTATCTTCATTCTCTAGAATTTTTTTTGTTGCTTTAATCAAACTTTGTACCCCATTATCTTTTTCATCTGGATCATATAAACAACCATTAATCCCATCGTTAATTATATCTGGAATCCCCCCCTTGTTGGCTCCGATAACTGGACATCCTGCGGCCATCGCTTCGAGTAAAACTAAACCAAGTGTTTCTGTACTAGAGGGAAATAAAAATATATCTCCAGAGGCATAGGCGCTAGCAAGTTCATCACCAGATAAATATCCTATGAAATTAGTCTTGGTATTTTCGAAGATTTTTTCAAGCTGGTTTCTATACGGTCCGTCACCTACAAGTGCTAGGCAAGCATTAGGGATACTTTCTAAGACTGGTTTAATTCTCTCAATTTGTTTTTCTGCTGATAATCTTCCTACATAAATCAATAAATAATTAGCATCTTTATATTTTCCAAATAATTTATCTCTCATTTTCTCACTTCTTAAATCTGGTCTGAAACTGAAAGTATCTACTCCTCTTTGCCAGAGAGCGGTCCTTTGAATACCTTTATCTTTTAATTCATTGACCATAGCGGTGGAAGTACATAAATTTAACAAGGCTTGATTATGAGCTGCTTTGAGTAATTCCCACAAAAGTGGCTCTAGCATACCCATACCGTAATGTTCCAGATACTTCGGAAGATGAGTATGGTAGCTAGCAATTAAAGGAATATTATTAGTTTTTGCCA
>CACBAW010000049.1 GCA_902537275.1 uncultured Synechococcaceae cyanobacterium
AAAACTTATCTAATTGAGAAAGCTATATGCAGAATTTTCTACAGCGTGATTTAGGTTCAAGCATGTTATCAATAGCAGTAATATTAGGATGGTTAGGTCTGTTTTTTGTATTTTTGAGGATATTAACAATTTCAATAAAGAGAATCCTTGATGCATTTTTAAAAAAATCATAATTATTGAAATAAATCAATAATTTTGAATTAATCGCATAAATACTTTATCGCTAAGTATAATAACCTATAAAAATGTCAATTTTAGATAAGGTTAAGATAGGAAATTCTGTTCAAGTAAACCTAGAACTATCTAAAGATAGACTTACTAAAGAAACTATTGATGCAATAAATGTTTCATCATTGGCTAAGATAAGTGATTTCAGAATAACTGATGGTAAAGGTATTGGAGTTGTCTTGCAATTATCTAATGGAAAAGAGCAATGGTTCTTTGAAGACGAAATTGATCTTCTCGACGAAAATGGTAATGTAATTAAAAAAAATAATCCTAAAAAAGAGAATAGTAATTTTATATTTAGTTTATTAAATGGTTTAAATTATGAAAATAAAAATAAGGTAAGCGAGTTACTTAATCCAATTAACTTTTTTATCTGGCTGGTTGTATCGTTTAAAGATATTTTTTAATTGGTTAGAATATTTCTAAAGTAAAAATAATTTAACAATTTATTTAAATATTAAACTTTAGTAATTAAAACTTTAAATGGTGAAAAATATTATCGATGTAAGAAATTTATCTAAGTCATTTGATATCTCATCCAAAGAACCGGGGTTAAAAGGAACAATTAAACATTTTTTTAGAAGACAAACAAAAAGTTTAAAAGTTATAAAAGATATAAGTTTTGAAATTAAAGAAGGAGAAATAGTAGGTTTTCTAGGTGCTAATGGAGCTGGGAAAACAACAATATTAAAAATGTTATGTGGCTTAATTTATCCAAGTGATGGTTCGATTTTGGTTTCAGGCTACTTACCTTTCAGGAGAAAAGAAAATTTCCTTAAGAATATCACCTTAATAATGGGACAAAAGCAACAGCTTATTTGGGATCTTCCGCCAATTGAATCATTCTATTTAAATGCATCAATATATGACTTAGATAAATTTGAAGCTAAAAAGAGAATAAAAAAACTATCGGAAATGCTAGAAATTGATGAAGAGCTATTCATACCTGTTAGAAAACTTTCACTAGGTCAGCGTATGAAATCAGAATTACTAGCAGCTTTGATACATGAACCAAATATTCTATTTTTAGACGAGCCAACGCTTGGATTAGATATTAATGCACAAAGAAATTTAAGAAAATTCCTTCAAAAATATAATAAGGAAACTAATGCAACTATATGCCTAACCAGTCATTACATGAAAGATATTACATCACTATGCAAGAGAGTTATATGTGTGCACGAAGGGGCGATATCATATGATGGGAAACTTGACTTATTATTAAAAAAACTTTCTCCTGTAAAAGAAATATTAATAGTTTGTCGATCAGAAGAGGATGCAATTAAATTAGAAAATTCGGGGTTTACTGTTAAAAATAAAATAAAGAATGAAATCACTTTAAAAATTGAAAACAACTCTATTACCTCTTCACTAAAAGCTATCCTAAATAATTTTGATATTGAAGACCTTTTTATAAATGAACCACCTATAGATGAAGTTATTGGGAAGGTATTAATCAAAAAAGATTATGATATCTAACTTGATTAACCGTAAAATATCCACCTTATTAAAAGTCCAATATTCAAACATGTTGGAATATAGGGTAGAAATTGCATTATGGGCAATTTCAGGAATTATTCCTTTTTTCATGTTAAACATTTGGACAACTAATAATCTAAATGAATCCATAAACATTAGTGATGTTTTGCTTTCTAGATATTTCTTATGTGCTTTTTTCGTAAGACAGTTTTCTGTAGTTTGGGTTGTATTTAGTTTTGAAGAGGATTCTCTTATGGGGAAAGTATCTCCATATTTAATCCAACCTTTAAATCCATTTTTCAGATATTTTGCACAACATATTGCTGAACAAATAACAAGATTTCCTTTCGCCCTAATAATCGCATTTTTCTTTTTTATTTTTAATCCAGAAAGTATATGGATACCAAATTTAAGTACTTTACTCTTATCGATAGTATCTACTTTCTTATCCTTCTTGATTCAATTTTTAATTCAGTCAATAGTTGCATGTCTATGTTTCTGGACAGAAAAAGCGTCATCGATAGAAAGATTGTTATTTATTCCAACATTATTTCTCTCAGGTCTTTTAGCACCAGTAGTTTCATTTCCCCAATATGTTAAATCATGGATTTATATGACTCCTTTTCCATACCTAATTGATTTCCCTGCGAACTTACTATCAGGTAATGAAACAAATATTATTGGAGGCTTAAGTATGCAAATTCTTTGGATTATTTTACTTCTCCCATTATTTAAGAAAATCTGGTCTGAAGGAACGAAAAAATATACAGCAATGGGGTCATGAATTTAAGAAAATATCTAAATGTTTATAAAAAATTCTTACATACTTCCTTAGCTTCTGAATTGGAGTATAAGACAAATATATTAGTTGATTTAATTACTGCAATTTTAAGTCTAGTAGGGAGTATTTTTCTATTATCTATTTTCTTTCAAAATAATGGATATATTGGAGGGTGGAAATTTGAACAGGCATTAATAATTCAAGCTATTTATACAATTTTGAATGGAATAACAAATACATGGTTCAATCCTAATCTTACAGAAATAGTTAAACATATAAGAGAAGGAACATTAGACTTCGTACTTTTAAAACCTATTGATAGTCAATTCTTTATTTCATTAAAAAAAATAAATCCATCTGGATTTTTAGAAATAATAATAGGATTTTTATTGTTATTCCTCTGCATAAAAATAAATCAAATCAATTTAAATTTAAGTTTTCTGACCCTATCCTTGATTACGATAAGCTGTTCGATTTGTATTTTATATAGCTTATGGTTTTTTATCTCTACTACTACTATTTGGTTTGTTAAGACTTGGAATGCAATAGAAGTATTAAGATCATTCCTTTATATTGGTAGATTTCCGTTAAATTCATTTTCTTTTTCTTTAAGAATTTTTTTTAGTATTTTCATACCTATTGCTTTTATAACTACAATACCTTCTGAAGTTTTTCTAGGACTTTCTGTATTATGGAAAATATTGCTTGAAGTTATTGTTGCGACAATATTTCTTATAACTTCAAGAAAGTTCTGGTTATTTGCTTTAAGATTCTATTCATCAGCATCTAGTTAATTATTATTTGATAACCTCGCTGCAAAATTCCCAAATTTGTTGTTTACTTTTTAGGTTAGAAAGCCTAGATAATTTTTTAAAATGGACTTTAGATTTTTCAACAGATAAAAGCCTACAGTTGTATTCAATTTTATCATTTCTAGATATAATTCTCAATTTGAGTGCAACATCACAAAGGATAATTATCAAAGTAAGAAAAAAAAATATACTGAAAAATTGTAAAAATGATTTTGAATAATTTTCTTTTTCAGTTTTTAATTCAAACTTCATTACTTAACTATATGCTGAGGGCACTTAATTGCAGCAATAGCAACAGCCGTAACTTTAAAGTTATCAGACTTCTCAATAACTTTTTTAACCTCCAATGGCCCAAATTTATTACTTGCATCACTGTAGGAAAGAAGCAAAGATTTATAATTATCATGTCCTAGATTTCTATACTCACAAAAATTATCTCCAACATAATTCAAAAGAGTTAGTAAAGTTAATTCAATCATTAAAGAATTTTACTAGCG
>CACBAW010000050.1 GCA_902537275.1 uncultured Synechococcaceae cyanobacterium
GCCTGGCAGATCATTTTGATAAATTTAATTCAAAAAAATTTATAAAATCATCCAAAGTATTTTTAAAAAAAGCGTAAATAATAAAAATCTTGCAAATTAAAAAAGAAAAATATGACTTCAAAATTGCTATAAATTTAATATTATTTATCGAAACAAAAAAATAATGAGTTTATAAATTTATGAAAAATTTTGCAAATTATCCTTTCCTAAATTTTGTTATTGATAATTATTTTAATGATTATTTGTTTACTATTCTATGAGTATAGGTTTTAATAAAGCGTTACAGGCTATTGAATATGTCCATTCTTTAAATTTGTAATTATAAATTTTTACACCTCTTTTACTATCATTATGAAAAGCCCATTTCAAACTTTTATCAACCTCCCATTTCTTTAATTCAGAAAATAAGTTTCCTTTTTGCCACTTTATTGCAGCTTCTTTTGAAACCCAAATTTGAATAGCTTTATGATCAAGATTTTCTTTACTGTGCTTTTCCAAGAAAAATTTTTCTTCTTTAAGAAGGAATCTATCTATAAATTTTTCAGTGTTAATCATCCTATCTATACATTCTATATCGATACCTATCTCATTATTAGACCAGCCAATTAATATACAATTAATACAATGGCTAATACTTAAAAAGCCAAAACCATTTTTTAATATTGGAGGTTTCCCAGGTGGAGCATATAAAGGCACATCTAGAGGATCTATATTAAATAATTTACCAATTAAATTTCTAGAACAACCTCTTGCTAATAAATATTGATTATATCTAAATTCATTAAAGTTACTAGCCCATTTTTGCTCTGTTTTAGATATGGGGAAATATAATTTTTGCTTTAGTGGATAAATAGAGTAAAAAGTTTTTGAAGATATTTTTAGTTCGGAGATATTATTCAAAATTTTATAAGCAAATATACAATTAAAAAATTTAAAAAAGTTATGACTTATATTTATATAATATTATATATAGACAAATAATACTATTTAATTTTGTATATGAAAAAAAATATAGAAGGAAATAGAATGATTTCGTTAGCAAAAAAACTTTTTCCACTTAATAGATCCATTTGTGGACCTGACATAAGAAAAAGCTTTGAAATATTTGAAAAAAATCATAAAGAGTTCAAAAGGATATCATTCAATTCTGGCGAAAAAGTTTTTGATTGGAAGATACCTGATGAATGGATAATTAGAGAAGCATATATTGAACATGAATCAGGGCAGAGATTTGCAGAATTTAATAAAAATAACTTACATCTCGTTGGATATTCAATGCCAGTTGATCTGAATATGGATAAAAAATCTCTTTTAAAAAAAATCTATACATTGGAATCTCAACCTGATGCTATACCTTATGTAACTTCTTATTATTCTAAAAATTGGGGTTTTTGCTTAAGCAAAAATACTATAGATTCAATGCCAGAAGGTAATTATAAAATAAGAATAGATTCTGAATTTAAGAAAGGAAAACTTGATTTAATTGAAGCTAAAATAGATGGTATAGAAAAAGAAAAAGAAATTTTTTTTTCGTCTTACCTTTGTCATCCCTCTATGGTAAATAATGAGCTTAGCGGGCCAGTTCTTATAAATGAATTAATAACTTACATAAAATCTAAGCATAAAAAAAATAATTATACTTATAGATTCGTTATTCTCCCTGAGACTATTGGAAGCATTGCATATCTAAGTAAGAAAAAGGACGAGTTGAAAACCAATTTAATTTGTGGATTTAATTTAACTTGCGTAGGTGATGATCAAAATTTCTCACATATTCAATCTAGAAAGGGAAATAACATAGCTGATAAAGCATTAAATGCCGCATTACTTAATAAAGAAAATCATAAAAAATATTCTTTCTTAGAGAGAGGTTCAGATGAACGACAATATTGTTCTCCAGGCATAGATCTTCCAATTTGTACATTTTGCAGAAGTAAATTTGGAACTTTCCCTGAATATCATACAAGTCTGGATAATTTTAATTTAGTAAATGAAAAAGGTTTACAGGGATCTTTTGAGGTTATAAAAACAATAATAGATTCATTTGAATGCAGTCTAAGTCCTAAAAATATTAATTATTGCGAACCACAACTAGGAAAAAGAGGTTTGTATCCTAATATTTCTAATTTTAGAGAAGGTATACATCCTTCTAGAAAATTAATGAATATTCTAGCTTATTGTGATGGAGTTAATTCATTATTTGATATAAGTGAAATTTTAGATTTGAATTTAAGAGAACTTATAGATACAATTTTTATACTCAAAAAAAATAAACTAGTAAAGTAATTTTTTATCAAGAAAAATTATTATAAATCAAGCCTTTTTTAATAAGAATTTCGAATTTAAGCTCAGCATTTTCGAAATCTTCAAAAGTATCTATATCTTGATTTAGTATTTGCGGAATTTCATAACCCATTAGTTCTTTTGGTTGTTTTTTATTACCATAATTATAAAAATAACATTGACCAGCATCATGATATAAATCAGGTAATTCTTGGCTTCTAAATTTTCTATATTTTGGCCAATTGAAACTTAATTTTTTTTCCTTATTGATTTTTAAAGATCTTAATGGGGAATAACTATACTTCGAAATCGTTAAAACAGAATAAACATTTTCTTCTATCAAGATTCTTTTACATTCCTTTAAAGTCTTTGGTGAAATAAATGGTGCCGTTGGATATAAGTAGCATAATAAATCAACTTTTTTGTTATTTCTCTCATACCAATTCAAAAAATGATTTCTTACATCCTCATCAGTAGATTTGTCATCAGAAATTTCTTTAGGTCTTAAAAAAGGGATATTTGCTCCACATGAATTGGCTATAGATGCAATTTCTTTATCATCTGTTGAGACGTAAATCTTGTTAAATATTCCAGAACTTTTTGCACATTCTATTGACCATGTAATCAAAGGTTTTCCATAAAAAGATTTTATGTTTTTTCTTGGAATTCTTTTAGATCCTCCTCTTGCAGGGATAAGGCAAATTGAGTTCATTTATATCCTATAAATTTTTATTATATTTGGAAAAGATTAAAAAATGATTTTTTTCCCAACATATGCAAATATTGAATGGGCATAAATATCATCTTCCCTAGGAATTATTTTTTTTTCATCTATTTGCATCAAAGATATGGTTTCGAATTTACTATAAATTTTATGAAGGGAATTGATATCAACGAAACTAGTTTTACCACTATCTTTAAAAGGACCATAATTAAAATCTGTAAAAGTATCTTCATTAATTTTATTTGAGAAATTCTTTTCAGAAAAATATCTCAAAAAGGTTGGATCATTTTTTGAATATGAAGTACTAATAATTATTGATCCATTTTTCATGATTTTGTAAACATTATCTATCCAAATTTGTCTTTCAAATAAATCTCCGCAATAAGTAGCTGCCCTATCTATCACAATATCAAATTCTCCAATGGTTTTATCAATTTCTGCAAAATCCATACAATAAATCTTTCCTTTTTGCCCCCTTTTAATAAGAAGTTCTTCTGCATGCATACAAGCAGTCTTACTCCAATCTATTCCAACTACTTCACAATTTTGTTCTGCAAAAAACCAAAGGTTATTTCCTCCTCCACAACCTAATTCTAATAATTTTATTTTATCTGAGGTTTTTGAATCTATAAATTTTTTATATCTAAAAAATAGAGATATAATTTCACCATAAGGATATTTATTAAGTTGTTTTTTTTTCTGATAGATTAATTTTTCCCAATTATTCATATAATTTAAAAATATCTTAAGATCTTATCACTCTAAATGAT
>CACBAW010000051.1 GCA_902537275.1 uncultured Synechococcaceae cyanobacterium
TACTTGTCTTCAAAAAGTGATTATAAAACTTTGATTGCTGCTGCTGATACTTTTAGAGCGGCTGCAGTAGAACAACTTAAAGTCTGGGGAGATAGAAGTAATGTTGACGTTATATCTAATCAATCAAAAAATGCTGATCCAGCTGCCGTGGTTTTTGATGCAATTAATTCTGCAAAAAAAAGAAATATTGATTTATTACTTGTTGATACAGCGGGTAGATTGCAAACAAAAAATAATTTGATGGATGAATTAGCAAAAATAAAAAAAATTATTGATAAAAAGGTCCCTGATGCAATTGTTGAATCATTATTAGTTTTAGATGCAAGTCAGGGACAAAATGGCTTAAAGCAAGCAAAAAGTTTCGCTAAATCAGCGGATTTAAGTGGAGCAATTATTACTAAATTAGATGGTACTTCTAGAGGAGGAGTCTCTTTAGCTGTATCTGAAGAAGTAAATTTGCCTATAAGGTTTATTGGAGCTGGAGAAGGCATAAAAGATTTAAGACCATTTAATAGTTATGAATTTGTAGAGGCTATGCTTGCAGATAAATAAATATTTAATTAATTTTTTTTAAAAACTTAAATTTAATGTTAAAACATATTTATCTATAAGATTTGCTTTGACAAATAATCATAAAGAAAAAATATTTTCGAATAAATTTATAAAAAAATTTTTAGATAATGATCCTCAAGTAACTCTAAAAAATAAATATAAATTTGCTGAAATTGCATCTTCTTTAGCATATTATTTAAAGTCATTTTCTAACATAAATAAATTACTTGATTATGTATGCTTAATTTTCAAACATATTTTTTCTGAGAATTTAATTTTAATCATTCCTTTAAATTATGAGGGTGAGATATGGGATGAAAATATAAAAATTTCTTTTAATTATGAATATTTAACAATTCAAGATGAAATTAATAGTTTCTTGAACCAATTTCATTTTGCAAAAAATTTTAAAATAAAAGAAATTTTTACTTTTGAAAATGCTTTAAAAAATAAATTTAAAGAATACAAAATTGAAACAAGAAAAATAATATCTAGAGGTAAATGTAGAGGATTTATTTATATTTTTAGCAAAGATATTTCTAGACATTCGATTACTGAAGATAGTAATTTCAATTTTATTGAAAATTGTCTTGCTGTTGGATTAGAAAATCACTATTTAATAAAAACCAAGAAAAAGCATGAAAATGTAGATAGAGAAATTTCCACGGGTGCTGAAATTCAATCTCAATTACTCCCGGATTATTGTCCAATTATCCACGGTTTAGACCTAGCTGCTCATTGTAGACCAGCTCTTCAGCTCGGTGGAGATTACTATGATTTTATGTGCTTAAAGACTAATATTTCAGAAAAAAGGAAAGAAAAATCAAGATGGGCCTTTGTAATAGGTGATGTCATGGGTAAAGGGATTCCAGCCGGTCTTTTAATGACTATGTTAAGAGGAATGTTACGTGCTGAGGTTCTTACAGGTCTGCCTCCAGATAGAATTTTGCATGATTTGAATCAATTGGCAATAAATGACTTAGATCAATCGCATAGATTTGTGACATTATTTTACTCAGATTATGACCCTAGAACTAAAAAATTGAGATTCGCGAACGCGGCACATAATCCTCCTCTGCTTTGGAAAAGTTCAGATCAGAAAATTATTAAATTAGATGCAAAAGGAGTTGTACTTGGACTCCAAAAAGATGCTGAATATCATATTGGTGAAATCAAGCTTAATCAAAATGATTTGGTTCTTTATTACACAGATGGAGTAATTGATACTTCTAACTCTTTAGGACAAAGATTTGATGAGGAAAGATTAATTAAAACACTTATAAAGTTATGCAAGCAATCTTGTACATCCCAAGAAATTTTAAATAAAATATTTAAAAAGTTAGATGATTTTACAGGGCAAAATAGACATCTTGAAGATGATGCCTCGATGGTTATTTTTCAATTGAAATAGATATTTTTTTTGTCACTTATATAAAAAAATGCTTTATTAAGGATACTTAAAGTTATAAATTCATATGGCAAAAGTTTGGAGTAAAAGGTTTGATAATTCACTGGACCCTTTTATTGAAAAGTTTAATGCTTCAATTAGTTTTGATAGAAAGCTTATTTTAGAAGATTTAGATTGCTCGATAGCACATGCGAAAATGCTTGGTAAAACAAAAGTTTTATCCTCTTCCGAAGCTTTGCAAATTATTGATGGTTTAGAGTTAATAAAAGTGGAGTATTTGGAGGGTAAATTTTATCCTAGTCCACCTTCTGAAGATATTCACTATTGTATAGAAGAAAAGCTGATAAGTTTAATTGGTGAAACTGGAAAAAAATTACACACAGGTAGAAGTAGAAATGATCAAGTTGGTACAGATATAAGATTGTGGCTAAGAAAAGAGATTGACAATATTGAAATTTTAATAACCGATTTGCAAAAATCCTTTTTAAATCTTGCCAAATCCAACATTTATACTTTAATTCCTGGATATACCCACATGCAAAGAGCTCAACCATTATCTTTGGCTCATCATTTATTGGCTTATATAGAAATGCTTCAAAGAGATCGTGAAAGGTATAAAGAAGTACGCTCAAGAGTTAATATTTCTCCGTTAGGAGCGGCAGCATTGGCTGGAACAAAAATAAAAATAGATAGGCACTTCACAGCAGCAGAATTGGGTTTTAGTAGGATTTATAAAAACAGTATTGATGCAGTAAGTGATAGAGATTTTTGTATAGAGTTTGTTTCTGCATCTGCTTTGTTGATGTCTCATTTAAGTAAAATTTCAGAGGAAATCATTTTATGGGTAACTGATGAATTTTCTTTTGCAAAATTAACAGACAAATGTGCCACAGGAAGTAGCTTAATGCCGCAGAAAAAAAATCCTGACGTGCCAGAATTGATAAGAGGTAAGACAGGAAGAGTCTATGGACATCTTCAGGCATTGTTAACTATGGTCAAAGGGGTACCACTTTCTTACAATAAGGATTTTCAAGAGGATAAAGAGCCAATATTTGATACTGCAGAAACGATATCTTCTTGTATTAAAGCAATGACTATCTTAATTAATGAGGGCATTGAATTTAATATTAAAAATTTAACTGATTCTGTAGAAAACGATTTTTCTAATGCTACTGATTTGGCAGATTATTTAGTTGGTAAAAATGTTCCTTTTAGGACCGCCTATCAAGTTGTTGGTCAAATGGTTAAATATTGTCTGGAGAGAAAATTGTTATTTAAAAATCTCAAAATTGAAGAATTTAAAAAATTTCATCCCGAATTTGATGAGGATGTTTTTGTGGATCTTAAACCTCTTAATGTCGTTAAATCAAGAACTAGCGAAGGTGGGACAGGTTTTGTTCAGGTAGAAA
>CACBAW010000052.1 GCA_902537275.1 uncultured Synechococcaceae cyanobacterium
GAAAAAAAAATAAAAAAGCCTAATTCAATTTTAAATTAGACTTTTTTATGAGGATTAAAAAAATTTAAATTAGATAAAACCAGGAATGATTTGACCTGTAGTTAAATATGCTCCAATAAGAGCAATAAAACCTAACATTGCGAATCTGCCGTTAAGCTTTTCCGCAACGATTTTTTCTTTTTCAACTAATTTTGGTTCATTATTTTTCATTAGAACCAACCTGGAATGATCTGGCCTGTTGTGACATACGCACCAACTGCAGCAACGAAACCTAACATTGCTGCCCAACCATTAAAACGTTCTGCTTCGGGAGTCATTTTTGATAGTGTGATTTGTTAACAAATATAACATATTTATTTAGTAATGTAAAGAAAATGAGGGATTTCCCCTTGTTTTGCCAGAAAAATTTAAAAACTGATACATATATGTGTCGAGATATACCCTATCGATGCTTTTATTTTTGTTCTGATTTTTTAAATTTGAAAAAAATTTATAAGCTTTTCACCTTGTTTTTTTAGAGGTATATCCTCATTTAAAGGTAATTTAAATTAATATATTGATAGGGTCAGCTAGTAGGGATACAGGCTGACTCTTTTTTTTTTGGAATTTTTGGTTTTGACTAAAAGTAGTTTTTAGAATTCAAATAATTGCTATTAATAAATTAGATATATATGAATTTATGTCATTAGCGACCTATTACATGCATTTAATTTTTGGAAGGATTCCTTCTCTAATGAGTTCTGATTTAATACTTTATATCTTGCCAGCTCTTACAATCTCAATATTATTCTTTAGCCTCAAAATAATGTTTTTCAAGACTCCTAAATTGAGAAAGGTTAAATAATCAAGGATTTTAGAATTATTATTTTTACAGAATCGCCCAATTTTTTTTTAATTTTGGATAATAGACTTTTTTTTTCGGCAACTCAAAGAAATAGAGACTGCATTGGTGATGTACTATCGCGGATTTTAAAAAAAGGTTCAGTATTGGAAATCGGGAGTGGCAGTGGTGAACATGGAGTTTTTTTTCAAAAACGATTTCCTAAAATAAGTTGGCAAACAAGTGACCCAGAGTTATTGCATAGAAAAAGTATAAGTTCTTGGATTGAGTATGAAGACCTAACTAAGAAAATGCCCCAGCCTCTTGAGATTGATGTAGAAAAAATTCCTTGGAAAATTCCATTGATATTAGCTAATTCTTTGCAAGGAATAGTCTCTATAAATATGATTCATGTAGCGGAGTGGTCTTGTACTGTAGCACTCTTTAGAGAGTCAGGAAAATTACTTAATAAGGGACAATTTTTGATTTTGTATGGGCCATTTAAAATTTGTAATAACCATACAAGCGCAAGTAATTATTTTTTCGATAATTCATTAAAAATGCAAAATGATCTTTGGGGTATTAAAGATCTTGAGGAAGTTTGTGATGAGAGTAAGAAAAATGGTTTTTCTCAAGAGGATATTATTAGTATGCCTGCAAATAATTTTTCAATAATTTATAGAAAAGTTTCCTGATAATGCAAATAGAAATTTCAAAAATTAATTAAAATTCATCATATTAAATGATCAACTTGATAGTTTTCTGCTCCATTCTTTATGCTTTTGATCTAAATCTGAAATTTTTTCGCCTAAACTCAACCGTCTTTCTAATAACTCAACTTTTGTAAGTGTTATTTTTTCCGAATAAAATTTAATAGGTTGCTTACCATGCAAATTGTCACCACTCATAATATTATTTTGATTAGGTAATTTCTAGGATGAAAAATTTGTTATTGCTGATTCTTTTATATTCTTTTCAGATTTGCGTAAATTAATGTGATAAAGAAATGATGCTCATTATATTTTTAATCCACCATTTTGTAAGAAGATTGCCATATATATCTTCCTCTCTTGAAATCTGACTTAACAGCAACGCAATGGCATGCAATATTCCATAGAGCTTTGTGTATTGGATCAGGATTAAAAAGATATGCTTTTTTAAAGGCTTTTTTAATTAAAACAGTTGCCTTTTTCGCATGATAATGAGGGATCGTTGGACATACATGATGAACGACATGGCTAGAACCTATATTATGGTGGAGAAAATTAAGGACTTTACCGTAAGGTCTGTCAATAGATAGAAATGCCCCTCTCATAAAGGAAAATTCCGTATTTGAAAGATGAGGTACATCAGAATCTGTATGATGAAGCCATGTATAAACTACTAGCCAACAATTAACCACTAATAAAGGACCAAAATACAGAGCAATTACTGGAAGTATCCCGCACTTGAGAACTAAATAAACAATGCCTAATAATGTCAAACCTACACCAATATCTGATATCCAAACCTTCTTGGCCCATATTGATGGCCATAATGCTTTAGAAAATGGTTTAGTTGGCCAAAAATGATTGGAAGTTCCATATTTAACACCTCCTGTACTTCCAGTAAGTAAATAAGCAGGCCAGCCAAATATTAAATGTAAAACAAGTTGAAGAATTCCATAATTTTTCTTACCTAAGGAATTTGAAAAATGTAATTCTTTTTCTCCGCCTACTTTTTCTGTAACTCCATTCCCTTTAATTACTAAAGGTACGTGAGTTTCTCCATTGGTTATGTTATTTGTGAATCTATGATGAATGGCATGAGAACGCTTCCAAGAAAAATAAGGCACTAGAAGTAATGAATGTAGTAAATAACCAGTTATAGATTCCAAGGTCTTGTTTTTAGAGAATGCTCCATGTCCACATTCATGGGCAATTACCCAGAATCCCATTGCAGTAGTACCTGATAGTAAGGCGTAAATAATCCAAATTGGGATCATTTGGGGGGTAAATGGAATAGATAACCCTATTGCAACTACTAATGTTTGAATTAAAGTTGATTGTAAAAGATACCTCAATGAAGTTTTGATATTGCACTCAAAGTAGTGATCTGGGATAACATCCTGAAATTCTTTTATGCTTGGAATATCTTTATCCTCTATTACAAGCGCTTGGCCTTTAAGACCTGAAAAATTTATATTACTCAAATTTTTTTGGTTAATAATTTTGTTAAATAAAAGTGAATTTATATATTCTATTATCCATCACAGGATCTCTTTATAAAAGAATTAATAATTTTTTTTCGATAACTTTTTTAAGATTTTAATTTCATCTCCAGATAAAACTATTTGTGCCAAACATTTTTTATTCTTTTTATCGCAATATTATTAATTAATTATTTCATTTTTATGTTGATTGTCTTTGCTCTTCTTT
>CACBAW010000053.1 GCA_902537275.1 uncultured Synechococcaceae cyanobacterium
GGAAAGTTAAATTACTTAGAAAATGAAACGCAACCTGCTATTTTCTTATAAGGGGGATTTAAAATTCTTCAATTTGGGCGATTAGCTCAGTGGTAGAGCACTACCTCGACACGGTAGTGGCCACTGGTTCGAATCCAGTATCGCCCATTTAAACTTTTGATGACCTAGGTTATATCCACAGAAAATAATTTCATTTTTTAGATTATTAAAAAATGAAACTTAATCAAATAATTAATCTACATAAAGGTCTTACTGCATTTGTAGTTATAGGTCTTATGATTTTTTTTGATAATTTTACAATCGCTCCCTACGTTTATCTAGCTCTCCATGGTACTTATGGATTACTTTGGCTTTTAAAAGAAAAGATATTCCCAGATCCTTATTTTAAAGAAAAAATCAATTTTTTAACTTCAGTGACTGGTTTTATTTTCCTAGGAAGTTACTGGGTTGCTCCCTACATTCTTATCTCATCTCAGAAATCTGTTCCAAATATCGTAATAGCTGCATCTGTATCTATAAATATAATTGGTGTGTTTCTACACTTTGCAAGTGATGCCCAAAAATATTTTTCTCTTAAATTAAAAAAAGATCTAATTAAAGAAGGATTTTTCAAAAATATAAGAAATACAAATTATTTAGGAGAAATACTAATTTATCTATCATTCGCCATACTTTCAATGAGTTTCATTCCATTAGTAATTCTTGCAATATTTTTCTCTATAGTTTTTCTACCCAGAATGATAAAAAAAGATAAATCGCTCTCAAAATATGATTCATTCGAAGAGTACAAAAAGAAAAGTGGTCTTATATTGCCTAAATTAAATGCCCGATAACAACCTACCCAGTTGGAGGCAAGATTTAAAATCTTCTAGAAAAAAAGAGGGCAAATCACCCTCTAATAGATGGATACAGCTTGCAACAGTCAACCAAGAAAATGAGCCAAGATTAAGAACAGTTGTTTTCAGAGGATGGCATAAAGATAGTTCAATGATTATTTTCACAGATAGAAGAAGTGAAAAAATTGAGCATTTAAAATCTAACCCCAATGCAGAAATTTTATGGTTCTTTTTGAAAACCAAATCACAATATAGATTCAAAGGAAAAATATGTGAATTAATTGATAACAAAAATTATTGGGATTTATTATCAGAAAAATCAAAATCTTCTTGGTTTTGGGGATCTCCCGGAAAGAAAATAAACCCAAAAGTCCAATCTGCTCATGAAATATTATCCAATCTACCCAAGTCAGAAAATTTTGTAGTTTTAAATTTTGAAATCGATTCAGTAGATCTTCTTAAATTAGAACAGCCTTTTCATAAACGATATCTTTGGGAAAAGATTAAGAAATGGGAGAAAGTTGAAATTAATCCTTAAATATTTCTAAATTGTATATTTAGGTTGAAAAACATATATTAATCAGTCAGTTTTAAAAAAGAAGCATTATTCATATGAATTTCTCAGAAATTCCTGAAAACCCTTTTATTTTTTTATCTTGGGTGACTGCTATAGGGCTTTTTATAAGTCTTTCTGAAGCAACAATCAAGATAAAACTTGAGAAGAGAAATAGTTATCGCAAAAGGTTGCAGCTAATCAGTAGCCTTTATCCTAAAAAGTTAGCTTGAAGTATCTGAAAGTATGTTCGCTTGCAGAAATTGAAATAAACCGCCTTTATTTGTCTCTTCTTTAACTTCGACTTCCCTAGAATTTTTTGATTTTGTTGAAGGAATGATTTCCTCTTCATCTTCTGATTTCAAAATTCTAATAATCACTTCGTCTAAAGAGAAATTGCCAGGCCCTGTTAATGCAATTGAGATTGCTGAAGCGAAATACAAAAGTAAAAGCTCTAGTAAGAAAATATTAAAACCTGAAGTAACAAGTGCATGGTATATAGCGACAGAAATTGTTCCAACAATTGCCAAAGCCCCGAATCTTGTAGCTAAGCCAATAATTAGTAGCCAACTACCACCAATTTCAGAGAATGCCGCTACGTATGATAAAAATATTGGGAATGGAAGATGTAAAGGTCTGACAAAAGCATCAGCGAAATTTTCTATATTTGCTAATTTCTCATAACCATGATGAATAAGAACAGTTCCAGTTATAACTCTAAGAATTAATAAAGCAGTATCTTTGCTAAACGACTTGGTAAGAATTGTTGAAAGCACAATAAAAAAATCATCCTTAAGTAAAAATAACTAGTCACAGTATCCATCGTGGATTAAACCGTAAAAGTCGCGCCTAATTAAGTATTTATACCTAGTACTCTAATGATTTCTTTTCCTGATTAGGAATTTAATGAAGTTAAAAATAATTTTTTGAATAATTTTCTAATATTCTCTGATTGATTTTCGGAATATTTTCTTTAAATTTGAAAAACCCTTTTTTGGCGAATTTCCAAGCAAATAAATCTTCACCTCTAACAAGGTTAAAAATATTTTTATGGTGTGAATTTTTAAACTCAGTTATAAAATCATAATTTTCTCCCACTCCAGGATAAATAATGTCTATTTCGTTGGTATTTTTAAAAATCTTTTCCAGTGAATAAGGATCAATCTGTTCAACATTATCAAAATTCTCTACAAATTCAGAGACCAAATCTTGTTTAAATTTCAAAACAGATTCAGACAATTTAATTTGTCTTTGTTCATTTTTTAAAAGAATAATAAATACTTTTTTATAGCTTGCAAGTAAATTTTTAAGGGTTGCAAGGTGCAGATCATTTTCAAACATAATCAGATTATCTGATTTAGGATACATATCATTTTTATAAATCTCATCTTCTAATGGTATTTGATTAGATTCTTCAAGAAAAATTTGTTGATTACTGATTTTTTCTGCATTAAATCTATTATTTGAAAATTTTCTGAGGTTTGATGA
>CACBAW010000054.1 GCA_902537275.1 uncultured Synechococcaceae cyanobacterium
GCAATTGAACTTAAACCTGATTTAACTAGCGCAAATTGTTCTATATCTACACTTCAATATTCCAATGAAGATAAAATTTGGAGAGATCAACTTTTTTCTGACGAAATCTTAAATAAACATTCAAAAAAAGGTCAAGTTGATATTTACTTCTCGAGAGCAAATATTCTTCATAAGGAAAAAAAGTATGATGATAGTTCTAAATTCTTGCAATTAGCGAATAACCTTAAATTTGATCTAAATCCTTTTAACTATGAAAACTTTTTAAAAAAATCTAGAACTTTACTCTTAGAAACGGATAAGAAAATTTTAAAAAAAATTGAACTTAAAAATTCTCCCGAAAATATTTTTATTGTAGGAATGCCTAGATGTGGTTCAACATTACTAGAATCCATTATTTCTATGAACAATAATGTATACGCTCTGGGCGAAGTTAATATTTTAGAAGAATCATATTTTGAATATAAAGAGTCTAAAAAAAAGAAAAGAATTGATGAATTATATATTGAAAAAGTAAATAAAAAAACTCAATTAAATATTACTACTAATAAATGGTTATATAACTATAGATACGCAGGTATTATTTCTGATGAAATACCAAATAGTAAAATTATTCACTGCTACAGGAATCCATTAGATAATATTCTGTCACTTTATAGAGCACACTTTACTAAAGGAAATCAATATTCCTCTTCCTTAGTAAATTGTGCGAAGGTTTATTTAGATCAAGAAAAAATAATGAGTATATATAAAAATAAATTCCAATCAAAAATATATAATCTAAATTATGACTTATTAGTTAGCAATCCTGATAAAGAAATTAAATTATTAATTAATTGGTTAGGGTGGAAATGGCAAGACTTATATCTATCCCCGCATCAAAATACTCGAGCAATTGCTACGAGAAGTAGCGTTGAAGTCCGTTCCCCAATTAATTCAAAATCAATTGGTGGATGGAAGAACTATAGAGAGATGTTGAAACCTGCTATAGAAATACTTACTCAAAATGAAAAATATCGAAAATTACTTTCTTAAATGCTCAACAAAAACAGTTATTTTTTATGTAAAATTTTTATTCAATCCATATACCAATTGTAGAGAAAAAAGACTTTAAAAGATTTCTCTGAAGAGACAGAAAAAAAGTGCTGCGTAAAACCCACGTAAAACCACACTAGATTTTTTTGCCCAAAAGCACTGCTATGAATTAACCAATACTTTGACTATTTCTCACGTAAAACCGATAGATTCAAGTTATCACTTGGTTCTTAAAATTTGATTATTCCCACTCAATAGTTCCAGGAGGTTTGCTTGTAATATCATAGACAACCCTATTAACTGAATCTACTTCGTTTACGATTCTATTTGCAATCCTCTCCAAAATCTTAAAAGGAATTTTTGACCAATCCGCTGTCATACCGTCCTCACTTGATACACACCGCAAAACTATTGGCCAGGCATAAGTCCTTTTATCTCCCATCACTCCCACAGTTTTAACAGGTAGCAATACTGCAAATGCTTGCCAAATATCATTGTAAAGACCTGCTTTTTTAATTTCATCTCTTACTATCCAGTCTGCATCTCTTAAACAATCAAGTTTTTCATTATTCACCTCTCCCAAAATTCTTATAGCTAATCCAGGGCCTGGAAATGGATGCCTTTTTATAATTTCATCGGGCAAACCCAAAGCAGCTCCCACTTTTCGGACTTCATCCTTAAAAAGTTTTCTTAATGGCTCAACTAATTTAAACCGTAAATCTTTTGGCAATCCACCGACGTTATGATGACTCTTTATTTTTACAGCTATTCTTTCGCCAGTCTTAGGATCAATATTAGTACCAGCACTTTCAATAACATCAGGATAGAGAGTACCTTGGGCTAAATACTGAAAAGGTCCTAATCTATTACTTTCTTCTTCAAATACTCTAATAAATTCTTCACCTATAATTTTTCTCTTTTTTTCTGGATCACTAATACCTTTTAATTTAGCAATAAACCTTTCCCTTGCATTAATATATTCAACTTTTATATGAAATTTCTTATCAAAAAAATTCATTAAAAATTCTGGTTCACCCTTTCTCATAAACCCTTGGTCTATAAACATACATGTAAGCTGATTTCCAATTGCTTTATTGAGAAGAAAAGCAAGAGTTGAGGAATCAACTCCTCCAGACAAAGCAAGCAAAACTTTTTTATTACCAACTTGCTCTCTTATAATTGGAATAGTTTCCTCTATATAGGTTTCGGTTGTCCAATCAGCTGCACAACAAGAAATTTTATAAACAAAATTTTTAATTACCGTCATCCCAAACTCTGAATGAATAACTTCAGGATGAAATTGTACGCCAAATAATTTCTTTTCATCATTTGAAATTGCTGCATGGAGTGTGTTCTCTGTATGAGCAATTTTATTAAATCCATCAGGCAAAAAATTTATAGAATCGCCATGACTCATCCACATAATAGATTTATCTTCTACATGAGAAAGGAGGTCAGACTCTTGGTCTATATTTATTGGTGCTCTACCATATTCAGCTCTTTTGGTTGCTGAAATAACTGATCCTCCAAGTTCTATGACCATTAATTGCATTCCGTAGCATATGCCAAGAATAGGAATTCCCAGATTAAAAATTTTTTCATCGCACTTAGGAGCATTTTGTTCATAAACAGAATTTGGGCCTCCGCTCAAAATAATCCCTTTAGGGTTAATATTTTTAATTTCCTCGATTGAAATACAATTACTAACCACAAGAGAAAAAAC
>CACBAW010000055.1 GCA_902537275.1 uncultured Synechococcaceae cyanobacterium
GGTTTGATGGCTACATATGGTTTAAGGAATCATGAAGTATTTTTTTGCGATTTAAGTTCTCTAACTAATTTTGGGGACAAAATTATAAGAGTTTTACATACGACTAAAACTGGGGAACATCAAGTTTGGCCATTTCATCCTGAATGGGTAGAAAAGTTTGAATTATCAAAACTTGGTAAAAATCCAGAATTACTCCCAAATATTAATAGAGACCTTAAGATAACAACTTTACAAAATATTGGGAAAAAGATTACAGACCAATTTAAGCGTTACTCTTTACAAATAAAACCTTATGATCTAAGGCATGCTTGGGCAGTAAGAACAATTTTTTATGATTTACCTGATACTGTGGCCGCCAGAATGATGGGACACTCTGTTAGTTTACATACTCAAACTTATCACCACTGGATTACAAAAAGAGATCAACAACAGGCAGTAAATAATGCACTTTTAAAAGTTAAAAGAGCTACGTAATAATAAAAGATTTATAATCATTAAATAAAAAATTAAGGTCATATGCAAAAAAAACCTTCATCCTCCGAGAAAATATTTAACCTCGATAATCAAGCAAATAAGCTTGGAATGGGAGGAAAATTATCTCCGGATAGCGATGAGAGCTCATATAAAAAAAGAATGCAGCAAAGAAAAGATATTCAAGCTGAAAGACTACAAATTAGAAAAACAAAAAAAGGATTATTGATTGTTTTTACAGGGAATGGTAAAGGCAAGACCACCGCATCTTTAGGGATGGCTTTAAGGACGATAGGGCATGGTTATAAAGTAGCGATAATTCAATTTATCAAAGGAGGCTGGACTACTGGAGAAGAAAAAGCACTTAAAAATTTATCTTCAAACATATCTTGGCATTCATTAGGAGAAGGGTTTACTTGGGAAACACAAGACAGGATTAGAGATGAAAAATTAGTTCAAGAAGCATGGCAACTAGCCAAAAAATACATAAAGAACGAATCTTATAAACTTATCATTCTTGATGAAATTAATATTGCTACAAAACTTGGTTATCTAGCTTCAGAAGAAATAATCACTTTTTTAAAAAGTTTAAAAAATAGAAAAAATCATATTGTTCTTACAGGAAGAGGAGCCTCTGATTCAATCATAAATTACGCTGATCTAGTTACAGAAATGAAACTAACAAGACATCCTTTTAAAGAGCAAGGAATAAAAGCTCAAAAGTGCGTTGAGTACTAATTGTACAAATATTTATTTGATTTCTTCAGGCAGGTTTAGAAATGTTTAAAGACGCAAGCAATATCTGAACAAAAAATAAATTTGGTACGTTTACTTGCTAAGGTCTTAAGAGTACGAATATTGAATGACTTACAAAAGAGTTCTCTTAAAACTTAGTGGTGAAGCACTTATGGGTGAAAAACCTTACGGTATCGATCCTGCCATAGTTCAGTCAATTGCAGAAGACGTATCAAAAGTAGTCGAAAATAATGTGCAACTTGCAATAGTTGTTGGTGGTGGGAACATTTTTAGGGGGCTTAAAGGGTCTGCAGACGGAATGGATCGCGCGACTGCTGATTATGTAGGGATGCTAGCAACAGTAATGAACGCGATTTCACTTCAAGATGGCCTAGAAAGAGTAGGTGTTGCAACCAGAGTGCAAACAGCCATCGAAATGCAGGAAATTGCAGAACCTTATATTAGGAGAAGAGCCATGAGGCACCTAGAAAAAGGTAGAGTTGTAGTTTTCGGAGGTGGATGCGGAAATCCATTTTTTACAACTGATACTACAGCAGCTTTGAGGGCAGCAGAGATAAACGCTGAAGTTGTTATGAAGGCTACTAAAGTTGATGGAGTATACGATCGTGATCCTAATCAATTTAAAGATGCAAAAAAATATCCCTCTCTCACTTATCAACAAGTACTAAGTGATGAAATCGCAGTAATGGACAGTACTGCGATTGCACTTTGCAAAGATAATAATATCCCAATTATGGTTTTTGATATATTCAAAAAAGGAAACATTTCTAAAGCTGTTGCTGGTGAGCCCATAGGCTCTTTAATTAGTTAAAGATCATTTAATTTTTTTTTATTATGAAAGAAAAAGAAATTCAAGAAAATATGAATAAAAGTATTAAAGCCACGCAAAGAAACTTTAATACAATTAGGACGGGCAGAGCTAATGCTTCCTTGTTAGACAGGGTGAGTGTTGAGTACTACGGAGCAGAAACACCAATCAAATCACTTGCCACAATAAGCACTGTTGATTCACAAACAATTTCAATACAACCTTTTGATATTTCATGTTTACAAGCGATAGAGAAATCTATTTCTATGAGTGATTTAGGTATTACTCCAAATAATGATGGTAAAGTAATAAGAATAAATGTTCCTCCTTTAACAGAAGAGAGAAGAAAAGAATTTTGTAAATTAGCCTCTAAATATGCAGAGGAAGGAAAAGTAGCTTTGAGAAATATTAGAAGAGATGCTGTTGATAAAGAAAAAAAAGACGAAAAAGATGGCCTTATTTCTATTGACGAATCGCGAGATAATCAATCTGAAATTCAGAAAATTACTGATAAATATATTGCTTTAATAGAAGCCAAATTGTCCGAAAAAGAGAAGGAAATTCTAAAAGTTTGACGGGTTTTGACGTTGTAATAATTGGTGGAGGCTTATCAGGATCTGCCACCGCTCTAAACTT
>CACBAW010000056.1 GCA_902537275.1 uncultured Synechococcaceae cyanobacterium
GAAGCCAAAGCGATAATAAATAATGCTTTAGGATTTTCTTATGCTGCTCAAAATGAATTTAAGAAAGCAATTAAACACTATAAATCTGCAATAAAATCACTTCCAGAATATCCCATAGCCCTAAATAACCTCGCATCAGCACAACAGCGTTTACTTGAGTACGACTTAGCATATGAAACTTATCAAAAGGTTTTGGTGATAGATCCAAAAAACAAAACAGCAATTAAAAAAAGTAAGGAGTTAGAAAAAAGAAACAATTATGAACCTTACAAAGGTATTAAAGATAAGGGATTCTAAATATGGAAAATTATTCTTCTTTACTAATTGGTGGAAAACAATTTTCAAGTAGATTGATGGTTGGTACTGGCAAATACAAATCTACTCAAGATATGGCAGAAAGTTTGTCAAATTCTGAAACGGAAATTATAACCGTCGCTGTTAGAAGAATTAAAAATGATCAGACCGGAGAAAATTTACTCGAAAAGATCAACTGGGAAAAATACTGGATGCTTCCTAATACAGCTGGTTGTGTTAATTCCGATGAGGCAGTCAGAATAGCAATTTTAGGTAGAGAACTTGCAAAATTATCTGGTCAAGAAGAAAATAATTTTGTGAAGTTAGAAGTTATTCCTGACAAAAAGTATTTGCTACCAGATCCAATAGAAACTCTTAAAGCAGCCGAAATTTTAATAAAAAAGGGTTTCGCTGTACTACCTTATATCAATGCAGATCCTATTCTTGCAAAAAGACTAGAAGAAATAGGTTGTGCAACTGTAATGCCACTGGGCTCTCCCATAGGCTCCGGGCAAGGTTTGTTAAATTTATCGAATATAAGGATTATTATTGAAAATGCAAAAGTGCCAGTAATAATTGACGCAGGAATTGGGGTGCCTAGTGAAGCTTCCCAAGCTATGGAAATTGGAGCTGATGGTGTCTTAATCAATAGTGCAATAGCACAAGCTGCAAATCCTCCTCTGATGGCTCAAGCGATAAATTATAGTGTGAAAGCTGGCAGGCAAGCTTTTCTAGCAGGAAGAATTAAAAAACAAGACTTTGCAGTAGCAAGTTCGCCGGAAAAAAATATATCTATCTAATTCTCTAAATTGAGAAAAGTTTAAAAAGAAAGTAAAAATTTATTATTTGCTTTTATTTATCTATTAAGAAAGAAGATTTGAAACTATTTACAATGTTTTTTCGCAAAGTGGAAGCACGCTGTAGTAATTTAATAAATATATTATGAATCTTTTAATTCTGGAGTTCTGAGTGAAAGTTATTGTTCTAGGTGGAGATGGTTTTTGCGGTTGGCCTTGTGCGGTGAATTTAGCAGAACAAAATCATGATGTGATTATTGTCGACAATTTAAGTCGTAGAAAAATTGATATTGATCTAGAGGTAGAATCTTTAACTCCAATTTCTTCTATAACAGAACGACTTTCTGCATGGGAAGAGACTGGAGGCAAGCCTATGAGATTTCTTAACATGGATATCTCCAAGCAATATCAAAAATTACTCAATTTGCTCATTGATGAAAAACCAGATTCCGTGGTCCATTTTGCAGAACAAAGAGCAGCACCATACTCGATGAAATCGAGTTTTACCAAAAGATATACAGTAGATAATAATGTTAATGGCACCCATAACCTACTTGCTGCGATAGTAGAAAGTAATTTAGATATTCATGTTGTTCATTTAGGAACAATGGGAGTCTACGGATATGGATCGCATAGAGGTGCAACAATTCCAGAAGGTTATCTAAAAGTTGAAGTTCCACAACCTGATGGAAGCCGCTTTGAAGAAGAAATATTACACCCTGCAAGCCCAGGAAGTGTCTACCATATGACTAAAACTTTAGATCAATTATTATTTCTTTACTACAACAAAAATGATCTTGTAAGGATCACTGATCTACATCAAGGCATTGTTTGGGGAACAAATACAAAAGCAACTTTAAAAGATCCTAGATTGACAAACCGATTTGACTATGACGGAGATTATGGAACTGTTTTAAACAGATTTCTAATGCAAGCTGCAATTGGATATCCATTAAGTGTTCATGGGACAGGAGGGCAAACAAGAGCATTTATACATATTAAAGACTCTGTAAAATGCGTACAACTTGCTCTTGAAAATCCTCCAAAATCTGGAGAAAGAGTCAAAATCTTTAACCAAATGACTGAGAGTCATCAAGTTGGAGAACTAGCTAAAAAAGTTGCTTCTCTAACTGGAGCTGATATCAATTATTTACCAAATCCAAGGAATGAAGCAGTAGAAAATGATCTAATTGTTGATAATAAATGCTTTATAGAATTAGGTTTAAACCCAACTACTCTTGATAATGGCTTATTAGAAGAAGTTGTTGAAGTTGCTAAAAAATACTCCAATAGATGTGATCTTAATCGCATACCTTGTGTTTCATCCTGGACAAAAAAACAAGCTGAGGCTATAAAGACTAATTAAAATTTTTGAAATAGTTACCTTAAGAAAGTGAAAATTGCATTGTTTACTGAAACTTTTTTACCTAAAGTTGACGGCATAGTTACAAGACTGACTAAAACAATTGAATTTTTAATAAAAAATGGTGATGAAGT
>CACBAW010000057.1 GCA_902537275.1 uncultured Synechococcaceae cyanobacterium
GCCGAATATCTTTATCCAAGAGAATAGGGGTATCAATTCCTTCAATAAGAATTGGTCATAGCCTAGGCTGTAAACTTCATTTAATTTCTCCTGATGGCGGAAGAAATTGCGAAAAATTCATATCTATTAGTTTTAATAATTTTAGTGCTAACAAATCAATTCCATTATTGAAACAAATTTCTCAAAAATTAGAATTCAACAGTGAATTTAGCCCAAGTCCGGAAAGAACTTTGCGATTAATTGAAAAAACATATAATCAAAAAAATAATTTCCTAATAAAATTCAACCAAGACGAATTAGATCAAACAGATAAATTATTTTCTTGTCTGAAAGCAAGAAAAGAAGATAATTCTAAGGGGGTAATGCTAAAAGGCACTCACACTATAATTGCAAGCGCAGGACTAAGAGAAAATTTTTTGGGAGACTGGGCTGATGATGAATTCAAAAGAAATACTATAAAAAAAATTTCCAATCTAATTGATGAATCTATTTAGGATAATTCCTTCAGCTTTTCCAAAACAGAACTATCTTCAAGAGTGCTAATATCACCACTAATTTTTTCTCCAGCAGCTAAAGATCTTAAAATTCGCCTCATAATTTTTCCACTACGTGTTTTCGGAAGAGAGTCAGAAATTATAATTTTTTCAGGCTTTGCGATAATTCCAATTTCATTAACAACATGATTCTTTAAATTCTCTACTAATTCTGAAGAACTTTTCACATCTTTCTCTAGAGATACAAAAGCGACTATAACTTCACCTTTTAAATCATCTTTTTTGCCAACGACTGCAGACTCTGCAACTGATTTATGACTTACCAAAGCAGATTCAATTTCCATTGTTCCTAACCGATGTCCTGAAACACTTATGACATCATCAACTCTTCCCATAATCCATATATATCCATCTTCATCAATGCGAGCTCCATCTCCAGCAAAATAAACATTTTTTTCTCCTTTAAAAGTAATATATTCCCAATAACTCTCCAAATATCTCTCTGAGTTTCCGTGAATTGTTCTCATCATTCCTGGCCAAGGTTTCTTAATAATTAAATAGCCACCCTCGTTTTCCTTAACCTTATCTCCATTCTTATCGACAATTTCTACTTCGATTCCTGGCAGAGGGAAAGTGGCGGAACCTGGCTTTGTAGCAACGACACCAGGCAAGGGACTTATCATCACGCCACCAGTCTCAGTTTGCCACCAAGTATCAACAATAGGGCATTTATCTTTACCAATAACTTCCCTATACCACATCCATGCTTCAGGATTAATTGGTTCTCCAACAGTGCCCAGAAGTCTAAGACTCTCCAAATTATATTTATCTGGTATTTCACGCCCAGACTTCATAAATGCCCTTATAGCAGTTGGTGCAGTATAAAAAATAGAAACCTTATATTTTTGAACAATCTCCCAAAAAGCCCCCAAATTTGTGGGTCTTGGCACTCCCTCATACATTAAGGTTGTAGCACCATTAGATAAAGGCCCATAAACTATGTAACTATGACCTGTAATCCACCCAACATCAGCAGTGCACCAGTAAATATCGTCATCTTTTAAGTCAAAAATCCATTTAAATGTCAAATGGGACCAAAGGTTGTAACCACCTGAAGTGTGAACTACACCTTTGGGTTTTCCAGTTGAGCCTGAAGTATAAAGAATAAAAAGTCTATCTTCGCTATTCATTATTTCTGGTTCGCACTGATCTTTTTGATCTTTTAATAATTCGTGCCACCATAAATCTCTATCATCAACCATCGAAATATTTTTTTTGGTTCGTTGAACAACTACTACTTTTTCAACAACTTTGTCTGCCCCACTTTCAATTGCCGAATCAACTGCTTGCTTAAGTTCAATCACTTTATCTTTTCTAAAGCCACCATCAGCAGTAATAACAAATCTTGCATTTCCATCAATTATCCTATCTTTTAAAGCTTCTGAAGAAAATCCTCCAAAGACAACCGAATGAGGCGCTCCAATTCTTGCACAAGCTAACATCGCAAACATCGCTTCAGGAATCATAGGCATATAAATACATACCAAATCTCCTTTTTTTATACCAATTGTTTTTAATGCATTAGCCGCTTTACACACCTCTTTTAGAAGTTCTTCGTATGTAAATTTTTTGCTATCCCCGGGTTCGCCTTCCCATATTAGTGCAGTCTTTCCTCCAAGACCTCTCTTAATGTGTCTATCTAAGCAGTTATATGTAATATTGAGTTTCCCTTCTTTGAACCATTTTAAAAAGGGCGCATTTTCGTTATCTAATACAGTTTGAAATGGTTCAATCCAATCTAATTCGGATTTTGCAAAAGATTCCCAAAATTGAATAGGATTATCTGATGCTTGTTTTTTTAGACTTAGTAATTCTTCTTGAGTACTAATATTTGAGTTTTCTGCAAATTTTTTTGATGGATGGAAAATTCTCTTTTCTTCAAGTATGTTATTGATTGAATTTTTTTTATCTAGTGACATTAAATAAATCTATGCTTAATAAACTTAGTCGAAAAAATAAGGGTTTTCAAAAATTTTAATATTAATTTA
>CACBAW010000058.1 GCA_902537275.1 uncultured Synechococcaceae cyanobacterium
CACAGGAGGATGCGGTTTTATAGGAAGTCATACTTGTATTTCTTTGATGGAAAATAATTATAAAGTTGTCGTAATTGATTCAAATATAAATAGTTCAAAATTATCCCTTAAAAGAATCAAAAAGTTTTTTGACCTAAATCAACTATTAGTAGAAGATATTGTTTTTATTAAAGGTGATATAAGAGATGAGAAGTTTTTGAAAAAAGTATTTCTTAAGTCCTTAAATAATGGTTATCCAATAGAGGGCGTTGTTCATTTTGCAGGGTTGAAATCTGTTGAAGAATCTACAAAAGATCCATTAATTTATTGGGACAACAATGTATCCGGGACTTTGACTTTATTAAAAGTAATGCGACTTTTTGATTGTGAAAAAATTGTTTTTAGTAGTAGTGCTACTGTTTATGGTGATACTCAGAATAATCCAATAAAAGAGTCTTCTGAAATAAAACCTTTAAATCCTTATGGCCAAACAAAAGCAACAATTGAATATATTCTTAATGGAATTTTTTCAAGTTCTAAAAGTAATTGGAAAGTAGCTAATTTGAGATACTTTAATCCTATTGGAGCTCATTACAGTGGATTAATAGGTGAAGAACCACTTAATAAACCTAATAATCTTTTCCCTTATATATGCCTTGTTGCAGCTGGGAAATATAAAAAATTAAATATTTATGGAAATGATTGGCCTACTTTTGATGGTACTGGTGTTAGAGATTATATACATGTTATGGATTTAGCTGAGGCGCATACATCTGCAATAAAATATTTGTTTGAAAATACCCCCATTTTGTTAAATCTTAATATAGGTACTGGTCTTGGGACTAGTGTTTTGGAACTTGTAGAAACATTTATAGAAGTTAATAAATGTGATGTTCCATATCAATTTATGGATAGACGAAAAGGGGATGTCGCAACATTAGTTGCTGATAATCAAAAAGCAATTTCTCTATTAAATTGGAGACCTAAAAGAAACTTAAAAGATATGTGTAAAGATGGTTGGAGGTGGCGATGTCTTAACCCAAATGGATATTAAAGATTAATTTTAAAACTAAACATTCTTAGAACCATAACCTATCCTCCAAAAAAGTAGTCCATGCGGAATTATATCTTTTGATTCTAATATTGATCTGGTATCAAATATCCATGAAGGTTTTCTCATTACTTGCGATGCCTTATACCAATTTATTTTTTTGTATTCATCCCATTCTGTAAGAACAACTACTGCATCTGAATTTTCTATGGCTTCGTAAATTGAATCTTCAAAAATCCATTGGCCTTCAAAATTAAAAAAATTATCGCTTTTAGAAAAATTTGTACTAGATTTTAATGATTCTAATCCCAAATCATTTTGTATTTGTTCCTTACGAACTTTGGGATCGTGTATAGAGAGAAATGCACCTTCCTCTAAAAGATCTTTGCATATTTTTATTGCTGCTGTTTCTCTTGTATCGTTTGTATTAGCCTTAAATGCAAATCCTAAAATGCATATCTTTTTCCCAGAAACAGTTTTAAATAGATTTTGTATTATTAACTGAGACAATCTATGTTGATGCCAATTATTTAATTTCACTACACTTTCCCAAAAATCCGCAACTTCATTTAAGTTAAAATATCTTGAAAGATACACAAGATTTAAAATATCTTTTTTAAAGCAACTTCCTCCAAAACCAGGTCCACAATCAAGAAACTTTGATCCTATGCGACTGTCTAGACCAATAGCTCTTGCGACCTCTCTAATATCAGCACCTGTTGATTCGCATAAAGCGCTAATTGAGTTAATAGAGCTTATTCTTTGAGCTAAAAATGCATTTGCTGTAAGTTTAGATAATTCACTGCTCCAAATATTTGTATGTAATATTTTTTCTATTGGCACCCAATTTTTATAAATATTACTCAAAGCATTAATTGCATCATCACTTTCGCCTCCTATTAAAACTCTGTCAGGACTCTCAAGATCATTAATGGCAGAACCCTCTGCTAAAAATTCTGGATTAGATAAAACATCAAATGTCTTTTTTATTCCTTTTGAATTTGGTTGAGAAGCCTCTAAAATTGTTTTTATCACTTCTGCAGTTTTTACTGGGAGAGTACTTTTTTCAACGACTATTGTATGACCTGTTGCAGATAAAGCAACTTCTCTTGCGCATGCTTCAACCCATTTAAGATCACTGGCTTGCCCTGCTCCAATACCCTTTGTTTTGGTAGGAGTATTTACTGATATGAAAATCATGTCTGCCGCAGATATATTTTCTTTTATTTTCGTAGAGAATGTTAAATTTTTTCCTCTGCATCTCTTAATTATCTCATCTAATCCAGGTTCGTAAATAGGGAGTAATTGTAGATTTGAACTATTCCATGACGCAATTCTATCAGGATTGTTATCAACTACATTGATGTTAATATCAGGACATTTATCAGCTATTACCGACATAGTCGGTCCACCAACATATCCTGCTCCAATACAACAAATATTTTTAATTTCAAATTTCATTAAATTTGGTT
>CACBAW010000059.1 GCA_902537275.1 uncultured Synechococcaceae cyanobacterium
GCCATTTTTTTAGTTATTTTTCTTATTTTGGCGTTTTACTTTGAGAATTGTGACCAAAATATTAACAGTTTTTAGCTAAAAATTTCTTGTAAACAATGTTCTGCCAATGGATTTGCCCAATTTTTGCAAGAAAATAAATTTATTTACAAAAATCCCTCAAAGACTAAAAAACCCTTACTATCGTGATGTTTAGCTGTTCATGCAGCATAGTTATTAGAAATTAACCGATGGGATTGCCTTGGTATCGAGTTCACACAGTAGTTATTAATGACCCAGGTCGACTACTTGCTGTGCATCTTATGCATACTGCATTATTAGCCGGCTGGGCCGGTTCAATGGCTCTTTATGAATTAGCCATTTTTGATCCTTCTGATGCTGTTCTAAATCCAATGTGGAGACAGGGGATGTACGTTATGCCTTTCATGGCAAGACTAGGTATCACAAGTAGTTGGAATGGATGGGATATTACGGGTGCTACTGGAGTTGATCCTGGATTCTGGAGTTTCGAAGGGGTTGCGGCAGCACACATAGTATTTAGTGGCCTATTGATGTTGGCATCTATTTGGCACTGGACATACTGGGACCTAGATTTATGGGAAGATTCAAGAACTGGTGAACCTGCTCTTGATTTACCAAGAATTTTCGGAATCCACCTTCTTTTGGCCGGACTTACTTGTTTTGGTTTTGGAGCTTTTCATTGCGCAAACGTTGGGATTTGGGTTTCTGATCCCTATGGTTTAAGTGGTCATGTAGAGCCTGTTGCACCTTCCTGGGGAGTAGAAGGATTTAACCCTTTTAATCCAGGAGGTATAGTAGCTAATCATATTGCGGCTGGACTCATGGGTATTATTGGAGGTATTTTTCACATCACCAATAGGCCTGGAGAAAGACTTTACAGAGCATTAAAACTTGGAAGTCTCGAAGGAGTTCTAGCTAGTGCTTTAGCCGCTGTACTATTTGTTTCTTTCGTTGTTTCAGGAACAATGTGGTACGGTTCAGCAACTACCCCAATAGAGCTTTTTGGTCCTACCAGATATCAATGGGATTCAGGATATTTTAAAACTGAAATTAATAGAAGAGTGCAAGCTGCTATTGATGATGGTGCCACTAAATCAGAGGCCTATGCATCGATTCCAGAAAAATTAGCCTTCTATGATTATGTAGGTAATAGTCCAGCTAAAGGGGGCCTATTCAGAGTTGGAGCTCTTGTTAATGGTGATGGTTTACCAACTGGTTGGCAAGGTCACATTGCTTTCCAAGATAAGGAAGGTAACGAATTAGAAGTTAGAAGAATTCCTAATTTCTTTGAAAACTTCCCCGTCATTCTTGAAGACAAAGAAGGCAATGTAAGGGCAGACATTCCATTTAGAAGAGCCGAAGCAAAGTACTCATTCGAACAAACTGGCATTACTGCAACTATCTATGGAGGGGACCTAGATGGACAAACATTTACAGACCCTGCAGTAGTGAAAAGATTAGCTAGAAAGGCTCAACTTGGAGAAGCATTCAAGTTTGACAGGGAGACATATAAATCTGACGGTGTATTCCGAAGTTCTCCAAGAGCATGGTTTACATATGCACATTTATGTTTCGGATTGCTATTCTTGTTTGGGCACTGGTGGCACGCTTCAAGAACTCTTTACAGAAATTCCTTTGCTGGTATTGATGCTGAGATTGGCGACCAAGTTGAATTTGGTTTATTCAAGAAGCTTGGAGACGAAACCACAAGAAGAATCCCTGGCAGGGTTTAATTTAAACTTTATTACTTAATCTCATGGAAGCTTTCGCTTACGTTCTTATTCTAACTCTCGCAGTTGTAACCTTATTCTTTGCTGTCGCCTTTAGAGACCCTCCTAAATTTGATAGAAAATGAATTAAGAAAAAAACCTCTTTATCAAGAGGTTTTTTTACTTTTCATAATTAAGATATTACCCTACTATTAGGGTTGAGGTGCATTTTTTTACCACATGCAGTGTCCAACCTGTCAAAACACAGATAGCAGAGTTTTGGAATCAAGATCTGCTGATAGTGGTAAAAGTGTCCGAAGAAGAAGAGAGTGCTTAAATTGCAGCTTTAGATTTACAACGTATGAAAGAGTGGAAACAATGCCAGTTTCAGTTATAAAGAAAGACGGTGGCAGAGAATTATTTGATAAACAAAAATTATTTACTGGCATATCAAGGGCATGCGAAAAGACGAACTTCAGTAGTGAAGCAATTATTAATTTCGTAGATGGAATTGAATCACAAATCATTCAAGACTCCAATAAAGATATTAAATCTTCACAAATCGGAGAATTAATACTTAAAAATCTTAGAAAAGAAAACGAAGTCGCTTACATAAGATACGCCTCAGTTTAC
>CACBAW010000060.1 GCA_902537275.1 uncultured Synechococcaceae cyanobacterium
ACAAAACAAGAAAAAAACCTTATTTTGCCTGCAGTTTTTGGTTCAGGTCTTCTATTTTTTTTAGGATTAATTTTTTCATGGTGGATATTAGTCCCTGCAGCAATAAAATTCTTCATTAGTTTCGGTGCTGATATTGTTGAACCCACCTGGTCTATAGAAAGATATTTTGATTTTGTTCTCTTGTTAATGTCTAGCACTGCAATAGCTTTTCAATTGCCAGTATTACAATTTATTCTTGGTTCTCTTGGAATAATCACAACAGAAAAAATGATTTCAAATTGGAAGATAGTTGTAATTTCCTCTGCAATATTATCTGCAGTGATTACCCCTTCAACTGACCCATTGACTATGTCATTGCTATCTATATCGATTGTGTTTTTATTTTTTATGGGTACTGGATTAACTTACTTATCAGAAAATCTTAAGTCAAAAACTCTTTCATCTTCTCATTAAGATCTAATTGCAAGCTGACAGCTCTACCTAACCTTGGCTTAGCATTGACTTTCTTTAGCCATTCCCTTACTACTTCTGAATATCCACATCTATTTAAAATCTCGATTTTGTCAGCTATCGATTTTTTATATTCATCTTCACTTAAAGGGAATGATTCCTGTCCAAGAAATCCCCACATCATTTGAAAATACACGAATTTTCCTCTTCTAAAGAGTCTAAAATCATATTTTTTTCCCCAGCGATGAATCAAATAATGTATAACTTCATCTACTAGCAATGGGTTCATTTAAATCAATTAATTAAGACTTCCTAAACTTTTACTTTAAATTATTAAAAGTCCTATCTATTTGCAACAGAAATTGAACAATTTGATTCATAATAACTAATAAATAACAGAACCAAGTAACGAATGACTCAATTAAGTTCCAATGATGTCCCTTCTATGGGTCGAAGGCAATTTATGAATCTTCTTACATTTGGTACTGCGACTGGTGTAGCTTTAGGAGCCCTTTACCCTGTAGCAAATTATTTCATGCCTCTAAGAGCAGGAGGTGGTGGAGGTGGAACTTCTGCTAAAGATGAATTAGGAAATCCAATAACTAAGACAGGTTGGTTAACTACCCATCAAGCAGGAGACAGAAGTCTTGTTCAGGGTCTAAAGGGAGATCCAACTTATTTAATAGTTAATGAAGGTGGGGAAATAGGAGAATTTGGTTTAAATGCAATTTGTACTCATTTAGGTTGTGTTGTCCCATGGGATAGTGGTGCTAATAAATTCATATGTCCTTGTCATGGCAGTCAGTACGATACTAACGGGAAGGTAGTAAGAGGGCCTGCGCCTTTATCTTTAGCTCTAGCTCATGTCGATATTGAAGATGATGCTGTACTCGTCAAACAATGGTCAGAAACTGACTTTAGAACTAATGAAAATCCATGGTGGGCATAAAAAAATGAAAGGTCTTAAAAATCAAATCATGAAAAAAACAAGTTTATTTATCTGTACTCTGCTTTTCATTTCAAGCATTGTATTTTATCCAAAGATCAGTTTTGCTTATCCATTTTGGGCTCAGCAAAACTACGAATCCCCAAGAGAAGCTACAGGTAAGATAGTCTGTGCAAATTGTCATCTAGCTCAGATGCCTACAATTGCAGAAGTTCCACAATCTGTTGGAGCAGACAGTGTTTTCAAAGCTGTAGTCAAAATACCCTACAAAAATGATTTAAAAGAGATAGGGGCTGATGGTTCTGAAGTCCCATTACAAGTTGGCGCTGTTGTAATGCTGCCTGATGGCTTTAAACTTGCTCCACAAGAAAGATGGACCGATGAAATAAAAGAGGAGACAGAAGGGGTTTATTTCACTAATTACAGTGAAGAAAAAGATAATATCATTATTGTCGGACCTTTACCTGGCGATACCAATAAAGAAATCGTTTTCCCTGTACTTTCCCCTGACCCATCCACTAATAAAGAATATCACTATGGAAAATACTCGTTACATATTGGAGCCAATAGAGGTAGAGGTCAGGTATATCCAACTGGAGACAAGAGCAATAACGTAGTATTCACTTCTTCCACAGCAGGAACTATAAATTCAATAGAAACAATTGAAGATGGTAGCTATCAAGTCAATATAGAAAACGATAATGGTGAAATAACTACTGAAGCAGTCCCTGTTGGTCCTCAACTTATCGTAAAAGCGCAAGACAAAATTAATGTAGGTGACCCTCTTACTAATGATCCCAACGTTGGTGGCTTTGGGCAATTAGATGCTGAGGTTGTACTTCAGAGCCCTTATAGAGTTATTGGATTGATTGCATTTTTCATTGGTGTAGGCTTAACA
>CACBAW010000061.1 GCA_902537275.1 uncultured Synechococcaceae cyanobacterium
AAGTTTACTGAGCCAGCACTTAATATCTTTAATTTTTTAAATAAGGACCCATTTTATTGTTTAATTGCAACCAAAGAGTAAATATTTAATTGCATTGCATTAAACAACAACTCTAAGAAAAAGTTATCAACTATTTTCATAGCCATACTTTTAAATTTTTACTAATATTGGGTAGTTAAAATTAATCATATGGGTTCTAAAAGAGAAAAATATCCTGAAAAATGTCCTTGGGATCTTGGCCCTAATCAACATTTAGCAAAAGAAGATAACTGGACTTTAAGACTAGGAGAAGCAAATGTATGCTTCAGCAAAAATAAATTAGATAATAATTATTTTCATGTAATTAGTAATGAAAATGAAGAGCAAATTCTAGCTTTTAGAGCAAGACTTTTATATCAAAAACTACTTGATAAGGGGTTTAGATTGGTTGAATAAAAAACCTAATTTAATAAGCATAGATCCTCAAAGACAAACTTTTGAGTTTCTTCTTCTTGATTTTGGTTTAAGTATTTTATTGTCCTTGAATTTAACATCCAATAATCATCTTTACCCAGATTTAGAAATTCATCCTCGTATTCCAATTTTTGAGAATTTGTTTCAAGTGTATCAGGATCGATTTGTTGACTACTATATTTTTTACTAAGGGAACCTTTTCCTGTATCTAAAAATTCTTCAACAAAAATTTCTATTATAGTTCCATGAATTTTTCTGTAGACCATGTTAATACAGTTATTTTTAACTCTATATTTATCTCCTTGATTCTTGCCTGAAACACTCATTTCAATCCCACTTTCAGAATTTTTAAGTAAATTAAAATTATTTTCTGAGTGCACTGATTCAAATTCTCTCTTTACCCTATGTATACACACTTCAAATAACTGAGAGGCAATACTTTTAACAACTTTTTCATCTTCTATATTTTGAATATTTGGTTTAAAGTCTTTACCTAAAACGAAGTCACCTTTGTGAATATTATTATTAGTCAAGAAAATACATTTACCTTGGTAACCATGAAAATGATCCTTCCAGGTGTAACGATTTTCATAAGCTTTTTTAAAAATATCCTTACAATTAATTTCTTTTAGATTATCCATTAATTTTTTAAGTACGTGGAGCAATTTTACAAAAAAAACCTCCCTTTTATGAGGAGAGGTTTTTTATTATCTTAAATTAGTTTTGAGTAATTTTTGTATTTTCAATATTGTCAAAAGCTTGACCAATTTTCTTAAAGTCAAATCCCATTGCTCTTAGTGCGTGCCAAAGATGACCTTGTAAGAAAAAGAAACCCAAATAAAAATGAGTATTAGCAAGCCAAGCTCTTGAGCTATATGCTCCTGAACCTAAATCTACTGTATCAGTAAAATAAGGGGCAAATTCAAATTGAAGCTTTAAGGGTTCTCCATATAAATCAATTGGATATATGGTCGTATTTGAAGCACACCAAAAAGCAGCAACGAAAGCCATATATGAAACACCAACAACTGAGTATGACAAAATTGCCTCAGCGCCAAGTAATCCTTTCCCTTTAAATTCTGTATATTCTCCAAATTGTTTAGTACAAATATGGAAAACACCTCCAATTATTTCTAGGAAAGCCAGGAAAGCGTGTCCTCCCATAACGTCTTCCAGACTATCTATTTTTAAAAAATCAAATTGATGATTCCAGATAGCGGCAATATCTAAATTGTAAATTACTTGTCTTGTAGATCCAATTGCTGGGTCGTAAATTCCATGAATACGAGCCCATTCAACGAACATAATTGCTCCAAGCCCAAGAAAAATTAGATGATGGCCAAGAATAAAAGTCAATTTATCTGGGTCATCCCATTCAAAATCAAATTTTTGTGGCTTACTATTTTCTGGGTAGTCTCCAAGATCACCTGCAAATTTGTTGGAATGTAATAATCCCCCGGCACCCAATACTGCTGAGAAAATTAGATGTAATGTGCAAATTACAACAATCCCATATGGTTCTGTAATAACACCATTTTCAATGCCACCAATACCAATACCCGCTAGGTGAGGCAAAACAATTGCTTTCTGTGCACCCATCGGAATGCTGGCGTCGTAACGGGCCAATTCAAATAATCCAAAAGCTCCTGCCCAGAACATCATTAGGCCTGCATGGGCAGCATGAGCAGCTATGAATTTACCTGAACGGCCAACAACACCAGAATTCCCTGCGTACCAGTCATAGGTGACATCAGATTTTCCGTAAGTTTGTAACACTTGATTTAAGTAAACAGCAAATTGAATATATTGCTAATCACTAT
>CACBAW010000062.1 GCA_902537275.1 uncultured Synechococcaceae cyanobacterium
AATTCTTTTTTTTTCTCTTTTATTCTTATTTGGTCCTCAATGTTCCATAATTTTAGGTTTACTTCTTTAAGTTGGGTAAATAAATTATCAGTTATTTCTATTTGATGTTTTGCCATCAATTTTCTCAAAAAAGAAAGTTCTTTCAATACATTTTCCAATTTAGAGTTTTGTAATTTATTTTTTTTGATTTCAAGGATGGTAATTTTGTCTACGAGCTCTCCAATTGAGATTGGTGCATTAATAATTTTTTTTTTTTCATATTTAATTATTTAAAAAATTATTTAGTCTTATTGAAACCCTTATCATTACTTCCCGCCAATTATTTCTTTCAACTTGGCGAAATATTTCCATATTTTCGTACCAGAAGGTATGGCTGCCCTTTAAACCCCATCTCCAATCAGGGATTTTCTGAAGTAATAGCCATGTTTTTTTTCCCATGCCAGCAGCTAAGTGAGCAATTGCAGAGTCTGAAGTAATAATTAAATCACAATTAGCAATAATTGATGATGTTTCAACAAAATCCCAAATCTCATTGACCTCTTTTTGAAAATCAACAAATTTACTCTTAAATACGCAATCTTTTAATTGTTCCTCTCCATAACCTTTTTGTAAGGATAAAAATTTGCATTTACTATTTTCAGCTAGTGTTGAAAATTCGTTAAGTAATAAAGATCTACCTTTATGAATTCCTTGCTCAGTTTCTGGGTTACCTTGCCAATGAATGCCAATTATTTTCTCTTCATATTGTGAAAATAATAATTTCCATTTATTAATTAAATATTCATCAGAATATATATAGGGAGCTTTTATCAGTTGATTATTTGGACTAATATTTAGTATTTTTGGAAGTGATAATAATGGAATCCATTTGCCTTCTGAAAATTTATTTGCTTGATTTGGAGACAGTGGATCAAAGTCTATTTTTGAATTTTTGATTACACCGTGAAGCTTTTCTTGAGCACAAAAATAAACCTTTTGATCTTTTTTTCTTAATAAAGGTAAAAATCTCATGAACTGGAGGGTATCTCCTAAACCTTGTTCTGAAACAATTAATAACTTATTAGGCCTCTCTGAATCCTCCCCACTCCAAATAGGAATGCTGGGGGATGCATGTGGAAGGATTCTTTTGTTTGTATGCTTATACCTGTATTCATAATTTTTCAACCCCTCCTTGTAATTTCCTTTTAGTAAAAAGATTTTACTTAAATTTTTTCTAGCTATTGCGTTTTTAGGATTAAGTTTAATTGCCTTAAAAAAACTTGAGGTAGCGGAATCAAAATCCTCTATTTCAAATTGAGCATAACCCAAATTATTGTAAAACTGGACTGAATTTTTATTTAGCTTAATTGCTTTTAGATAAGATTTAATAGCTGAATGAAAATCTTCTTTTTTTTGTAAGGTTATTCCAATTTCATTGAACACCAAATCAAGGGAATTAACATTTTTGAGCTTTAATATTGTTTCGAAAGTTTCCAAAGCTTTTTCTAAATCACCTTTTTGTTGATAAATTCTTCCTAAATTAAAAAGTGTAGAAAAACTATTTGAATCTATTTTTAAGGCCTTTAAGTAAACTAATTCAGCAGCTTCAAAATTACCTGACTTTGAATATGCAATTGCAAGGTTGTTATAGATTCTGTCGTTATGGGGATTTAATTCTATCGCCTTTAAATAATAATTAATTGATGATTCTATATTTCCTTTTTTAAAAAAAGCTACTCCAAGCATATTTAGAGCATTTGAGTCTTCAGGCCTTATTCTTATTGTGTTTAAGAAAGAATGTGCAGCATTATCAAAATCCCCTTTTTTTAAATAAATAATGCCTAAATTAAAATGTCCTTCAGCGTATTTTGGGTTTAGTTTGGTTGAATACGTTAAGTATTCGAACATTTCTTCAACATTTCCTTTTTTTCCACTTAAAACAGCCAAGCTTCCATAAACAGAATAATTATTAGTTCCACTTGAGACAATTTCTCTAAATAAATTTTCTGCCTCTAGATAGTTGCCTTTTTCTAAGGCTTTAAATGCTAGTATTTCTTTTTTTATTTTCTCATCCATCTAATATAATTTATTTGCGAAATTTACTAATGGATATAATTAAATGATAGTAAATGAAAAGATTTTCTTTGACAGTAATTGTAACGATAAGGATTATTTATGGCGCTGAATTATTTTGGTTACTATAGCACTACTAAAGGAATAAATTGAATAACTAATAAATGGAATGACAAATCTTGGCAAAAAGATTTTTTGAAC
>CACBAW010000063.1 GCA_902537275.1 uncultured Synechococcaceae cyanobacterium
TTTTGTTAGGAGTATTTTGTTTAAATAGATTTTCATCTATCTCTAAATTATCTTCCGAGTATTTAGAAATAGCATCAAGATTAATTTCGGAAGCACTTACAGATAATGGAGCTAAAAGACCAAGAGCTGCCGGAGCAACCAGCAATTGATGGAAAAACTTCATAAAAATTCCTCACACATAATGAAATTGTCTTTTCATATTAGTGCAATATAAATAAATTGCAAAAGCTATTAAGCCATTAATTTAATTGTACTTAGGGAATAATTCACTAATAGGTTCAAGCAAATCTTTATATTTTTCCCAACATCCAGAGGAGTTTGAATTTATTTTTTTTCTAACTTGAGCACTGCTTGCCGTAAATACGCTTCTCTTACTTTTTTGAGGTGAGAGATATTTTTCATTCCATTCCCAATCAAGCCAATTTATTAAATCTTGAATAGTTTCTTTAGGATCTCTAACTACCTTTTCATAATCATAACTATAAATTATTGATCCAAATTTACTCTTATATTCTCTCATAAGCTTTAGATGATATAAATATAAATCAGAAATATCATTTAATGAACTTGAAAAACTTTGATTTAAAAAATTAGTTCTATAAATAGACAGAATATTATCAAGTGGATTCCTAATACAGTGAATAATCTTTGCATTTGGGAAAAAATTATAGATAATTGGACAATATAAGAAGTTAAACAAATTTTTATCTGTAAAAGTTTTCTGTTTTGAGTTAACCAACATGACTTTTTCTTTATATAGTTTTCTAACTTCAAGCAAATTATCAGATTTCTGAAGAGATTCTTCTAAAAAGGTAACCTCTCCAAGATCCTTAACCTTAGGATTAAGACTTAAAATACTTTCTAGCAATGTACTCCCACACCTAGGCATTCCTACAATGAATAAATATTGATTGCTATCTTTCACTTTCTCAAAGTTTAAATTCTGATCTATTTTTAAATTCCTGAAGTATTCACCAGTATTCAACTTTTTTTTCAAATCAGATGGTTGTATCTTGAGTTTTTCGTCATTAGCTATTTTGAGAAAATATGCACTTTTCTTATAGTCTTTTTTGTTATGGTAGGCATTGGACTTTGAATAACAAAAGTATATTTTTTCCATTGGGGAGAGATTTCCTATATCTACATTAAGAAGCGTTTTTAATTGCTCATTATGATTTGAGAAATTATACATAGTTGATAATTCATAATAACTATTTGAATTAAGTTGATCATCTAATAAGATATCCAAATGAGTCTTAATAGATAATTCTATTAACCCTAAATTTCTGTACATGATTCCCAAATTAAACCTCAACGGAATGAATTTTGGAAAATTTTTTATGCCTTCCTGTAAAATTAAAATTCCTTTTTCTAATTCTCTATTTTTGAAATAAAGATCACTCAGATTAAGGTATAAAATTCTCTCTTTACAAAATAGTTTTCTTAATCCTAAAAGAACATCTTCAGCTAATTTATATTCCTTTTGATTAATAAATATCTTCGAAATTAAAATTTCCTTTTGAAAATGTAAGGGGCTATTAATTGGTAATTTTAAATTAACTAATAATTTTTTTGCCTCTTCATTTTTAAAAAATTCGATAAGTATATCTGCTTTTAAAATTTGATATATTTGGTTTTTAGGCTGAAGCTTTATTGCAGAGTCAATAGATAATATTGCTTCTCTAAATAATTTAATAGTTTTGTAAGAGATAGATAAATTATAATCAATATCAGGATTTGATTTTTCTATTTTTTTTGCTGCATGTAGTGTTTTTAAAGCATCATCAACTTTATTCTCTTTTCTTAAAATTTCAGCTAACAATATATATGAATTAATTTTTGAGGGATATTTCTTAATAGATAAAACAAATAAATTTTTTGCAATCTTTAAATTATTAATCTCTTTACAAAATAATCCGTATGAAAAAAGTAAATCATACGTATAGATTTTTTGATTGATTAATTTCTTATAAATTTCATTAGCTTGATATATATTTCCTTTTTTATGATTCTCCCTCGCAATTTGAATATATTTTGTTATTTCAGATAAATTCTCTTTCATACTTGTTCAAAAGAAATAGTAA
>CACBAW010000064.1 GCA_902537275.1 uncultured Synechococcaceae cyanobacterium
ACTATCTAGAAAGGAAGAGCTTTATAAAATATTAAGAGTCACTAAAAATTGGTTTAAGTCTCAATTAAATAATTCTCTTGGTTTTGAAGCCATGAAATATTTAACATCACAGAGAAACTTGAGTAACAAGATTATTGATAACTTTGAATTAGGTTTTGCCCCAAATTCGTGGAATGATTTATTTAATTATCTTTCCAAGGTAGAAAAATTCCCTATTAATTTAATATTAGCTTCAGGCCTTGCAATTTCTAAAGATAATTCTGACAAGATTTATGATCGTTTTAGAAATAGATTAATTGTTCCAATACATGATATGCAGGGAAGAGTAGTTGCCTTTGGAGGAAGATCTCTGGATGGTCAGGAACCTAAATATCTTAATTCTCCTGAATCAGAAATATTTGAAAAGGGAAAAATGTTGTTTGCCTTCGAAAAAGCTTCTAGTGATATTAGAAAAAGAGATAAAGCTATTATTGTTGAAGGCTACTTTGATGTTATTTCTCTTCATTCAAAGGGTGTAACTAATTCTGTGGCTTCTCTCGGTACCGCATTAAATAAGTATCAAATTTCTCAACTATGTAGATGTACAGATAATAAAAATATAATTTTGAATTTTGATTCTGATAATGCAGGAATTTTAGCTACAAAAAGAGTAATTAAAGAAGTTGAGACCCTATCTCTTCATGATCAAATTAATCTTAAGATACTTCAATTAAGTCATTTTAAAGATCCTGACGAATATTTGAATAGTCATACACCTGAAGATTATTTTAATTTAATTGATAATTCATCCTTTTGGATTGATTGGGAGATTGATCAGATCTTTAAAGATCAAGATTTAACTAAGTCTGAAATTTTCCAAAGTGTTATTTCTTCATTGGTAAAATTGTTGAGTAAATTACCTCAATCATCAACCAGAACTCATTATTTACAAAAGGTTTCCGAACAATTAAGTAAGGGACAAGCTAGGTTGGCAATACAGTTTGAACAAGATTTAAGAAATCAAGTAAAGGGATTTCGTTGGCATGGTAGATCAAAAAAATTTGAACAACCAAATGAAATTTCCCGACGGGAGAAAAATGAATCGGAAATAATTTTTTATTATTTACATTGTCCAGATCTTAGACTATTTATTCGTGATGAATTTCTTAAAAGAGAAATTAATGTTTTTAATACTAGTTATATTCAAAATCTATGGGAAGCTATTTCAAAAATTGAACAAAATAATTTAGGTTTAAATTACTTAAATGATTTAAAACAATCAAATATTCAAAATCTTCAAAAAGAATTTTCTTCTATTAACTTAATTTCACTCTTGCCTGACCACTTAGCTCTCAATAATCCTGAATTATCAAATAAAGTCAATATTTTTATTAATCCAAATGAATTGTTTTTAACATTGCTTAGTAATCCTAAGGACAATTTACTAGGAACATTATCACTTCTTGAGAAATATAATTCTCTAAAAAGATGTAGACACTTAATAGAATCTTGGGGATCTCAAAGATTAAAAACTTTAGAAAATTGTATATCTATTTTAATTGATAATCCTTCTTCAGGTTCTTCAAATACAAATAAAGAGATAGATGATCTTTTTAAGGATTTAAACTCAGATGCCATTAAATTTCAGGAATTATATTATCTAGAAAGACAACATATAAATTTCTTAGACAAACAACGTTGTGGCAATTTCCTCGCTAGTTAATATAAAAATTTTTAATTTATAGGCAGTATTTTTTAATCAAGTTTTTAACTTTTTTGGGTTTATCTTCAAAAACATAAGCTTCTACTTCTTTCGCATAAGTCCCAGAAAAATTTGAACTAGAGAACTCTAATGCTTTTCTTTTACTTTGATGCAATTTGCTTTCTAATTTTTTTATCCCCCATATTGTTTTATTGTTATTACATTTTTGTATCGCATGAGTTGCTTCGTGTCTTAATGCTTTTCTGATCGCCCTTTCTGTTTTGAAGTTATCTTTATGTGGTTGTTGATTCTTATTTCTAAAATTTGTTTTCCTTTTTGCATTTTCAGTACATATTATTATTTTATTTTCTTTAAAATTATGTAGCCCTTTTATT
>CACBAW010000065.1 GCA_902537275.1 uncultured Synechococcaceae cyanobacterium
TTTCAAGATTTATTCTATTTCCATGTATTTTTATTTCGCTATCTTCTCTTCCAAGATAATAAAAATATCCATCTAAAGCATATTCAAATAAATCTCCTGTTTTATAATATATTTTTCCTTCCTTTGAGTTAACTATCTTTTCATTTTTTTTATTTTCCAAATTTGTATATCCTGTCATAACTTGAGCACCACCAACCAATAATTGACCACTCATTCCCTTTTTACAAATATTATTTTGTACATCAAAAACATAATTTAATGATTTAAATGGGAGACCTGTTGGTATTCTCTCACTCTGAATCATTTCGTCAGTAATTAGGCAATGCAAGCAATTAATTGTGACCTCTGTAGGCCCATAATTATTATAAATTATTGATAATTTAAAATTTTCTCTAATTTTTCTACATATTTTTGAATCAAGTACTTCTCCTCCTGAATAAAAGATTATTTCTTTTTTTTCTTTAAGATCATTGTCAAATCTTCCATCAACTATTAATAAAATTGATTTTAAAAAAGTAGGTACAAAATACGCACTTACTATATCTTTTCTCATTAATGAATAAGCAATATTAAATATATTTTTGTTATCTTCAATAAAAATTTTTCGTTTGTTTTTTAAGGCAATAACCAAATCTGCAAGAATAATATCAAAATTAATTTCACCAGTTATTAAGTGATAACCTTTCTTTTTATAAAATTTATCAGTTGGAAAGTTTTTAATATACTCATTAAATGAAGATCTTGAGATCTTCACACCTTTAGGAAGACCAGTTGTACCTGAAGTAAATACTATATATGATATTGAATCCTCATTAGAATTAATTTTGGGTTCCGCAAAACAGAAATTATCAGCAAATAAATCTTCAAAATTTATTAAATTAACATACTCATTAAATTTATTCTCAGCAAAAATTTCTTTATTGATAATTAATGTATTTACCTTTGATTCTTTTAAAACAAATGAAATATAATCATTAGTCCAATTTTTGTTCAAAGGTACAACAGTTATACCCAAGGCTAAAAATGCAATGTATAAAATTAAGTAATCAGTACCTCTATCTATAAGAATTCCAATTATTAATCTTTCCTGAAAAGGATTATTTTTAAATTTATTGACTAATTTATAGATTTCGACTTTTGTATATGATTTTTCAGAATCTGAAAGTAAATTTTCATCTAATTCATAATTTTCAAGGTAATCATGTAAGTATTTATAAAAAAGCATGATCAAACTTTTTCTATCGTTAAGATTATGGAGTCTCTGTACCCCTCTATATTTTCATACTTTGCGTATATTGGTGATGCATAATGAAAAACTCTTCGATCATTTAATATTAGAACTTTTTCAAAATCTAATTTCTCATTAAGAATCTCAGCCCCATCTTGAGAACCATATCTAATAGAATTTATACCACCGCATATACCATAAGATTGAATAGGAATAATAATTACGTAATCAACTCCATCCTGATGATAGCCCTCAGGGACAGGATGACCTTCATTATTATTTATTGTAGTTATTCTTATTTGATGAATACCAATTTCAGAGTTTGGTTTTAAGTCTGAAAAGTAATATTTATTTAACTCAAAGAATTTTTGTATATAATCAACCACTAAACTATTTACAATTGGATAGTTTCTTGGAATTCCTCCAGCATATTTATTGATTCTTATATCTTGTTTAAAAGTTTGAGTTTTTAAAACTTTTAAATTAAAGTCTTTATCAATAAGACATTTTGTGAAAGCCCTTTTTCGAAATGTATATTTATGTTTGAGATAAGTATCATTTGCAAGATTATTAAAAGTATTTCTTAGGTTATTATCTATATTTTTTTTCTGAATAAAATCATAAGTTAATAATTCGTTTATTCTAGGTTTTTGATTTTCTGATTTGTTATTAATATCCATGAGGATAAACTTGTAACATTTGTTAGTTCATTGACTGAGAATCTAATATTATAATTTTGCTCAATAGCAAGTAAGATAGATAATTGAGCCATTGAATCCCATTCATCAATTGTACCTAGACCATCATTTTCGTTGATTTCACAACCAAGAACATTTT